>DASZXN010000289.1:0-9266 GCA_035545875.1 Phototrophicaceae bacterium
TCCACGAGCAGATAGCCGTGCCGTTTCAGATAATCAGCGGCTAGCTGTTCGCCGCGTTTTCCCAGCGCGAGTCGTGTTGGCATTCAGCATTCCTGTCAGTCGAAATGCTATTGTACACGATTTCGCGCGTAGGAATCAGTAGGGGCACGGTACGCCATGCCCCTACACAAATTTCGTGAGACGATTAGCTTCTCGGTAGAACTTTGCGGAACTTGTAGCCATAGACGATCATGCCGCGCTCGCCCTCCGCCGTCAGCTTGCGCGTGACCATCTCAACCTTGTCGCCGATTTGCGGCGGCCCGTCAAGATCGGTGATCTGCGCGGTGATCACCGGGCCTTCATCAAGCCTGATCAGCCCAATCACGTAGGGCGCTTGCCCTTCGAAACCTTCGGGCGGCTCCTGAACGGTCGTGAAGCTGAAGATTTCGCCCGTACCTGCGAAGGTAAAACGTTCGGTCTGAACGTCCGGCTTGCGCGATTCCACCATCATTAGCGACCTGTCACCACCGTCGCAGGCGCTTGAACGGGCTTCGGCGTTTCGCGCGGCTCGGTCGCCTGAAGCGGACGCGCCTGTAAGCGAACTTCGCCGTTGACGTAACGCACACCTTCGAGACGATAGCGCTGCGAATTAAGTCTCCAGTGACGTGAAATTTGCATTCTGTTACTCCTTCACGATTCCTTGTAATTGTGCCATTTGGCACAACTTAACTGCGTTTCATCATAGGCGCAAAAGCCTATCAAAACCTATCACTGCGAGGGGAAAGGCTTCCAAAGCCTCTCAATGATCGCTCTGTAAGCCTTAAACTTGCAGAATATGGGTGACGACTGAACTGGCGAGTCCACCCACACTTTGGATCATGGCAGTTCTGGCATTGGCGACCTGATTCGCGCCCGCTTGTCCACGTAGTTGCAGTACCGCTTCAACCGCCTGATAGATTCCTGTGGCTCCAACCGGGTTGCCGCGACTCTTTAAACCGCCGAACGTGCTGATCGGCAGCGTACCATCCAGCCCGATTTGGCTCGCCAGTTTCCAGCCTTCGCCGCGCGCCGCGAAGCCCGCTGCTTCCAGAGTCAGGACACTCAAAATCGTGAAAGCGTCGTGCAGTTCGAACAGGTTGATCGCGCCACGCTCGATGCTGGCCTGTGCCAGCGCCTTGTTTGTCGAAACCGTGACGGCGTTGAGCGCGAACAGATCGGCGCGGTCGTGCAGGGCGAGGGTATCGCTGGCAGCGCTGCTTCCGGTGATGCGAATCGGCTGCGGCACGAGGTCGCCCGCGCGTTCGGCGCTGGTCAGGATCAGGGCGGCAGCGCCATCGGCATCCGGTGCGCTGTCGAACAGGCTGACCGGATCGGCGATCATCGGCGCTTTAGCAAACGCACCGGGCTTGATCTTATTGCGATACATGGCATTTTCGTTTTTGCCGCCGTTCGCGTGCGCATTGATGCTGAAGTTCTCGAAGGCGCTCAGGTCGAGACCATAGTCGTTCATGTAGCGGCGCATGAGCAAAGCGGCGAGGGCAGGGAGGGTCGCACCGTGAATCGCTTCGTAATCCGCGTCGAGGCTGACACTGCGCGCCTGCGTGCGCGCTGTGCCGATCATGTCGGTCGATTTCTCGACACCGAGTACCATAACCGTATCAACTGCGCCGGACGCGACTGCGAGATACCCAGTACGCAGCGCCGCGCCGCCGGATGCTTCCGCCGCTTCGACCGTGAAGGCTTCAACACCGTTCAAGCCGCTGTAATCAGCGAGCAGCGGCGCGATCTGCGACTGGCTGCTGACGCTCGCGCCGTAGGCATTGCCGACGTAGAGCGCATCGACCTGACTGATGCCCGCATCGTCAAGAGCAGCGCGCGCCGCGTCCGCGCCGAGCATCCGCAGGCTGGTGTCCCAATGTTCGCCAACCGGGGTTTGTCCAATGCCGATAATGGCAACATCACGCATGATATTAGTCCTTCAGCAAGCCGCGATAGCGGGCATAAGTGGCATAGTCGATCTGCGTGCGGCGGGCGATGTAGTCGCGCGTTTTCGGCGCACGGTCGCGGATTTCGTCTATACGTTCGGTCACAATCAGATCGAACGAGTCCGAACCCGCGCCGCTGCCGTAGCTGGTCATCAGGATGCGGTCGCCGGGTTTGGCAATGTCGAGCACTGCCGTCAAGCCCAACATGCACGATCCCGAATAGACGTTGCCGACTTCGCCGGCCAGCAGCCCCGGCTTGATCTGCTCGTCGGTGAAGCCGACCATCTGCGCGGCGCGCTGTGGGAACTTGACGTTCGGCTGGTGGAAAACGGCATAGGTGTAATCGCTGGCCTGCGTGCCCATCAGCTCCATCATGGTGCTGGCGGCGGAGACGCTGTGATTGAAATAGGCGGGTTCGCCCGTGAAGCGCTCGCCGTGCGAGGGGTAATCCTCGTGCGCGCGCCGCCAGAAATCGGGCGTGTCGGTGACGAAACTGTAGCTGCCCTGATAGACCGCGCAGGCTTCCTCTGCCGCGCCGATGATGAAGGCCGCGCCGCCCGACGCCGCCGTGTATTCGAGCGCATCGCCGGGGCGTGACTGCGCCGTATCCATGCCGATGCTGAGGGTATACGCGCCCATGCCGCTGCCGACAATGCCAATCGACGCCTGCACCGCTTCCGTTCCGGCTTTGCAGGCGAACTCCCAGTCGGCGGCTTCGATATTCGGCGATGCGCCGATGCTCTCGGCGACAATCGTGCTGGTCGGCTTGACCGCGTAGGGATGACTCTCGCTGCCGATCCAGACGGCGCGCAGCGCCAGCGGATCGATACCTGCGCGGGCGAGGGCGTTACGTGCCGCTTCCACTGACATGGTAGTCACATCTTCATCTGGCCCGGCGACCGCTTTTTCGGTCACGGGGCTGCCGCCGAGTCCGTTCGTCCAAACGCGCGCGACTTCGCTGCCGGGCAGTCGATAGCGCGGCACATACGCGCCGTAGCCGACGATCCCGACCTTGCGATCCGGTTTCATCAGAAAACTGGGATTGCTGCCATTCATCATGGGTTACTGTCCTTTAAGTCCTTCGACAATTGCCCGCGCACGTTCCGGGCGAATATTGTTCTCGCTGATCATCTGCTCGACCACTTTGGCGACCTGTGCGCCAGACGCTCCGGCGGCGACGGCGATTTGACGGGCGTGCATCCGCATGTGCCCGCGCTGAATGCCCTCGGTCGAAAGCGCGCGAATAGCCGCGAAGTTCTGCGCCAACCCGACGGCAACCATGATCTCCGCCAGTTGCCGCGCTGAGGTCACGCCGAGAATTTTGAGCGCGACCTGCGCCGCCGGATGAACGCGCGTCGCGCCGCCGACGATACCCACCGCCAGCGGAATCTCCAGTGAGCCGCGCAGATTGCCTTGCTCATCCTGCCACCACTGCGTCATGCTGGTGTATTGACCGCTGCGGGCAGTGTAAGCGTGCGCTCCCGCTTCGAGCGCCCGCCAGTCGTTGCCCGTCGCAATCGCTACCGCGTCAATCCCGTTCATGATGCCCTTGTTGTGGGTGGTTGCGCGATAGGGATCGACCGCCGCGAACGCGCCTGCCTCGACAATTGCCCTGACGACCTGCTCACCGCTCAAATCGCCGGACGCGAGTTCCTTTGCCGGGATCATGCCCTCGACTTTGGCTTTGCGGCGGTCGGTCAGGTTGCTGAGGATACGCAGGTTGACGCGCCCGCCCGTGATTGCTTCGATCTCCGGCGCGAGCGCTTCGACAGCGGTGTTGACGGCGTTCGCGCCCATCGCGTCGCGGGCATCGTAGAGCAGATGAACGATCAGCATCGCGCCGACCGGAGTCGTTTCGAGCGGGCGCACTTCGATGCCGCGTGCGCCGCCGCCCCGCTCGACGATGCTGCCGCCAATTTGCTCATTGACGAAATCGACCAGCTTTTTGCGCTGCGCCTTGATCGCGCCCGCTGCCGCGAATACGTCATCGAGATCGAGCACCTGAATCTGGCCGATCATGATCGGCTCGTCGCTCGACGTGCTGAAACCGCCGCCCTCGCGGAACAGCCGCGCCGCGTTGCTGACCGCCGCCAGCACCGACGGTTCTTCGACCACCATCGGGATCAGATACTCTTCGTTATTGATCAGGAAGTTGGTGGCGACGCCGAGCGGCAGGGCATAGACGCCGACGGCGTTCTCGATCATGTTGTCGGATTGGGCGGCGTTCAGACCGCCGATACCGAGCATGACCGACTGTTCGGCGGGGGTGAGCTTGCCCCACTCCGCGACTAATGCGGCGCGTTCAGCCAGTGGACGTTTATAAAAACCGGGAATGCGTGATGTGTGCGTCATATGCGGGCTACTTTACACCCGGACTCCTGCCAAAACCTATCAAGTGGTGAAAAATCGCACAAGGATACTCATCCTGTATAGACTTTGATAGACTTCCAATCGATGTTTCCGCTTTGTGGTGGAAAGACTCCCCATTCGCTGAGGCCAGTTGCCATCGTTCCCTGTTCAGCGATTTCGTCGTTAATCCGAAACGTGTAATGATAATCCGATGGAAAATCAGCTTGCGGGTCATCGGAGGTTATCGAGAGATACAGGGTATTCATGTCTGGTCGGATGAAGGGAAACTGCTGGGTGTTCGATCCCGGTGCATGGAAATAGCCGTCGCTGCGGATATGAAAATCAGCCAATTCGTTACCTGCCCAAATCCAGAAGCCCCACTCAGCATCGGGTGTGCCAGAAACCCTCGCTTCAAGCTGAAATGTCAACGGCAGGCGATCCATTTTCAGTGACGAAATTGCTGTCAAGCCGCCCGCATTCTTATAAAAATTGCTGCTCGTGAAGCGGGTCATGTGCGCCGCGTAGGGTGGATTCGCCGCGCCGAGCAGCAGGGCTAGCGCCAGCGCCGCGCCGCCGAGCAGCATCAGCGCCAGCGCCAAAACGACGATTCGCCACCGGGTAATTGTTACGAAATTTATTGACGACCGATTCGGGTTATCGTATGCTGATGACATGGTTGTATTGTTGAGGATTATGGGTAGATGCGCGCAAAAGCCTTACTGGTCGTCGTGGTCTGCTTCCTGTCCTGTAGCCTTGTATTCGCTCGAACACCGGGAACGTCCAATCTCTCTGAACCTGTGTGGGACGGCCAATTCCGTGATTTGCACGTCCCAATTCTGATGTACCACTACGTCAGCGACCTGCCCGCAAAGGCCGACGCTACCCGCCGCGATCTGACCGTGACGCCGAGCGAATTTCAGGCGCATATCGCTTATCTCGCCCAGCAAGGCTATCACACGATCTCGCTTTATCAACTCGACAATGCGCTCCTGATTGGCGCTCCGCTTCCTGCCAAGCCGATTGTGCTGACCTTCGATGATGGCTATCGGGATGATTACCTGAACGTCTATCCGGTGCTGCGCCAGGTCGGGTTTACGGGAACATTCTTCATTATCACCGGTGTGGTCGATGCGCAGAATCCCGACTATCTATCCTGGGATCAGATTCGCGCGATGTCGAATTCAGGCATGGATATGGAACCGCACACCGTCAATCATGTCAATTTGCGCGGTCAAAGCCACGATTTCATCACGCAACAGGTGCAGGGCAGCATCAACGATTTAGCCGGCCATACCGGGATCACGCCGCACATCTTCGCCTATCCTGACGGCTCCTACGACAACAATGTGCTTGCTGTGATGCGCGCCAATTCGATTTGGCTGGCGGTCACGACGGAGCATGGCACTTGGGAGACTGTAAACGGTCGGTTGGCGCTGCCGCGTCTGCGCATGGGGCCGCGTGTCGGCGTGACCGGGCTGGCGAATCTGCTGGGCGCAAATTAAAAAACCCGCCTGCGCGGGTTCATGGGAGTGCTTTGGACGCTTCGCTCGATCCTAGTCGGGCAGAATCCGCGTGTCGAGGAAGTAGTCGAGCCAGATCACGATGGCGATGCTCAACGGGAACAACGTCCAGAAGAAGTATTGGATGCCGTAGGACTGGATCGTGATCGCCGCGCCTTGATTCGGCCCCATCCAGGGCAGCACCAGCGTGACAAACAGGAACGAGATGAGTCCACCAACGGCAAAGCTCACCACAAACACAAGAATTCTGCGCACCAGCAGGGAAGACATATTCGCTCCTACCTTCAGGTTGAACTAGGCGTTATTCTAACGCGCTTTGCAGCAGATACGCAAGTGAAATTCGGAACTTTCTTTCGTAATGCTTGTTATCATTGCCTGATTCGGCTAAAATCGCAATATTCAGTCATATCCTCCGTACTTGCGCGGTGTTATGACAGCTATTCAGAGGTTGAAACAGAAGGGGGCACTTGGTGGCCGACTTGTTTGATAAAGCAAAGGAATATACTCAGGCGAAGGAAGCCATCGAGCTGGGTATCTATCCTTACTTCCGGGCGTTGAGTGATACCGAAGGCGCGATTGCGCACTTCGAAGGCAAAGAGGTCGTCATGTGCGGTTCCAATAACTATCTGGGGCTGACGACCGATCCGCGCGTGCGGCAGGCGGCGAAAGACGCGATTGATCGCTTTGGCACGAGCGTGACAGGTTCACGTTTTCTCAACGGCACGCTCGAACTGCATCTGGAACTGGATCGGCGGCTGGCGAAGTTCGTCGGTAAGGAAGCCGCGCTGGTTTTTCCGACGGGCTATCAGACCAACGTCGGTACAATCACCGCGATTGTGCAAAAAGGTGACTACGTGATCATCGACAAGGACGATCACGCCAGCATTGTCGATGGTTGCCTGATGTGTCGCGGCGAGATGCGGCGCTTCAAACACAATGACAGCAGCAGTCTGGAGACGGCGCTGAGTAACATACCCGCCGATGCTGGGAAACTGGTCGTGATTGACGGCGTGTACAGCATGGGCGGCGATATTGCGCCGATGCCTGAAATCGTGGCGATTTGCAAGAAGTATGGCGCGCGCATCATGGTCGATGACGCGCACGGCATGGGCGTGACGGGCAATGGTCACGGTACGGCAGCGCACTTCGGCTTGACCGATGACGTTGACCTGATTATGGGTACGTTCAGCAAGAGCTTCGCCAGCATTGGTGGCTTTATCGCGGGCAGCGCCGACGTGATCCACTTCATCCAGCATCACGCGCGCTCGCTGATCTTCTCGGCGGCGCTGACGGCAGGGCAGGCGGCGGCGGCGCTCAAGGCGCTCGACATTATGGAAACTGAGCCGGAGCACGTCGAATCGCTCTGGGATAATGCCGATTATATGCGCAAGGGACTCAAGGAACTCGGCTACGATACCGGGCGCAGCAATTCACCGATTATCCCGATTGTCATCCGCGACGATTTCCGCACCGTGCTCGCCTGGCACGCGCTGATCGAAGAGGGTGTTTACACCAATCCGGTGCTGCCGCCGGGTGTCCCGACCGGGAGCAGCCTGCTGCGCACCAGCTACATGGCGACACACAAGCGCGAACATCTCGACCGCGCGCTCAAAGCCTTCGCGACCGTCGGTGAGAATCTCGATTTGCTCCACAAGGAGCCAGCACCCAGCGGCGAATCGCTCGGCTAAACTGAAATCTGCATCAAAATTTACACGTAGGGGCGACGTGCTTGCTTCGCAAGCCGACAGGTCGCCCCTACTGATTCCTAGCGTGAATTGCGTCTGTAGGGCTTGGCATCGCCAGGCTCCTACGATTGTTATGGTTATGGCTGATCTTTGTGTCCACTCAGCCGCTTATTCAACGGATCGAGCAGGCTGTAGGCGACGGGCACGACCAACAGCGTCAGCACCGTGCTGCTGAACAACCCACCGATCACGACCGTACCCAACTCGGAGGCGATGATCGCGCCTTCGCTCAAGCCAATCGCCAGCGGGATGAGCGCGCAGATGGTCGCCAGCGCCGTCATCAAAATCGGGCGTAGACGGCGGTTGCCCGCTTCGATCAGCGCGTCGTGCGTGTTCATGCCGCGCTCGCGCTGGTTGCTTTGCACGCGGTCGATCAGCACGACCGCGTTGGTGACGACGATGCCGATCAACATGAGTAAACCGATGAGCGCCGAGATGCCCAGGACGCGATTGGTCAGCGTCAGCAGCACCGCCGCGCCGACCGGGGCGACGATGATGCTCAGGATGATGTCGAGCCAGTGAACCAGCGAGCGGAAAGTGATGATCAGGATGACGATAACAATGACGATGGCGATCACCATCGCTTTGCCGAGGCTGGCAAAGCCTTCGGTCTGCTGTGCCGACTGGAAGCCTTCGCTGACTTTCACGTCAGAAGGCAGATTCGGCATCGCGCGGATCGCATCCTCGGCTTTGGCTGTGACGCCGAGTGTATCCTCGGTTTCCAGTTCACCCGTGAAACTGAGCGCCGACTGCTGATCGATGCGGTTGTAGGTGACGCCGCCCGCGTCTGCCGCCTGTGAGAGCGTACTCGTGACGTTGGTCAGGCCGGGCACGCCGTCGAGCGTCGAGATCACGTCCGAGTTGAGCTTTTCGAGTTCATCCTGCGGGCCTGTAAGTACGAGTTCAAAGCCGCCGAAGCCCTGATCGCTGAGTGTGCCGCCGGACACGCTCACGTTCTCCTTGCCGAAAATCTGCTCGGCCTGCGCGCGGACAGTCTCGGTCAGCGCGTCAAGCTGGCTCTGATCGTTGACGGCAATTGTGACCTGCGCGGCGTTCTCGCTGATCGAGGTGCTGCCGAGGATCAGGCTTTCGAGGCCGCCGCTGCCGCCAATCGTCGTCTGCGTCACACCCACTTCATCGGGTGGCAGGTTGGCTTTCGCCCAAGCCTCGAACTGCGTCACCAGTGTGTTCGTATCGGGCATTTTCGTGCTGCTTGGCAGATTGATCGTCACCGTGATCTGCGGCTGACCGAACGAGGGCAGGAAAGCCTGTGGTCGTGTGGCAAAGAGCGCGCCGCCGATGATCAGCGACAGCACGGCAATCGCCAGCACAATCCAGCGGTGCGACGACTGATCAAGTGCCCAGTGCAGCGCGGGGTGGTAGAGCCGTTCCAGCCAGCTTTCTTCCTCGCTGCCGATTTCACGCACATCAAGCAGGAGATAAGCCAGCACCGGCACGACCGTGATCGCCACGATGAACGAGGAGAGTAGGGCATAGGTCACGGCGAGACCGAAGGGCAGGAAGAACTCACCGATCAAGCCACCCGTCAATCCGAGCGGCAGGAACACCACCACCGTGATCACCGTTGCCGCGAAGATAGCGACGCACACGTCGCGCGTGCCCAGGATGATTGCAGTGCGTTTGTCGCCGCCTTCATGAACGTGCCGGAAGAGGTTTTCCAGCACGAC
>DASZXN010000290.1:0-6002 GCA_035545875.1 Phototrophicaceae bacterium
GATACAACCCTCGTCACCGACGGCCTCTATCAACTGCGCCTGACCGTCAACGTGAGTCAAGGCACGCCCGTCTTTGACATCGTGTCGCCGCTGCGCGTCGAGAACACGCTCTCGCCGTTCGAAGCAACGCCGACCCCTGTCCCGACGAATACGCCGCTGGCAACCTCAACGCCGCTCGCCACGCCCACGCCCACTGAAGACCTTACCCCGCGCGTGACCATCACCTCCAGCCCAACGGGTAACGTCCGCGCCGGTGACAGCATCTTCTACAACATCATCACCAGCCTGCCCGCCGGGACAACCGCCCGCATCCTCGGCATCAGCAATCGCGGTACGGGCTGGTATCAGGTGCAGTTGGATAACGGTCAGACGGGTTGGGTTTCGCCGAGCATCGTCACCACCTCCGGCGATCTGACCAACCTGCAAAGCGTTCAACCGCCGCCGCCACCGCCGCCCACGCCCACGCCGATCCCGACGGCAATCCCGGCGACCGCAGTCCCGGTCTCACAGGCCAATCTGGTCGTCGGCAACGTCATTTTCGACCCCGGCTCGCCGCAGTGTAATCAGGCGTTCCAGGTTCACATCGACATCGCCAACCTCGGCTCGCAGCCGACCGCGACGAACGGAACGGTCA
The DNA here is from genome assembly GCA_035545875.1 of Phototrophicaceae bacterium. Lineage (GTDB taxonomy): Bacteria > Chloroflexota > Anaerolineae > Aggregatilineales > Phototrophicaceae > Flexifilum. Next base: position 635 of record DASZXN010000290.1, read on the forward strand.
CGGTCATCGATACCCGCGCCGCTGACGGCTCGCAGCAAGGCCCGGCGGGCAGCACCAGCTTCCCGGTAATCCAGCCCGGCCAGACCATCAACGTGACGGTGATTTTGACCATCGGCACCTACTATAATGAGCAGCACAACGTCACGGTCAACGTCGATCCAGGCAACCAGATTCCCGAAACCATCAAGGGCGATAACGTCAAGACCCTCAGCTATACGCTGAACAAGGGCGGTTGCCCGTAAGTCAGGGCTGAAGCCGATCTACACGCTGGTTTGTAGGGGCGAGGCATGCCTCGCCCCTACGAATCACAATAACTGACCCCTTCAGTTCCTATTGTTGTCCGTTTTAAGGAGACAGAGGTTCCATGCGCCGAATTTTCGTTGCTTTACTCCTATTACTCGTGACTGTGCCTGCCCTCGCGCAGGATCAAAGCGAGCAGATCACCTCTCCGCAGCCCGTGAGCAGCGTGCAGGGGACGATCACGATTACGGGTACGGTCAACCCGTCCGATCTGATGAATTACTTCTTTGAAGTGACCGACGCCAATGCTGACCCGAACTCAGCCAACTGGACTCCGGTCACGCTGCCGAGCAAGAATCCGGTCACGAACGGCGCGCTGGCGCAGTTGAACACCGCGATTGTGCCGGACGGTCTATACACCCTACGCCTGCACGTGGTTCACACCACCGGCCAATCCACCTACGTGACGGTGGGGCCGCTGCGCTTCAGCAACGCGGGCGTCGTCCAGCCGACCACCGAACCGACGGCGGTTCCGGCGACACAAGCGCCCGCCGCCGCGACCCCCGTGCCGCGTCCGACAGTCACGAATAAGCTGCCGCTCCCGGTTGGCGGGCAGGTGAACGACTTCGACGAGAATGCCGCGACCCTGATGCAGCAGACCGGCATGACGTGGATCAAGTGGCAGATTCCGTTCACGGTGGGCGACGACTCGCTGGTCGGCGTAGCGCGTGACCGCATCAACTGGTCGCACCAGCACGGCTTCCTCGCGCTCCTGAGCATCACGGGCAACCCGGCGGAACTGGCACAGCAGGGCGACGACGCGTACGATCCGCTCTACGCGGCCTATCTGGGCAAAGTCGCGGCGCTTCAGCCGGACGCGATTGAAATCTGGAACGAGATGAACATCGACCGCCAGTGGCCGACGGGCAAGATCAACCCGGTCTCGTACGTGAAGATGCTTCAGCAGGCGCACGACGCCATCAAAGCGGTCGATCCGTCGATTATGGTGATCACGGGCGCGCTCTCGCCAACCGGCGCGGAAGGCGCGTTCGGTCTGGATCGCGTCTGGAACGATGATCGCTACTATCTGGGCATGGCGAACGCGGGCGCGGCGCAGTATGCCGACTGCATCGGCGTTCACTACAACGAGGGGATCATCGCGCCGGACGCCACCAGCGGCGACCCCCGCGACAACTATCCGACGCACTACTTCCAGCCGATGATGCAGCGCGCGCTCACGCCCTTCGCCAGCAGCGGCCTGCCGCTCTGCGTCACCGAACTCGGCTATCTTTCCGGCGATGGCTTCAGCCAGGCGATTCCTTCCGGCTTCGCCTGGGCGGATAACGTCACCGTTCAGGATCAGGCGCAGTGGCTGGCGCAGGCTATCCAGATTGGCGCGAGCACCGGCAAGATCAAAATGATCATCATCTTCAACGTCGATTTCACGCAGTTTGTCGATAACGACCCGCAGGGCGGCTATGCGATTATCCGACCGGATAAATCGTGCCCAGCCTGCCAGACCATCGGCGCGCTGCAATCAACAACTTCCCCATAATTCCTTCAGTGGGGAGCAGCGCGGTCGTAAGCGAACGCCTGCTCCCCACGTCCGTTATACACAATTGACATAGGGTTTACATTCTTAGAAATTGACATAGGCTACGTTATAATTCTGTGATATGGTTATCGGTATACATGAAGCGCGCTTGAGTCTGGCGAGCAAAGGACATGCGACGGTCGCATGATTAAGCAGACGAAGACACCGCCTTCTCCGCTCGTATCTGCCCCGTTTGAAGCGAAGAACACGGTCTTGGACGAGATTGCGGACGGCTTCTACGAATGCGATCTGAATGGGAAGCTGGTCAGCGTGAATTTGGCGCTGTGCCGGATTCTCGGTTATCCCGATCCCGATCATCTGCTTGCCGAGGCGCGCCTTCAGAGCATCGACACTGAGGCGCGTCAGAAAATCGCCAGAGCCTTTCAGCACGTGCGTGAAAGCGGCGAGCCAATTGCCGCGCTGCAAATCGCTATCGCGGGTAACAACGGCGAGCCGCGCTATCTGGAAGCGTCGGTTGCGCTGCGGCGCGGCGCGCATCAAAAGCCGCTCGGCTTTCACGGTATCGTCCGCGACGTGACCGAGCGCGCCCACGCCGAAAGCTCGCTCAACCAGCGCTTCAGCCAGCTTGCCCTGCTTCAGCAGGTTGACGTTGAACTCAATCAGACACTCGCCCTCGATTCGGTGCTGGCAGTTGCTCTCAATGCGGCGCTGCTCCTGAGCAACGCCGAAGCGGGCTTCGTCGGCTTGATCGAACACGAGCGGATTCGCCTTGCCCGCGCGGTCGGCGGTTTCCCTGAACCCTGGATGTCGCTCGATACGGGCATCATCGCCCGCGTAATCCGCCAGCAGCACGCCGAGCGCGTCCTCGATGTCAGTCTCGATCCCGATTACTACGCCGATATTCCGACGACGCGCGCCGAGATCGCCGTGCCATTAGCAGCGCACGGCAAAGTCGTTGGCGTGCTCAACCTCGAAACCGCCAGGCCGGATCGCTTTACCGAAGAGGTATTCGAGTTCACGCAGTTTTTGAGCGCCCGTGCCGCCAGCGCGGTCGAGAATGCCCGCCTCTACGAGACGGTGCAGGCGCAGTTGGTCGAAACGCGCAGCCTGTACCAGCAGGTCAGCGACCTCGAACAACTCAAGACGCACATGATCCGCGTCGCCGCCCACGATCTGCGCGGCCCACTCTCGATCATCGGCAGCTACGTCGAGTTGATCGAGGAAGACCTGAAACCGTACTACGGCGAACTCGACGGCATGTACGTCAATTCGATCCGGCAGGCCGTGATCCGCATGACGCAGATGACCTCTGACATTCTCTCGCTGGAACGCTTGCAGGAGCACCGCGATGTAACGCTCGTGCGCGTGCAGTTGGGCAACCTGCTCGAACACACGGTCGAGGAATATCGGGAAGTGAGTCAGCAGCATCAACAGGCGTTGAACGTCCGCACCGAGCCACTCTCGGTTCACGGCGTCTCAACCGAACTGCACGAAGCCATCGCCAATCTGATCGGCAACGCCATCAAGTACACGCCGGATGGCGGCAAGATCGAGGCGCGGCTTCAGCGCGACGGCGACTGGGCGCTGCTGGAAGTCGAGGACACAGGTTACGGCATTCCCGACGATCAGCAGGACGAGTTGTTCCAGCCCTTCCGCCGCATCAAGACACGCGAAACCTTCGCCATCGAGGGGACGGGTTTAGGGTTGTATCTCGTCAAAAAGATCGCTGACCGGCATAACGGCAGTGTTTGTTTCCGCAGTCAGCATGGCAAAGGCAGCACCTTTGGCTTTCGCCTGCCGCTGGCAAAATTGGGCAGCGAGCCACAAAGCGATGGCTAAAAAACCTCTCTCCGACGATCAACCGAACCTCGACCTGATTGGCATGGTGCAGCAGGCGCGCCTCGCGCACGACGCGCAGGCGCAGCCTTCGCAGATCAGCGCGATCTACTGGATCGAGGCCAAGCCGCAGAATCCTATGCGCGAACCGACAGCGCGCGCGGGTCACTGGCTGATCCGCACCACCGTACAGACCGTCGATACGGTGTGGGCAAACATCAGGGACGCGACGATAGCCGGAAAGCTCGGCTACAAATCGAAGGTAGCGACGATTGGCCTGACCAAGCCCGACGAGCGCATCCTGCACGTCATGACCTACGACGCGGATGACGCCGCCGATGTCGAGCGGGTGCGCGTCGCTCTGCGCGATCTGGGCTTCGATAACCTGACTTACGAACATCCCATGTGACTTTGAATGACGAGTCGCTTTTGACTCATCACTCCTCTTAAAAATCCAAATCGCCCTGCGCGATGCGCGTGCTGATCTCCTCGAAGGTCAGCGCTTCGCCGAGCGCCTGTGCCGAGGCGAAAGCGTTGGGCGGCATCTGCATTTCCAACTCGCCAATCGCCTCGTCATCGCTGGGTACGGGCGTAGGCCGATGCGCGCGCACGTAGCTCAACAGCTTGAGCGCCGAGCGGAGCTTATGCTGCTCCATCAACATGCGCGCGATCTCGGCAATCACGTTCTGGATCGAGACTTCCAGATGTGTCTCGATGCTGAAGGCCAACGCCTGCTGGTAGGCGAGCAGCGCGCCGTCATAATCGCCCAGAGCACGCGCGATATTGGCGAGCCGTTCCCGATCCTGAGCGATGCCGCGCCGATCCTCGATCTGCGTGCGCATCTCCAGCGAGCGCTGAAAATAGGCGCGCGCCTGATCGTAATCACCGCGCTTGAAGCGAATTTCGCCCAGCATCGACAACTGCGAGGCAATCGAATAGCGATCCCCGGAGCGTTGCGACATGACCAATGCGTGCTCAATGTAATCAAGCGCCGCATCCAGATTGCCCAGATCGAATTCCAGACTGCCCAGATTGCTGTAACTGTAGGCCATACCCGGCACGTCGTGAATCTGCTGACGAATGTCGAGCGCCTGAAGATGAACCTGACGCGCTCCCTCGTGATCGCCCAGCACGTCGATCACGTTGGCATAGTTGTTAAGTGCGCGCGACAAATCGCGCAGCGAAGTACCCTGCTGCATATACTCCAGCGAGCGTTTGAAATACTCGCCGGCTTTCTCCCAGCGATCCTCATTCGCTTCGATTACGCCGAGGTTCATATAGGCGTAACCGATGTCGCGGACAATGCCAAGCTCCAGACGCACGGGCAGCGCTTCCTCGAACGCGGCCTGCGCCTGCTCGTGCAGCCCCTGACGCAAATCAGCCTCACCCAGCCCGGTGATCGCGTCGGCAATGCCCTTGCGATGGTCGATACTCTGGTAGAGCGCCAGGCTTTCGCGCTGCTGCTCGCGCGAGGCGTCGTATTCGCTCAGATAGTAAAGGGCGTAACCGAGCAGATTGTGAATCTCGGCCAGCGCTTCGGTGGGATTAGGCTGATCTTCGTAGGCGCGGATTTCGAGGGCACGGCGGCACAGATCGCGCGCTTCAGCATAGGCGCTGCTTTCGCCGGCGTGCCGGATGGCAATGAGCAGATACGGCCCTTCCTGCTGCCAGTCGCCCGCTTCACGCCAATGACTCGCCAGCGCTGCCGCATAGCGCTCCAACTCATTTGGATAGACG
>DASZXN010000291.1:0-9727 GCA_035545875.1 Phototrophicaceae bacterium
CCGCGACCACGCCGCGCCGCAAGTCGGGGAAACCTGCCGCGTCAGCATCGCGCCGGAATATGTCATCCCATTGAAAAGATAGGACTGAGGTTCGAGGACTGAGGACTGAGTGAAACGGCATGTTCGTCGTTTCACTCAGTCCTCAGTCCTGTTTCAAGAATTCATCGAGGTAGTCATTGAACTTTCCCGCATTACAGGCATCAACGTAGCGCATGAACTCGCCACCGCCGACTGGATAATCGGGATAGCACGAGGTCGGATACGCGCCGTGCGGCGCAAGCGCGATGTGGGTCGCGCCCGGCGCGGGGATCAGCAAGCCTTCGTGCGACGGCTTGACCTGCTCGACCTGGCGCTCGACGGTCACGATCACCGTTTCCGCGACTTCGACCAGTTCGAGATCGATGCCGAGGTTGTTATTCAGGCGGACGTTGCTATCGGCATCACCTTCCAGACCATGCAGCACAGCCACGTCGCAGGGAATGGCCGGAAATGCCGTCAGCGCTTCGCCCGAATACGGATCGATGACCGTTTTCACGTCAGGGCGCAGTTTCGGTAAATCGGTGCCAACCCAGGCCGTCGAAGGCATGAAACCCACGCCCGCCATCTGAGCGCGCAAGCCCATCGCCAGACTGGATTCGGTCTCTTCGACAATTTCGATTTCGCCGCGATTGGCCTTCTCGGTGAACATCGGCGCGAAGCCAAATGACTCCAGCCCGAAGTAGACCGAGCGTACCCGTTTCACGCAGCCCGCGCCGACTAAAAGATCAGATTCAAAGCCCGCCGTGAAGCAAAGCAGTGTCAAGGCTTTGGGGCGCGGATCGCGGCGCAGCAGTTCGCGGACGAAGGCGACCGGGCGGCGATAAATGGTCATACCGCCGAGCGCAATGGTCTGCCCGTCCTGAACGAGCGCGGCAGCCGCTTGAAGGGAAAGCCATTCGGCCATGAACACGAAGTCCATTCTTTTTCAGAAGATGTCGAGCGGATTATAACATGGACAGAATTCCCCGGATTGGATATGACCACCTCAATTGACCATCAGGAAACTGTCAAGTACCCTGATAATCAAGGCACTTGATAGAGTAAATTGTGTACCATGAGCATTGCCAAACCCAGTTCCACCGAGCAAATCGGTCACGAACTGCTCAGTATCCTCCCACGTTTGAACCGCATTCTGGCGCGCGAACTCCGTACCGAAGCTGGCGACGACCCAACCCTGGTGCAAATTCGCGTGCTCGACCGTATCCTCGAAGAACCGATGACGCTCAGTGAACTGGCGCGCAAGCGCGGCATCAGCCTGCAAGCCGCCAGCGAACACGTGCAAAGTCTGGTCGAGCGCGGCTGGGTAGTGCGCGTCCCCGATTTGAACGACCGCCGCCGCTCCTTGCTGCACGTCACCGAGGAAGGCGAGCAGCGCCTGATGGACATGCGCGAGCACGTCACCCTGCGGCTGCCTTCGATAATTCAGCGCCTTACCCCCAGCGAAGCCGAAGCGCTCCGTCAGGGTCTGGTCGCTTTACATCGTGTGCTCGCCGACGAGGAATAACCCTTCTCTATTCTGATTGAGAACAAAACCCGGTTCTGCTGGAACCGCCTTCAGGAGTAGTATGGCTAGCCTCACGCACGCCGAAAGTATTAACCCTGCCCAACAGCCGAAACGCAGTATGACTGCCGCGCTGCGCAGCCCGAATTTCCGGCTCTATTTCGGAGGGCAGCTTGTCTCAATCTCCGGCACGTGGATTCAGAATATCGCGCAGGGCTATCTGGTCTTCCTGCTGACCAAATCGGAACTGTGGCTGGGGATCGTCGCCTGTGCCGCCGGGCTGCCCGTGCTGCTGATGGCCCCTTTCGGCGGCGTGATCGTGGATCGCGTGCCGCGCCGAACGATCCTGATCTGCACGCAAACTGCCCAAATGATCCTGGCCTTCATTCTGGCGGCGATCACATTTTCGGGCGTGGTTCAGGTCTGGCACGTGGTCGTGCTGGCCTTTTTGCTCGGCGTAACCAATACCCTCGATACTCCGGCGCGTCAGATGATCATCGTCGAGATGGTCGGACGCGACGAGCTGGAGAGCGGCATCGCCATGAACTCGATCATGAACAACGTCGGGCGCATTCTGGGGCCAGCGGTCGCGGGGCTGGCGCTGGTTCAGTTCGGGACGGCGTGGTGCTTCCTGCTGAACGGCCTGTCATTCGTGGCTGTGCTCGCCGGGCTGTTCCTGATGAAAGTGCCACACGCCATCAAGACGATCAACGATGTGCCACCGCTGCGCCAACTGCGCGAAGGCGTAGAATACTCGGTCAAGGAGCCGCTGATCCTCGCGCTGCTGCTGATCACGGCGATTTCCGGCCTGCTCAGTTTCCCGATCACCCAAATCATGCCCGCCTTCGCCGATGTCATACTCCATTCACCTGACACGGGTTATGCCGCAATCAACGCGGGAGTCGGGGTTGGCTGCGTGATCGCCGGAGCTATCTTCGGATGGTCGATCTATAAGTTTGGCAAAATCCGCCTTGTGGTCGGTGGGATGCTGATCAGCGCCCTGGCGATGACCCTGCTGGCGACACTCAATGACATTTTTCTTGCTTCGTTTATGTGCGGCATCTACGGCGTATTCATGCTGCTCCAGTTCATGAGCATCAACACAACGCTGCAAATGATTACACCGGATGCTTTTCGTGGTCGTGTGATGAGCCTGTATTCGCTGGGGCTGCTCGGCTTCACGCCCTTCGGAGCGCTGGCGATGGGCGCGATTGCGACCGCCTTTGGGACAGCCTTCTCGGTGGCGCTCTACGGTATTCTGACCGCCGTGCTCGGCATCGTCGTCGTGATCCGCTGGCCGATCATGCTCACCCGCGACATCGAAACACCGCTCTTTACCAGCATTGAAGAAGAAGCCCTCATCGAGCAGATTGTCCCCAGCCCCGTCGTTAGCGACTAGCGCCTGCTCAATCGCGCGGCACAGTGACAGGGCTTGACCGAACTCTATCTCACGCCCCGCCACGCTGATCACGCGGGCAAGCTGCACCTGCCAGCCACCCGAATCGCGCGAAATGTCGCACCCTCCACGCCGAAGAAAGCCTGTTTATTGTTCTTCCGGCTGAAGAAACGGCGGCGTGTGGTTGGTATCGCTGCCGACCGCCGTGACCACACTTTCCAGATAATCGGCAGCAGCGGTACAGTGCCGCAGAATCTCGCGGGCAGTCGCCAGCGCCGCGCTGTGCTTGCTGCGCTTCAAATCCAGATCGACCAGCCGGGTTTTGCCCTTCGCCACACGGATCGAGAAACGCGCCTGCGCCAGCGGCACGCGCAGATTGAACAGATCGTCGCGGCGCTGGCGGGCGAAATCGCCGTAAGCGTCGGTCAGCGCCCGCGCGAGGAGCGCCAGTGGGTGCTGACGATCATTCTGCTTGTGGAGATCGCGCAGCAGCAGTTCGAGATCGACCAGCAGTTCGCCCAAATCCATCGCCGCGTCACCCTCCGCGCTGAACTTCTCCAGATCGATCAGCTTGAAGTCGAGTTCGCGCTCCTGCGGATTGCGGCGTGCGTTCAGACGAATCATGATGTTGCGCGAGTGCAAATCGCCGTGCATGTAGGCGCGCGGAAACTTCTCCAGCTCGTACTGACGGCGCACCAAATCGGCGCACAAGTCGTTGATGCGCACAAACAGCGCGGTCACGGCGGCTTTCTCGGCATCATCCATGAGCACGCCGCTCTCGCGCAGATATTTGAAGATGCCGCTCACGTGCATTTGCATCGGCAGCAGATACATGTCCTGAATGATCCCGGTTGGGGCGGGAATCGTGTTCCAGCCGCCCGCCTGATGGGTGTAGATCAGGAACTGGGGCAGTTCGCGCGTGAGCGCCTTCTGTATCTGCGGGATCGTGCGCACGTTCTCGAAGAGCGTGGTGTAGTCGTGCAAATCCGGCATGACGACATACGACACAGCTTCTTCGACATCGGTGAACGTGTCCTGCGGGATGCGCACGTAGCAACTGCGCAGCGCGTCAGGCAGCTTCATGAAACTGCTGCGCTCGGCATCAATGCTGTCCTTCGGCCCATATTTGACGATCAGGGTGTCGGCGATGTTCAAGCGGGTATTGTCGTACAGGCTTTCGACGTGCGGGCGCACGCGCACGACGTTCGACCCGCTCAGGCCGAGACGGAGCGAATCGGGTTCCCCATCGAAATCGACCGCGATCAGCTTTTCGAGCGCGCGGCGCAGATTGCGGCGCTGCGCGGTTTCCGCTCCCGGATCGCGCTGAGTGACCAATTCCTGATAGATATGGGTTGCGCTGCACTCGATCAGCGGCGCGTTGATGGCGGCGCGCAGCATGATCAGGGTGCGTGCCAGCATGATCACGTAGTCGTAGGGCTTGGGAAACAACTCGTGGAGCATCTGCGCCGGGTTCTGGTAAAAGACGTTCCACCACAGTTCGACCGATGTACGCAGCGCGGGCGCAGCTTCAGGGTACAAATCAACCAGCGGCGCGAGGTTCTCGACTACGTAAAAAGTGCTCACGAGCATCTTGCGGAACGGATCGCGGTGAGCGCGCATCTCCCCCAGCGCCAACTGCTGCCGCCGCAGACTGTCGGGAATCCAGAGCATATCGTTCGGAACATCCCAGAGGCCGTTTTTCCAGTTATCGAGCAGCTTTTGCAGATAGCGCTTCTGCTGGCGCTCGGTGAGGTTGCCGAACAGTTCATAGCGCAGGTTGAGCGCCAGCGCGAGGTCTTTGTCCGCCAGTGTATTGCGGAGCAGATCATCGACCAGTGTACGCAGGTGCGCGAGCGGCATAATCGCCTCAAGCTGGTCAGCACGCCGCGCCATGTTGAGCACCTTGAGCGCCCACAAAGTATCGAACGAGAGATTATCCGATTGCAGATCGAACTGGCCGTCGTCGTTGCGCTGGGCGATCAACTGCTGCAAGCGCGCCGGAACCGACTCGTGTACAGGCCGCACGCTCAGGAGCGCTTCCAACCGGATCATCTCGACCGTATCGATGCGGTGATTATCCTCGGTCGGGAACGGCGCGGCGAACCAGTCGGCGGCCTGCCGGACAGCCTCGTAACTGTAGGGAAAGCCATAAGCCAGCAGCGCGCTCAGGTAATGCTGCGTCACGCGGACAGCATTGCGCGAGACTTCGCCCTGCGCGTCGGCCTTCGAAACGACCAGATCAGGATAATCGTGCGGGGCGCGCAGCAGTTCCACTGCGAGCGTGACCAATGTCTTCTCTAAGTCGGGAAGATCGATCTGCATAGTGAACTCGGTTTTGTCATCAATCTTACGGAACAGGATTGTTATTATAAAGGCAGATGTCAAGAGGCGTAGAGACAGATCGAAGGGCATTATGACGAAAGCCCACAAATAATCCTTAAATTTCACAATGAGCCATCATCACCCTTATTGACCAGATAAAATTCGCCTCTATACTAAAACTGTCCGCCAGAAGAAAAGGAGATGTCATCATGAAGCCCATCGACAGCAATCTTGAAAACGCGGCCTGCTTTTGAACTGATGAGCAAGCGGCGCAAAGGCTATCCGTCGGAACGTCATGTCAAGCGCGGCGAGCAGATTGTTCACGGCGAGAAGGAACTGGTCGAAAAGCTCGGTCGAAACGATCTCTGCCCCTGCGATTCAGGGAAGTTGTTTCAAGAACTGCTGCACGAAGACCGGACGTTTTGACGGCGCAGCGCGGGATCACTACTTTTAGGGAGTAAACACGACAGCCTCCACAGGCCGATCCATGAGATCGGCCTCGACACACGTCAAATTACAGTGATTCCCACGCCAATTCGCTATAATGCGCGATATATTGTGCTCGCCTCACATCAGCATGTTCGAGAAAGAAAACGATGCCTAATACTGCCAATTCACCGCGCGCCCGTGATCTGGGAATTCCCCTCGATGGGACGCCGGGCGCGTTCAATGCGATTACCGATGTTGAGGGTGTACTGGTCGGTCACACGACCCTGATCGAAGGCGACGGCGCGCTGGAGGTGGGGCGCGGCCCAGTACGGACGGGGGTGACAGTCGTGATGCCGCGTGGTCGTCGCTACGATCCGGTTTTCGCCGCCAGTCATGCCCTCAACGGCAACGGCGAGATGACCGGGACGATCTGGATCGAAGAATCCGGCTTCCTCGAAGGGCCGATTGCCATCACCAACACCCACAGCGTCGGCGTGGTGCGCGACGCGATCATCGCATGGGAGATCAAAAATCAGGTATACGATCCGGTCGCGCCGGGTATTTTCTGGTCGCTGCCCGTTGTCGCCGAGACCTACGATGGCATCCTCAACGACGTGAACGGCTTTCACGTCCGCAGTGAGCACGTATTCGCGGCGCTCGACAGCGCCGCCGGAGGTCAGGTAGCGGAAGGGGCGGTCGGCGGCGGCACGGGTATGATCTGTCACGGCTTCAAGGGCGGGATCGGCACGGCGTCACGCCAGTTGAGCGACGAGGCAGGCGGATTCACCGTTGGGGCGCTGGTACAGGCCAACTATGGCGCGCGGCGTTACTTTACCGTCGCGGGTGTACCGGTTGGCCGGGAATTGGCCGAACTGCCCATCGAAACCCATAACAATGCGACGCCGCCACCCGGCACCGGCTCGATCATTATCATCGTGGCGACCGACGCGCCGCTGCTGCCGCACCAACTCAAGCGGCTGACACGGCGGATTCCGCTGGGCATTGGGCGCGTCGGCGGGATGGGTGAAAACACCTCCGGCGATATTTTCATGGCCTTTTCGACCGCTAACCCTGGTGCGGCGAAACGCCACACGACGGTCGAATTACAAATGCTTTCGAATGAATCACTCAACCCGCTGTTCGAAGCAACGATTCAGGCAACGGAAGAAGCGATCCTCAATGCGCTGGTCGCCGCGAAAACGACCATCGGCGTCAACGGGAACACGGCTCATGCCCTGCCCCACGAACGCCTGCGCGAAATTCTGCGGAAATACGGACGCCTCAACGAAGCATTATCACCATGAATGCAAGATCGTTGTAGGGAATGCCCGCAATCTTTACTTCTTCAATCGATCTAGCTGCGCGCGTTCGGCTTTGGTCATGTGCTTGACGACCTGCTCGTAGGAGTGATCGATCCACTCCTCAAGCTCGTCGTCCGGCACGCTGCCATCGATGACGATACTATTCCAGTGGCGTTTATTCAGGTGATACCCAGCCGTAACTGCCGGGTAAGTCTCGCGTAGAATCTCGGCGAACACCGGATCGCATTTCAGGCTGATTGAGACGGGTTCACTGCTCACGGGAATCAGCGCGAAGACTTTGCCCAGCACCTTCATCACATCGACATCCGGGCCAAACGGCTGCCCGGATGTCGCGCCCTTCTTGACCAGGCAGTAAGCGACCAACTCGGAACGGTTCATGCTGAACTCGCTGCGCTTGAATTGGCTGCGCGCGCCATCCGCGCCGCCAGATCGCGCAGATAGTCCCGATTTTCGCAGCGCTCGATCCAGCCGGACGGAATGGCTGGCAAGCCGAGTCGCGCGCCCATCATCCCTCCGGCAATGCAGGCGACCGAGTCGCTGTCGCCGCTCGAATTCGCGCCGCGCCGCATACAAGCGACGTAATCGCCAGGATAGCGGATCACGCAGTAGAGCGCCAACGCGACCGCTTCCTCAGCAATCCAGCCCGCGCCGATGTGATCAAGCGCAGCTTCCTCGTCTGCCCACGCGCCGACGTGCCCAATCCGGCGCAGCGCGTCGTCGAACTCGTCGCTGATACCGTCGGTGAAAGCCATCATGCGCGGCAAATACTGTGCGACCGGAACGTTGTCGAGCGCGAGTTTGACCGCATAAGCCGCTCCAATACTCGCCGCAACCGCCGTGCGATGTCCATGCGTGATCAGGCCGCTGGCTTCGGCGACCGTGCGCAGGCGCGGTTCGTCGTGCTGATAGAGAAAGCCAATCGTCGCCACGCGCATCGCTGACCCGCAGCCCTTCGAGTGAGCGATTCCCGCTTCGCGCCAGTGATAGCCGCTCTCGAAACGCTCAACCGCCCGGATACAGGTCATCCCCGGCGCGCGATGATTGTCCGGGCTGTACCGCCATTCGACGAAGCGCTTGCCAATCGCGTTCATTTGAGTGTCGAGATCGGCATTCAAGCCCGCGTCGAGCAAGCCTTCGGTCAGCGCGAGCGTCATCTGTGTATCGTCGGTGTAGAACGCCGGATCAGGCGGCTCCTGAATCCCCCTGCTGCCGTAAGTCTGCTTGATCTCGCGCAGAGGCATAAACTCGGTTGGCGCGCCGAGCGCATCGCCGAGCGCCAGCCCGAACAGGATCGCCTCCGCCTGCTGTTGATCTCTCATAGCCTTATTACCCGCTCTCCCACGCGCTGAGACTATAATAATAACAATCGCCAACCTTTGAAACGAACCGCTCTGAAAGCAGCGATACAGTATTAGCAGTCGGTATTTGGCTGGTCGCTTAAGCTGACCAGAGTTCAATGGAGCAGAGTATGAAGTTTCTGAGCGCCTCGCGCAGGCGTGATTTCGGCATCGCGCTGATCGTCGCAGTGATCTTCTTCGCGGGGTTTGCCCTCGGCAATCAGTACGCGGTCGGCAGAGCGCAAAGCAGCACCTCGGAGCCAGCCGAAGCCGAGCAAGCCTTTCAACCCTTCTGGCAGGTCTACAACCTGATTCAGAGCCAGTATATCGATAAGGTCGATACGGCGACGCTGGTCGATGGCGCGACCAAGGGGCTGGTCGATTCACTGGGCGATCAGTTCAGCGCCTACATGGATCCCAAGACCTACGCGCTGGTCAACAGCGACTTGAGCGGCCAGTTCAGCGGCATCGGCGTGGTCATCCGCACCGACGAAACGACCGGGCAGATTCAGGTCGTCAGCCTGTTGAGCGGATCGCCCGCGCAGACAGCGGGGATTGAGCCGGGCGACATCTTCCTTGCCGTCAATGGCACCGACGTAACCGGCATGAACCAAACCGATTTGGCCGGACTGGTACGCGGCGCACCGGGCACGAAAGTCACGATCACGGTCAAGCGTGGCGCGCAAACGCTGGACATCCCGATCACGCGCGCCGAAATCACCGTCCCGAACACGACGACCAAGATTCTCGATCACAATATCGCCTACATCCAGTTGAATCAGTTCACCGCGACTGCCCGCGCTGACCTCGACGCGGCGCTCAAGACGGTCGATGTCAACAACCGCGCCGGGCTGGTGCTCGATTTGCGCGATAACCCCGGCGGACTGCTCAACAGCGCTATCGACATCGGCAGCGCCTTTATCAAATCCGGCACGATCACGATTGAAGACTTCGGCAACGGCCAGAAACAGACTTACGACGCGACCGGAAAATACGCCGACATCCAGGTGCCGATTGTCGTGCTGATCAACGAGGGCAGCGCCAGCGCCGCCGAACTGCTGACGGGCGCGCTGCAAGATGATCATCTGGCGACCGTGATCGGCGTGCAGTCGTTCGGCAAAGGGACGGTGCAAACCTGGCAGGATTTGGTCAACAAGGGCGGCATCCGCCTGACAATTGCCAAATGGCTGACGCCGCTCGGTCGCTGGATTCACAAGGTCGGCATCACGCCCGATATTGTCGTCCCCTGGCCCAACCGCACCTACGCGCCGGACGAGGACGATCCGCAGTTGGACGCCGCCGTCGATTTCCTCTCGACAGGCAAAGTCCCGGCCAACCTGATCGCTACGCCGGAAGCAACCGCTGAAGCCACCGAAACAGC
>DASZXN010000292.1:0-7059 GCA_035545875.1 Phototrophicaceae bacterium
GGCGTTCCTCGGAGGGCAGCGTCAGGGTTGAGGTAATCAGGTCAGCCAGCCAACCGGGGCTGTTGGCATTGAGGGCGTAAAGCAATACCTCTTCGGGGATGTTGTCGTTCAGTTCAATCGCGCGTTTGAACAGGTTCAACACGGCCTGCATGGTCGCGTTGGCCTTGCGCGTGTTGGGGTTGATCTCGGTCAGCGGGCGCGCTCTGGCGACCAGATAGGGGCGTGTCTGCGTGAACTTGACGATCTCGACGCGCCGCCGTCCCTGACCGAGCGCGCTGAAGCTGTCGTCGGGCATCCGCAGAATCCGACCGAGCGCGATTTCCGTGCCAATCGTGTAGAGCTTGTCCGCGCCAGGATCGATCAGTTCAGGATCAATCTGCGCGATGCCGATCACGGTTCCGCGCGCGTCCTGCGTCGTTTCGGCAGCTTGAATCGCGCGTTTGCCCAGCAGCGAGATCGGCGCGATCACGTTCGGAAAAATCGCCCCGTCGCGCAGGGGCACGACCGGGCATTCAATCAAACCATCGTCATCCGCTTCGGCGTTTTCGATGGTGTAAAAGTCATTCGCACTAATGGGATCGACCACTGTGACCTCAAATTCGATGTCTGGAATGGGGGAGTCGTTCTATTTTACCTCATGGTGAGGAGCGGGTAAAGCGTAGAACGGATGTTTGTGCTGGTTGCCCGAAATTACCCATGCCGTCGCATTGTCCTCGTAGGTGCGTTCAACTGAACGCCCTTGCTTCGTCGATTTACCGTAGGGGCAGAGCTTAGCCCTGCCCAGCGTTTGTAGGGACGCGATTTATCGCGTCCGCTTGCCCGATTCTCGAAATACAACGTTACTCACTCTTTTCTTTACGAACACCCTCTTGACGTTCTTGGCGTCTTGGCAGTTCAAATATTTTCCTCATTTTCTCTTCGACGTATCGCTCACGGATTGATTTCTGCCTGCGAACGGCTTAGACTAATGCCCGGTTTTGCGGAGGACAGCACGGATGCGGATTCCCATCGGCTTGACGTTAATCGCGGCGCTGATCGCGCTGGTGGTGGTCGTGATCATCGGCGAGCAGGTGATCGCGCCCGTCCGCCCCTTGATCCTCGACGCGGGCTTCGCGCCCGATACGATCACGCCCAATGCCGACGGCGACAGCGACGTGACGATCCTCAGCTACGGTTTGTCGCGCAACGCGCACGTAACCGTGACCTTCACCAACGCCGCCGGGCAAACCTATTCCTTTCGCCAGAACGAGGCGCGCATCCCCGACAATTACGAGGTCGCCTTCAGCGGTGTGGTCGATGGCTTCACGCTGCCGGGTGAATCCTTTGGCGATCAGAAGATCGAGCGCCGCCTGATCCCGGATGGGACGTATACGTGGAAACTGGTCGCAACCGACGACTCCGGCGCGACCGATCAGCGGACAGGGACGCTCACCGTCAAGGACGGCGACGATACGCTGCCGCAGATCACCGACTTCACGGTATATCCGACCGTATTTACCCCGAATCAGGACGGCATCGCCGACCGGACTTCGATCAACGCTTTCGTAACCAAAGACTCCACGTTGACCGCCTATCTGGTTGGCTCCGATGGTACGGATTACTACCTGTCCGAGCGGCAGGAAGATAATCTGACGGGCAAAGCCGGTCGGCACTTGTTCGATTACGACGGCGGCGTCGATAACAATGTCGATCCGCCGCCCGATGGCGCGTATCAGATCATTGCCACTGCGCAGGACGCGGAAGGGCAGGTGATCGAGCGCTCCTCAGCACTGACGATTCAGGAGGGCGGCAAGCCCTATGCGCAAATCGTCCCGCAGCCCGTCGGCGTGAGCGTCGTTTTTGCGACGATGCCCTGGGATGACAAATATCTGACGACCCGTGATCACGTGGGCGCACTGGTCGATCCACCCAACGATCCCGAATCGCTGGCGATGACCACGCTCTCGCTCGACGTGGGCGACATGCTGGTGTTCAAGCTGACAGTCGATAACTACGGCAAAGTGCCGATTCGCACGACTGGCCCAGCGCCGGGCACCGTCTATCAGTGGGATCAGCGCGCTTCGACGCTCGGCCTGCCCGATGAGGCGGGCGCGTGGCGCGTCGGTATCGACTGCACGACCGCCATGAGCGATTATCCCTGGCGCTGGGCGCTGGGCGATCATAAATCGCTGCAAAGCCAGGTCGATCCGGTGTCGGGCAACACCTATTATTATCTGCCTGCCGGAGCGACAGCGGTCGTCTGGGGCGCGGTGCGCATGACCGACATCGAAGCCTATAACCCGCAGGACTGCTGGGCGGGGCTGATTCACGAGCAGGTCAGCATCGATCCGGTCAACCAGAATGTGGGCGCGCGTTCGGTTGAACTGGTGCAGCCCTAGCGCCGACAGAGTGAAACCGCAATCTTAAGTTGATGCGAGCCGAAAAGACCATTACGATACGATCAGCTTGCAGTCAGACATGGGAGGCGCGCCGATTAACCTCAAAACTTTTCTTTACACGTTTGGAATGATCGCTGTGGCGCTGCTCATGGCTTCCTGCCGCCGTCTGCCTGAGGCTGGGCCAGGGACAACGCCGACGATTACGCCGACGCCGCGCTCGACGGCGCTGCCGCCGGTGCCAACGGCGATTCCGGTCGGCGCGACCGCTAATCCGCTGCATATCGTTTTCGTCAGACCGAGTTCGTCCGCATCATTGGGCGTGAGCGCGACTGAATCGCCTGATGACAGCGCGACCGAAGCGCCAGCCAGCACACCGGAACCGGCGGAGTCGGTGGACAGCGCCGTGACCGACCTCCAAAAGGCGCTGACGACCGCGACCAAGCTGGCGATCAAGGTCGATCTGGTCAACAGTGACGCCGAAGCGCTGGCGGCGCTGTGCGCCTCACCACAGGGGACGATCACGGCAGCGTGGCTGAACGGCCTGGCCTACGCTGCCGCTTACGCGCAGCAGTGTGGCTCGGCGCTGCTGCAAGTCGAACGCGCTTCACATTCAACTGGCGATCAGGCACGGATTGTCGTCAAGTCGAGCGCGAAATTCACGGCGGTCGGCGATCTGTCAGGCGCGACGTTCTGTCGTCTCGGCTATACTGATCTTTATTCATGGATCATTCCTGCGCTGATGCTCAAGTCGGGCGGCGTGGCTGACAGCGATCTCAAGTCGATCACCGATTACAGCGATCCAGCCAAGCTGCTCGCGGACGTGGCGGGCGGCAAATGTGACGCGGCGGGGATCGCAGGCAGTCAATTCGATCAGATTGCGACCTCGGACGAGCGATCCGGGCTGCGCACGCTTCAGCAGTCGGTGACGATCCCCTATGCTGTGCTGGTGATGCCGGATCAGGTTCCGCTGGGACAGCAGAAGCAGTTGAGCGATGCGCTGGTCAAGATTGCTGAGGGCACGCAGAGCGCTATGATCGAGCCGCTGCTCGATCAGGATAAACTCGACGCGATCAGCGACAGCGGTCTCGGTCAACTGCGTAGTTTCATCGCCAGCGCCGGACTCGATCTAGCGCAGGCAGGGACGTGATACGGACATCGGTGAAATCACTAGCGGAGCGTAAGTGTGAGTCAATCCAGCGTCAATATTCCGGCGAATCCAGGCAGTGCGGTATCGGCGACCGTCGTCGAGAGCGGGGTACGCCTGCGCGCTTCTGCTGACCTGAAAGCGGCGATTCTGCGCACGCTTTCTCTCAACGAGCAGGTCACGCTCTATCCGAGTACGGTCACGAGTGTGAGCGGCTATCCGTTCGTGTTTCTGCACGACTCGAAAGGCCAGCCCGGTTGGTCGGCGACGGCGGCTTCAGGGGTGGGCGGCGCGACCTGGATCAAGCTCGACTCGACGACCGTTCAGTGGACGATTAACCTGAGCGTGCCCTACGTTTCACAGCTTGGCCCCACCGCCAGCCTCTCGAACAATGACTGCGGCATCGCCTCGCTGCTGATGCTGGTACGCTACTGGTTTCAACAGCATGGCCTTCAGGTTCCGAGCGCGCCGACGGTCGATGATCTCGAAAAATATACGCCGCTCGGTTCGCCCAATCCACCTTCGGGACTGACGTTTCCGCAAATCGCTGATCTGGCGATGCGGATAGGCTTCCCGACGCAGTTCGTACAGCCGATGAGCATGGATAAAATCGTTCAGATTCTCAACCTGAACAGACCCGTCATGGTGCTGATGGACTACAGTGTCTATTATCCGGCCAGCTATTCGCTGGCACACATTCTGGTCGTCAACGGCTATAACAGCACGAGTTTCCTCACGCAAGACCCCTATCTGCGGGGCGCGAACATCACCGTGAGCCGGACGACGCTCGACGCCGCCATGAAGTCGTCGCCGGGGAACAGCGTCGGCTATCAGGGACTATACCTGAATGTCTAGCGCCGTGATTTGGCAGCATGGCATCTGAGGCATCGCGCGATCTCGCCGTCGTGATTGTCACCTGGAACGTGCGTGATTTGGTGCTGAACGCGCTGCGCAGCCTCTATGATGATCTGAAGGCTAGCGGCTTACGGGCAGACGTATACGTGGTGGACAGCGCATCGAGCGACGGCACGGCGGAGGCTGTTCGCGCGGCGTTTCCGCAGGTCAAGCTGACGGCTTCGCCTGAGAATCTCGGCTTCGCGCGTGGCAACAACCTCGCGCTGCGCCAGATCATGACTGATCCGCCCAAAGCGGTCTATCTGCTCAACCCCGACACGATCACGCAGCCCGGCGCGACTCGTGCGCTCTACGATGCGCTGCTGTCCCGCGAGAAAGTTGGATTGGTCGGCGCGCAGTTGTGCTACGAGGATGGCTCGTTTCAGCACAGCGCCTTTGCTTTTCCGGGGCTGCGCCAGTTGTGGGTCGAGTTCTTCCCAACGCCCGGTCGCTTGATCGAAGGCTCGTTCAACGGGCGCTATCCGCGCGCCTTGTACGAGCGCGGTGAGCCGTTCGCCGTCGATTGTGTCCTCGGCGCGACCATGCTGCTGCGCCGCGAAGTGATCGCGCAGACGGGCACGTTGGATGAGCAGTTTTTCATGTACTGTGAGGAGATCGATTGGGCGTGGCGGATTCATGAAGCGGGCTGGCAGGTCGAGTGCGTGCCGTCCGCGCACGTGACCCATCTGGCCGGGAAAAGTACGGCGCAGGTGCGCCCGCAGAGCGTGGTCAACCTGTGGACGAGCCGACTGCTGCTGGCGCGCAAGCACTATTCACCCGCGAAACGCTTGATTGCTCGCCTGCTGATCGCGCTCGGCATGGGGCGCACAATCGCGGCGACGGATGATCCGGTGCTGAAGCAAGCCTATCAGACGGTGCAGCGCAAGGCGTTCGGTCGCTGATGCGGCTGGCGGCGGTCATCCTCACCTATAACGAGGCGAGCAACGTCGTCGAGTGCATCGAGTCGCTGCGTTTCGCCGATCAGGTTGTCGTATTCGACTCGTTCAGCACCGATGCGACCGACGATCTGGCGATAAAAGCGGGCGCGCAGGTGATTCAGCACCGGTTCGAGAATTATTCGACCCAACGCAACGCCGCGCTCGCTGCCGTGAAAGAGTCTGCCGATTGGGTGCTGTTTGTCGATGCTGACGAGCGCGTCCCGCAGGCACTTGCGGACGAGGTGCGCACCGTCATCGAGCAGGCGGGGTATGCGGGCTATCGCATCCCGCGTGACAATTACATCTTCGGCAGGCTGACACGCGGCGCGGGCTGGTATCCCGATTATCAGACGCGGTTGCTGCGCGTCGGTGCGGCGCATTACGACCCCACGCGGCAGGTGCATGAGGTCGTGATCCTCGATGGCGCGGAAGGGACGCTGCAAAATGCCTTCGTCCACTACAATTACCGCGATTTGCGCCAGTTTGTCGAGAAGCAGCGCCGCTACAGCGCCTATGATGCGCGGATCATGTTCGAACAGGGGATTCGCCCCAAGCCGCAGAATTACATTTTGCAGCCGATTCGCCAGTTCTGGTGGCGCTTCATCACGCTCAAAGGGTATGGCGATGGTCTGCACGGGCTGATTTTAAGCTCGCTGATGGCGTGGAACGAGTTCAGGAAGTATTGGCTGCTGCGCGATTTGTGGCAGAAAGCAAAAGGGCAGGTTTGAAACCTGCCCCTACAGAAGCTTTGTGTTCGGTAGGGTGTTCAATTGAACACCCCTACACAGAATGTTGCTATTCGACTTGTGGATTTAACACGCCGTAGCCACCTGCGCGCCGTTTGTAGACCACGTTGACTGCGCCGACCGTTTGATTGAAGAAAACGAAGAAGGTGTGACCGAGCAGTTCCATCTGCTCGATAGCTTCGTCCTCGCTCATCGCCGAGACCGCGACGTTCTTGCGGCGGATCACCTGAGCTTCCTGCTCGGCTTCGGTTTCGGCCTGAAGATTGCCATCCACCTCCACGTTCGGAATTGCCTCGGCGATGCCCAGTTCTTCGAGTGTGGCGGAGAAGCGTTCACGCCCCTTGCGCTCGCGCTTGCCTTTGAAGCGCTGAATCTGGCGATACATCTTGTCGATTGCCAGGTTGAGTGCGTTCTCGATCTCGCCGGGCACGGTTTCCTGAGCGCGCAGGAGTGCCCCGCGCTGATGGCGCACGGTGATCTGCGCGACGGACAAATCCTCGCCGCGCCGGGTATGCTCGTGACCAAGCTCGACGCGCACCTCGGCGATATTCGGCAGGTAGCGATCCAGCTTTTCGAGCTTGCGGTGGACGTAAGTGTCTAACCCATCCGTGACCTTGAGATTACGACTCTGAATGACAATCTCCATCTTACCTGCTCCTTTGTCCATTCAAGGGCGCGGCGCTGACCGTCAATCCGTAGACGGCAGCGGCTCCGGCTTCCCGCGCGGCTTGCGCGCAGGCTTGCAGGGTCGCGCCCGTAGTAAACACGTCGTCGATGAGCAGCACTGAGCCGCTGAGAGGTGCGGCGGCGCGAAAAGCATCGCGCATGTTGGTTTGCCGCTGCTCGCGATTGAGTCCGACCTGAGGTGGGGTCGCGCGCCAGCGCAGCAGCGCTGACGGATTACAGGGAATATTCAATATCTGTGACAGATAATCTGCCAGCCGCTCCGACTGGTTGTA
>DASZXN010000293.1:0-11128 GCA_035545875.1 Phototrophicaceae bacterium
TGGGGCAGCGACTGTCGGCGCGGCGCTCAGAAGCGTGGCGTATAGGTGAAGGTGATGTCGGTGTCGGTGATGCTGACGGCGGTCACGCGACCTGCCGGGGCGTGCGCGTTGATCCAGCGCCGCCACGAGGCTGCCAGCCAGGTGTTAATCTGCGAAACCAACGAGGCTGAGGCCGGTTGACCGTTGGCCGTCACCGAGACGACGTTCCAGACGACGCGCCCGTTTTCGATTTCCGGCACAACCACGACCGACACGTTGGCCGACTGCACGCCCGTGCGCGCGCGCCAGGTGTAAA
Organism: Phototrophicaceae bacterium; assembly: GCA_035545875.1. GTDB lineage: Bacteria > Chloroflexota > Anaerolineae > Aggregatilineales > Phototrophicaceae > Flexifilum. Next base: position 296 of record DASZXN010000293.1, read on the forward strand.
CTGCCGTGATCTCGACCTGCCCGCCGTTGGCCGCTTGCAAATCGACGTGAACGTCGGTGAAGTGACGATCAATCGGGTTGGTGACGCGGAAGCTGTTGTTGATTTCGTCTTCGGTGAAGGTCAGGGTGGCGGTGGCATTCGGCGTAGCAGCCTGAGCGCTGACCATCGGCAGCGCGAGCACGAGCAGCGCGACGACGGCGACAATCAAAGCGAGTGTTTTCTTCACGATGTTTCCTCCTCTTATCCGGCGCTGAGCGAGATGCTCAACGCTTGTGTTGATGTTCTGAGGATAGAAAGGAGGTATTGCCGAAGTTTACCGAAGTTGTTCGTCAACTGTAAAAAGTCTGTTGCTGGCAGTTTACCAATCGTGCAGCGGCGCGCGCTGTCCACGCCAGTTCCATTCCCGATCTTTGGTGAAGTTGACAAATGTCTCCGGCAGGCTCACGCCCCAGTCGTGATAGGCGGTGAGCATATCGGTATAGGCTTGCGCGGTGGTGGCGCTCGGCGCGTCGAGCAGCGCTTGGAAGCGCTCCATAAAGTCGGCAGGCTTTTCCGGCGCGCGGGCGATTTCGTGAGTCAGCCATTTGTGATAGGGGTAGAGGATGCGGTTGTAGGCAAGGATCAATCGTCCACCGAAAAGCGCCATCTCACTCGCCGCGTGCGTCAGCAGATACTGGTCACGGCGTTTCATCGCTTCCCCAATGAACCAGTTGCCGACGACGACTTCGCTGTAAAAGGCTTGCAGCTTGGCTTCGCGCTCGGCTTCGGGATAGACGGGAATCTGCTGGATGAGCGCATCGATGCGCGGGTCGCGCGAATAGGCCGCCCAGGTAGAGAAGAAAGCCGCGCGCGCCACTTCGTTGCCGTGATCGGCGACTTCCTCGAGGAACGGCAGGTCGATAATCTTGCCATCGACGTAGCCGCCTTCATAATCGGTGAAATCCTTGCTGAAGTAGAGCAGTTCATTACGGGCAGTTCGGCGGGCGAATTCGTCGGCGGTGGCAACGAGCATGAAATCCACGTCGGAATTCTCGCCTGCCCAGCCTTTAGCCACCGATCCGCCAATGATCAGGGCGGTAAACGCTGGATCAGGCTGGAAATGCTCGGTTAAGCGTTGAATGGCGCGTTGATGATGAGCGTACAGCATCATGTTGCGTTCCTTTTGCCAAACGATAGGGTTTGATTATAGTCTATTTTGTGAAAAATAACACAAATCGACCCGCCACACCCCAAAATTTTCATGTCAATCTGACAGCATGGCCTTATACTTGTAACGCAAGCTGATTCGCGGCTGAGTTTCTGGATAAACGATTTACATGAAGCGCCTTCTGCTGATTGCGTTGTTCTCTGGCGTGCTGCTGCTGCGCGCCGGGTTTCCGGTTCAGTCCCAGGATAGTTACATCCGCTCTCCCCATTTAGGCATCGATCACATCAGCGCGCCGAGCGACCCGATCCTCGATCAGCGTTATCGTAACGCGCTGTTTCTCGGCGCGGGCTGGAATCGCTGGCCGCTCTACTGGTACTCGATTGAGACGGCGGACGGCAACGATAACTGGGGTGCGTATGACCAGTTGGTCGCCAACGACGTGCATTATGGTCTGCAAAGTGACGCGATCTTTCTGGGCGCGCCCTCGTTTGATGGGGACGGCGGCAGCATCAAGGGACTCGATCAGCCGGTGTTCAGCGACGGCACCGACACGCCGGGCGGCAAGCAGCCCAATCCGAGCAATCCCTACGCGCGCTTCGTCTTTGACGCGGTGCAGCGTTACAAGCCGGGGGGTACGCTGGCGCAGCAGTTGGGCTGGGAGCCGACGCAGGGAATCCGCACCTGGGAAGCCTGGAACGAGCCGGATTTGCCGCTGTTCTGGGGCGGATCGGTCAAGGATTACGTGCGCCTGCTCAAAGTGACCTATCTGGTTGTCCGCGACGTTGATCCGCTGGCGCAGGTGATGTTCGCGGGGTTGGCCTACAATAACCCGGACGTGTTCGATTATTTCAAGCAGGCGCTGTCGGTCATCCAGCAAGACCCGGTTCGGAATACCTACAACTGGTTTTTCGACATCGCCGCCGTTCACAGCTACAGTTCAGCGAACGGCAGCGCGCACTCCGTCCAGCACATCAAGGCGGATTTGGCCTGGTATGGCTTGCAGCGCCCGGTCTGGCTCAACGAGAGCGGGATTCCAGTCTGGGATGATTATCCCGGCCCGACCTGGACGGCAGGCGATCCAGCGGGACATCAGTATCGCGGCACGCTCCAGGAGCAGGCGCTCTACGTGATCGAGAGTACGACGCTGGCGTGGGCGTCAGGCGCGGACGTGGTGTTCATCTTTCAACTTTACGACGACTGCGGCAATCAACCTGCGGGGACGACCTTCGCGCCCAATACAGGTCAGGCGGGCGACGCTTATGGCCTGTTCCGCAATGACAAAAGCTCGCCGTGCTTCAACGAAAGTCCGCAGCCGAACACGCCGCGCCCGGCAGCAAGCTCGTATTATCGGCTGGCGCAGATTTTCGGCAATCGGAAGTTCAGCGGCGGCACGATTGTCAACCTGAACGGCAAAGGCACGGTCGCGGCCTTCGATCTCAGCCCGGCGCAGGGCGTGACCAGTTACGGCCCGGTCACGGGTGGCGGCGGCAGCGTGAACGCGACGGTCAGCGAGCGCGCCTACGTGATGTGGAACAACAGCCCGGATCGGCTGGTCGTCGAGATTCCGTCGAGCGGGCAGCAGGCTGATCTCTACGATATGGGCAGCAACGATTACATGGTTGCGCCGCAGAACGGCGTTTACGACATTGGTCTGCCCGCCGTCGATGCGAACCAGTATCCCCAGTTGACCGCCTCGGAACTGGCGCGGGTCAGCGGCGCGCCTTTCATTATGATCGAGCAGATTCAACCGGGCTGGACGCCCGTCGATCCGAATCTGATCCACATTCAGGGCGAGAACGCGACCCCCAACAGCAGCGCGCCGACGACTCAAGAAGCAGCGATTCCCGCGCCGCCGACCTCGACGCCGATGCCGAATCCGACCACCGATCCGGCACTCGATCACACGCCGCCGACGCCGCAGATCGAGGCGCTGCCCGCGACCAGCCCGGCAACGTTCACCGTTCAATGGAGCGCGCAGGATGACAGCGGCATCGCCAGCTACATCGTTTGGGTGCGCGTCAACGGCGGTCAGTGGACGAAATGGCTGCAAACGCGCGACACGCACGCCGATTACACGGGCGCTCCCGGCAGTACCTACGATTTCGCGCTCTGGGCGGTCGATCTGGCCGGGAACTGGTCGTCCAACGTCAATTTGACGCCGATGGCGACGACGACGGTGCAGTAAGTCAAGTAATGAGTGATGAGTGATGAGTAAAAACCAACATCGCCAGAGGCTCGAAGCCTCCGGCTAGGAATTCAAGCCCTCTGAAGAGGGCTGTGGTCAACACAGGGGTCGCTGTTTCAGCCTGCTTCAGCAGGCTTGGGTTTCGTAGCCCGACGCTTCGAGCGTCGGGTGGCGCAAGCGACGGCAGCGTAAAGCATAGATCGGCGGGTTGAGGTGTTATGTCCTATGCGGATTTGTTGATCGGCTTACTTATGATTGCGCTGGTGTCGGTCGCCGCCTACAGCCTCCTCGCGCATTCGGGCGATCAGCCAGATCGCCAGCTTTGGCGCGACAAAAAGGGTGAGTTGATCGCCATTGGCGACCATCAGCGATCTTCCGGTCAAGTAAGCGGGCGCGGAGCGCAGACGAGCGCGCCGCTGCAACTCGCGGCAGGCCACTATCGTATCGACTACCAGTTCGACGCGCCGACCCGCGTCGCCCTGATCGACGCGAACGGCGACGAAACGCTGTTCATCAAATCGGGGAATGGCGCGGAAGGCTTCGAGATCGCAGAGACGGCGCGTTATCGCCTGCTGATCGAGCCGAACGACGACAATGCGGAATGGCGAATCGCGTATCGACAACTTTAACGATGGGTTGAGATGGTTTGTTCGGGAGAATCGATGGCGCAAAATCTAAAAAGGCTGCGACCGCTGCTGCCGGGCATCGCCAGCTTCGTGATCATCACGGTGGCGATGATCGTCGCGCTCGACGTGATTGGGCTGGATCGCATCCGGCAGGCCATCGAGAGCGCGGGGCCGCTCGCGCCGCTGGCTTACATTTTTATCAAGATCATCACCTACGTGGTCGCGCCGTTGAGCAGCGGGCCGATCCAGCTTTCCGCCGGGATTTTGTTCGGCCTCGTCCCCGGCATCCTCTTTACGCTGATTGGCGAGGTGATCGGCGGGAGCATCAATTTTCTGCTGGCGCGCTATTTCGGGCGTCCGGTGGTCGAGCGGCTGGTCGGGCAGGAGGATATGCCGCGCGTCGATAAATTCGTCAGCCAGATTGTCGATTGGCGCACGCTGATCTATGCGCGCCTGTTCCTGTTCTCGATCTATGACTTCATCAGCTACGCGGTCGGCTTCTCGAAGCTCAAATTTCGCACCTACGTGATCGTTTCGCTCTGTGTCGGCATTATCCCGACAGCGGCGGCGGTGCTGCTCGGCACGACGCTCACCGGCGAGCGCAGCAGCCTGATTCTGCTGTACGTGCTGGTCGGCGCTGCCAGTATCATCCCACTGATCTTTCAGAAGCGGATTCGCCGCTGGCTGAAGCTGGATATATCAGCGCAGGCGTCGGCTCTAGACTAGAGAGATTTCGTAGGGGCACGACATGTCGTGCCCCTACACATAATCAGCGTGTGATTTCCGGGCGTCACCGATGAATGACGCGGCGCACGATTTCCTCGTGCGGGAGCGCAAACAGCGTATTGCCGTCGCGCCCGGTCATCGTCTGCGCGGCGACGACCGCGTTCCAGATCGACTCCTCGATGGCTTCAATCGCGGCGAGGAACAACTCGGTGATGGCGTTGCCGCCCTCGGTGAAGCGCGTGACGGTATCGACGTGATCGGTCGGGTAATGCAGCCAGTGATTCGCCGTCGAGAAGGCGATACAGAAATCGCCGCTGGCGTCGTGGCTGACCGTGCCCGTTCTGCCGAGCGCGAAAGCGGCGCGCATGGCGAGGCGCGTCAACTGGCGGCTGTCGAGCGGCGCATCGGTCGCCAGCACCATGATGATCGAGCCGGGGCCGGGTTCAGGCAGATATGCTTCAAGCAACTGCTGACCAATCGGCACGCCGTACATGGTCATCTCGGCGCGGTTGCCGTAATTGGTCTGCACCAGCGCGCCGACTGTGAAGCGACCATCGAGCGCGACCCGCGAGGCCGTGCCGATCCCGCCCTTGAACTGGAAGCAGGCCGTCCCTGTGCCCGCGCCGATATTGCCTTCAGCGACCGCGCCTGCTTTGGCCGTGTCAATCGCCTGCCAGACGTGTTCCTGATGGACGTGCCGACCGCGCAGATCGTTGAGGAAGCCATCGTTGCATTCGCCGACAATCGGGTTGACCGTCCCGGTCGTCAGGCCGATGTCGCCGTTCTCGCGCAGCATGTAGGCGACCAGCCCATCGGCCACGCGCGCGACGTTGAGCGTGTTGGTCAGCAGGATCGGCGTCTCGATCACGCCGCGCTCGCGGATTTGCTCGAAGCCGGTCGCTTTGCCGAAGCCGTTGATGGTGCAAACGCCCGCCGAGACTTTCTCGCGGAAGGTATTGCCGCCGTGCGGGACAATCGCGGTCACACCCGTGCGGATTGGGCCGACACCTTCCTGCAATTTGCCTTCGCCTTCAATCAGCGTGACGTGACCGACGCGCACGCCTGCCACGTCGGTAATCGCGTTGAGCGCGCCCGTCGGCAGGCGACCGGGGGTGATGCCAAAATCGCGCACGCGCATGGTAGAACTCCTGGAGGGTAAGCGTAGGATGAGCGTACTCTAGTATAGCGTTGTAGGTTGATAAACTATAGGATTGGACAGTACCAGCAGAAAGAAAGGAAAATTCTCATGAAACGGTTGGTTTTAGCAGCGTTCCTGTGCGCGCTGTGCGTGGGCGCAGTCGCGGTTTCGGCGCAGGCGGCCACCAGCGAAACGGATCCCTGTTGGCAGAAGGGCGGCAATACCAGCGCCGACGGCAAATGTGTGCTGACCATCGATGCGCAGGTCAGCGTCGATTATCCGCTTGATCTGACGCAGAAGTATGACATTATCGGCCAGACGATTGATCCGGTTATCGCCAAAGCAAAGGATGATTTCTTCAGCGCGGTCAGCGGCGATTTCATCCCGGTTCCCGGCCCCTTTGTCCTCCAGATCACCTACGACACTGCCCAGCACTCCGATACCGTGATGACGCTGATCCTCACCATTTACCAGTTCCAGGGCGGCGCGCACGGCAGTACAGCGCTCTTGCCGTTCAACTTCGACCTCAAGAACAACAAGGTGCTGACGCTCGACGATATTTTCACCAGCACGCCTGACGCGATCAAGCTCATCGAGCCGATTGTGCAGTCTACAGTCAAGACCGCGCTCGGCGATATGAATGTACAGGACATGCTCGACGCGGGCACGGGCACTGACCCGAACAACTATCAGTATTTCTCGTTGGATGCCGACTCGATCACCTTCTATTTCCAGCAATATCAGGTCGCGCCTTACGCGGCAGGCATCCAGAAGGTAACGATCCCCTTCTCGCAGTTGACCAGCGTGCTCAAGCCGGGTATCGCGTCGTAAATCAACAAAACGGGGCGATCCCCATCGGAATCGCCCCGCTAAAGATAGCGAAAATTGTCTCAGGCTTCGCGCTGCACAGGCATATTGGCCTCAACTTCGTCAGCGCTCATCTGCTTGATGGTGACGCAGAAAGTCAGCAGATAGCCGTCAGGATCGTGAAGGCTGAACGCCCGGTCGCCCCAGTAGGTGTCCGCGAGCGGCTCGTCAATGGTGACGCCGTTGGCCGAGACCTGCGCGTAATAATCGTCAATGCCCATCCCAGCGGGCAGATAGATCATGAACTGCACGCCCGGCGCGTATGGGGTTTGCGTCACGCGGTCATCGACGCCTACGCCGATCACCGCCTGCGATCCCAGGCGGACAATGGCGAAGGTGCTTTGGCCTTCGGGCGCGAGCGTCATGTCGTGAGTGAAACCCAGTTGATCCCGGTAAAAAGCAACGCTGGCATCGACATCCTTCACGGTCAGGTTCGGCATGATCATGGTCGATTATCCTTTTGTTGGAGCGATTTCGATACTTCACTTTAGCACAGATGTTTTATGGAAGTCAAGAAATTTTGTTCTAAGAACGAGTTAAGGAAATAGGCTGGATGGATTGCTTGCACCGACCCGGCGAATCACTATACTTGAGCCTTTCCGACGGGAAGTTGGCACAATCGAGGTGATCGGATGGATGCTCGCGCGCAGCAAGTCGATGAACTGTTTACCCGCTGGGCAAAGTCCGATTCGCCGGGCTGCGCGGTGGCCGTTTGGCAGGGCGATCAGGTCGTCTACCGACAGGGTTACGGGATGGCGAACCTTGAGTACCACATCCCGATTACGCCTGCGACGATCTTTCACGTCGCCTCGGTGTCCAAGCAGTTCGCTGCCGCTGCGATTCTGCTGCTCCAGCGCGATGGTCTGCTTTCAGTGAGCGATGACGTGCGCAAAACCATCCCTGAACTGCACGACTTCGGCACGCCGATCACGATTGATCACCTGATCCATCACATCAGCGGTCTGCGCGATCAATGGGAACTGCTGATCGCGGCGGGCTGGCGCATGGAGGACGTGATCACCACTGACGACATCCTCAGCCTGATTTTCGCGCAGCGCGAACTGAACTTTGCGCCCGGCGCGGAGTATCGCTACTGCAACACGGGCTATACACTCATGGGGCTGATTGTCGAGCGTGTCAGCGGCAAAACGCTGCGCCAGTTCTGCGCCGAGCGCATTTTCGCGCCGCTCGGCATGACCAGCACGCATTTCCACGACGATTATCAGGAGATCGTCCCCAACCGCGCCTATTCCTACTCGGAAAAGGACGGCGGCGGCTTCAAGCACAGCCATCTGCTCTACGGCACCGTCGGCGCGACCAGCCTGTTCACGACTGTCGCTGATCTGCTGCGCTGGGAAGCAAATTTTTTCAATCCGCGCGTCGGCGATGCTGCCTTCATCGAGCAGATGACGCGCCGTCCGCTGCTCAACGATGGGCAGCCGATCCCCTATGCTGCCGGGTTGGTCGTGCGCGATTATCGCGGTGTCCGTTCGGTCGAGCACAGCGGCGGCGATGCAGGCTACCGTACCTTTCTGATCCACTATCCCGATCACAAGCTGGCGATCACGGTGCTCTCGAATCTGGCAAGCGTGAAACCGGGTGTGCTGGCGCAGAAGATCGCGGACATTTATCTGGCCGATCACTTGAGCGCGCCCGTGCCAACGATCATGCTGGCGGAAGCGGAGTTGCCGGCACGCGCGGGCTGGTATCACAGCGCCGCCGTTCACGAGACACTGCACCTCACCGTTGAAAGCGGTGTGCTGCAAGTGGATGGTTGGTTGAAACTGACGCAGCTCGACGCGCAGCATTTCATCAGCGCGGACAGCGCCCACACGCAGGTGAATTTCAGCGCCGATGGGACGAGCCTCACCTTCGAGGACGGCATCGGGCGGGGCGTCCCCTACGAGCGTGTCGAGCCGCTGACGCTAACCCTCGACCGCCTGAGCGAATATATCGGCGTCTATCACTGTCCCGAACTGGATGCCGATTACGAGATCGTGCTGGATAGCGACACGCTGGCACTCAAGCGGCGCAAATATGGCGCGGTGAAGCTGATCGGTATCCTGCCCGATTCGTTTGTCGAGGCCAAGACTGACTTTGATCTGCGTTTCAGCCGTGACGCGACGAATGCCGTTTCCGGCTTCCAGCGTTCGAACGGACGCGTGCGCAATCTGAATTTCGTGCGCAAAGCCGGGTGATGGAGCGCGATACGCCGCCCCCTCTCCAATTTCATCAGGTTGACGCGAAATCTGTACCTTATTCACAAAAACGATCTTCAGCGAACGCTCGTTGAAGCTATACTTGTTGATAATTGTTACCTCAAGGCATGATTGCTGTTATTTCCTTCAGGAGTTTCTGCTGATGCTTCGAACACGCGTCCCGGCTCTTATTTCCCTGCTCCTGCTCGTCACGCTCGGGTTGTTCATCCCGGCGGTGCAAGCCGACTGTCAGCCAACTACTGGCACGCCCGGCAACGATACGATCACCTGTTCCGGCAGCAATGATGCCGATGGCGTCGATACCGGAACAGGCAGCGACAAAGTGCTGCTCGTGAGTGGGACGGTGCTCAACACCATTAAGAGCAGCGGCGACAGCCTGATCGTCATCATCAATGGCGGGAAGCTCGATACCTCTGCGGCGACATACGCAATTGATATGACGAATGGCGGCACGCTCAACGTTACAGGCAACATCAAAGCAGGTGTTTACGCAATTTGGATCGAGGGCGATGGGAGTGTCACTAGCACAGGTAACATCGATGCTGGAGACGTTGCGATTTGGGTGGATGGCACAGGCAATATCATCAGCGCTGGCAATATTAACGTCAGTGAACAGGGGATTTTGCTTAACGGCACGGGAAATGTTACCAGCACAGGCAATATCAATTCTGGCTTCATCGGGATTTCGGTCAATGGCGCTGGCACCGTGATCAGCATAGGCAATATTAATGCTGACTCCCAAGGGATTGACATCAACGGCGCTGGCACGGTGACCAGCACAGGCAATATTAACGCTAATTTCATCGGGATTTCGGTCAATGGCGCTGGCACCGTGACCAGCAGAGGCAATATCAATTCTGGCTCCCAAGGGATTAACATCAACGGCGCTGGCACCGTGACCAGCACAGGCAATATTAACGCTGGCTTCATCGGGATTTCGGTCAATGGCGCTGGCACCGTGACCAGCAGAGGCAATATCAATGCTGACTCCGAAGGGATTGAAATCAACGGCGTTGGTACGGTGACCAGCACAGGCAATATCAATTCTGGCTTCATCGGGATTTCGGTCAATGGTGCTGGCACCGTGATCAGCACAGGCAATATCAATGCTGACTCCCAAGGGATTGACATCAACGGCGCTGGTACGGTGACCAGCACAGGCAATATTAATGCTAATTTCATCGGGATTTCGGTCAATGGCGCTGGTACGGTGACCAGCACAGGCAATATCAATGCTGGTTTCATAGGGATTTCGGTCAATGGTGGTGGCACGGTGACCAGCACAGGTAATATCACATCTCAAAATACTGGCATCGACGGCAGCAGCGGCAGTCAGTCCGTGATCGTCAACGGCTCGATCAACGCGCCCACTGCCGTTAATCTCAACGATGGCAACGACCAGCTCTACATCATTCACGACAGCCATCTGAACGGCACGATCAACATGGGCAGCGGCGACGACACCGTTCAAATCGGCAATCACGCCGTCATCCCGGACATGATTGACGGCGGCAGCGGCGGCGAGGTCAACGGCGACACGCTGATCATCGGCGGCGGACAGGTGTGCAGCGAAAACGATCAGGAAGTGGCCGAATTTAAAGACCTGAAAACGCTCAACCCCAGCCTGACCAGTGTGACGTATCTGGGGCAGACCTACACGTGGGAGAATTTCGAACATCTGCTGCGGGGCGGCTACGTTGCGCCCTGCGTCGGCAAGATCAATGATGGACGCATCAATGCCTACGACGAAGGCGCGCCGGACGCGCTCTACTGCACTGTCGATCACGGCGTGAGCAACTGGGACATCGATTTGCAGGGGCAGGGAACGTTCACCTTCGCCGTGACTGCCCAGCAGATCAGCGATGGCTTCGCGCAAGCGGTCAGCAGCGGGCAGAATCAGCCGATTGGCTCGGACGCGGAAGGCA
>DASZXN010000294.1:0-10255 GCA_035545875.1 Phototrophicaceae bacterium
AATATACATCTCCACTGGTCTGAGTTTACCTCCACCCCTCCAGCCGATTTTTCAGCGTCGTCATAAAGCTATCGCCTGCCGCACCATCCACCACGCGGTGATCGAAGGTCAGCGAAGCGTACAGACACGGGCGAATGGCAATCGTGTCATTGCCGAGCGCATCGCTGATCACCTTGACGCGCTTTTCCAGCACGCCCACGCCGAGAATCCCGACCTGCGGCTGGTTGATGATCGGCGTGGCGAACAGGCTGCCGCTCACGCCGTGATTGGTGATCGTGAACGTGCCGCCCTGCACCTCGTCTGGCTTCAACTGCTTATTGCGCGCGCGATTTGCCAGATCGTTGACTGCCCGCGCTGTGCCGAGCAGATTCAAATCCTGCGCCCGCTGGATTACGGGGACGATCAGGCCGTCCTCGATGGCAACCGCCACGCCGATATTGATCGCCGTGTGCAGGAAGATACCCTCGTCCGTCCACTGCGCGTTGAGGTAGGGGACAGCGCGCAGCGCCTCGACTGATGCGGTGACGAAATAGGCCGTCAGCGTCAGGTTGACGCCCTGCTTGGCGAAAGCAGCTTTATTCGCTTCACGATGCGCCAAAACCGCCGAGAGGTCGATTTCAAAGATGGTGGTCACGTGCGGCGACGTTTGCAGTTTGCTCCGCACCATATGCTCGGCGATGGCTTTACGCATCGGCGAGAGCTTGACCAGTTCACCGTCGGTTGCGTCGGGGATTGGCTCGACGGGGTGAACGCGCGGCGGCTGCGGAGTCGGTGTTTGGAGCGTGGGCGAGGCGTGCCTCGCCCCTACGGATTCTGTCTTGGCTTCGACACTGTAATCGACCGTCGGCTTGAACAGATCGCCGCTGCCGGGAGTCTCCCAGGGTTCAGGCTGAGTCTCCGGCTCCGCTTCCGCCTGCGCGACGGCGCTTGACGGCTGCGCGAGATAGGCTTCAACGTCCTTCTTGGTGATCCGTCCCTCGCGCCCCGTGCCTTTGATCTGCGCCAGATCAAGGTGATGCTCGGCAGCCATGCGCGCGACGACCGGGGTCACGTGACCGCTGTATTCGCTCGTGCCGTTGGCATGACCGTTATTTCCATTTGAAGGCGTGCTTTGCACGGGCGAGGCGTGCCTCGCCCCTACGGGTTCTGTTTGACGTGAGGGCGCATTGCCATGCCCCCCTACCGATTCGTTTGCCTGTCCAATCACAGCCAGCACCGTCCCGCGCTCGACCGTCTCGCCTTCCTGAATCAAAATTTGCAGCACAACACCATCCGCAGGCGCGGGGATTTCGCTGTCTACCTTGTCGGTGCTGATTTCGAGCAGCGGCTCGAAGGCTGTAACGGTCTCGCCCTCCTGCTTGAGCCACCGGCTGACCGTCCCCTCGACCACGCTCTCGCCCAACTGCGGCATAATCACATTCGTCGGCATGAATCATCCTCAAATCAAAAACAAGAGCTTTAAGGCAAAGTCGCAAAGGTTGAACAGAAAGTCGCAAAGGATTTATTTAACCTCAGTTTCGGATAGGGTCTGTCCGTAGGGGCACGACATGTCGTGCCCCTACAAAAACCTTCCTCAAAATTTGCTATCCGAAATTCAGGTTATTTAGATAAACTCTTTGCGTCTTTCCTTTTTCTTTGCGTCTTTGCGTTGATGTTCTTCATCTTTTATCTTCAATAACCTGCCAAATCGCGGATGGCGGCGGCAATGGTATCGGGATTAGGCATGAACGCCTCCTGCTGGGTATGATTGAACGGCATCGCCGGAATATCCGGCCCGGCCAGCCGCTTGACTGGCCCGTCGAGATGCTCGAACGCCTCGTCCGCGATCAACGCCGCGACCTCCGCCCCATAGCCCATTGTCCGATTGTCTTCGTAGACGATCAGCGCCTTGCCCGTCTTTTTGACCGAGTTGAGAATCGCGTCCTTGTCGAGCGGCAGCAGCGTGCGCAGATCGATCACCTCGGCGTCGATGCCGTCCTCGCGCGCGACTTTCTCGGCAGCGATCTCGGTGTAGTAGGCCATCATCCCGTAAGCAAACACCGACAGATCGCGGCCTGCACGCGCGACGCGCGCCGGGCCAATCGGCACGGTGTACTCGTCGGCGGGCCCGTCGCCCTTAATGGCGCGATAGCCCTTTTTCGGCTCAAAGAACAGCACCGGATTCGGGTCGCGCACCGCGCTTTTGAGCAGCCCCTTCGCATCGTAGGGCGTCGAGGGGATCACGACTTTCAGCCCCGGTACGTGCGTGAAAAAGGCTTCGACGCTCTGGCTGTGATAGAGCGCCCCGGCGATCCCGCCGCCGTAGGGCGCGCGAATCGTCAGCGGGACGCGCCACACGCCATCCGAGCGGTAGTAGAATTTCGCCGCCTCGTTGACGATCTGGTTGAAAGCCGGATGAATGAAATCCGCGAACTGGATTTCGCAGATCGGGCGCAAATCCGCCAGCGCCGCGCCGATGCCGACGGCCACAATCGAGAGTTCCGCCAGCGGCGCATCGACAATCCGCGTGCCGCCGTACTTCTCGTACAAGCCCTGCGTCGCTCGGAAAACGCCGCCGCGCACGCCTACGTCCTCGCCCGTGATGAACACACGCGGGTCACGCGCCAGTTCCTCGTCCATCGCCAGCCGCAGCGCGTCGATCAAGGTCATCTGCGCCATCGTCACGACTCCTCAGCGGGCGCGTAGACTTCACCCAGTGCGTCCGCTGGCGGGTTGGGCGCGGCTTCGGCGGCGGCCTGCGCCTGATCGACCTCGGCGCGGGCGCGATGTTCGTACTCGTCGAGCAAATCTGCTGTGAGGATGCCTTCGCCTTCGAGATACTGGCGGAAGCGGTTGATCGGCCCTTTGCGCTTCCATTCCTCGACTTCTTCCCGCGTCCGATAGCTGCGATCATCGTCGTCCGACGAGTGCGGCGTAATGCGATAGGTTTTCGCCTCGACCAACGTCGCGCCGTCGCCATTATAGGCGCGTTCGACAGCGGCTTTCATCACGTCGTAGACCGCCAGCACGTCGTTGCCATCGACGGTCACGCCCGCGACACCGTACGCCGCCGCGCGATCCGCGACGTTGGAAACTGCCATTTCTGAAGAAACTGGCACCGAAATCGCATAAAGATTATTTTCGACCAAGCAAATCATCGGCAATTTATGTACGCCCGCCCAGTTCATACCTTCGTGCCATTCACCCTGACTGGTCGAGCCTTCACCCAGCGACGTGAGCGCGAGCCGCGGCTGAGTCGCGTCGTTGGGATCGGCCAGACCGGTTTTCTGGCGATACTGGATGGCGAAGGCCAGCCCCGCCGCTTCGGGAACCTGCGTCGTCACCACCGACGAGCCGCTGATCACGTTCAAATTTTTCGAGCTAAAGTGGCTGGGCATCTGCCGCCCGCCGCTGAAGGGATCGCCCTGCCTGGCGAACAGGCCAAGCAGGAAATCGGTTGGCGTGAAGCCAAGCGCCAGCGCTAAGGTCAGGTCGCGGTAGTAGGGGTGGACGTAATCGACACCCCGGTTGATGGCGTAAGCCGCGCCGATCTGCGCACCTTCGTGCCCCATCGCGCTGACGTGAAATGAAATTTTGCCCTGTCGGTGCAAAGCCCAGGCGCGTTCATCCAAACGGCGGCTGAGGAGCATTGTCCAGAACATTTCCAGTAAAGTCTGCTCGCTCAACTGCGCGGATGCTCGCGTGACGGCATTGGTGGTCATTCGGACTCCTCTACTCCCAACGGCGCGATGATGTGTACTTTGTAATGTCGATAGACACTTTGATTATACCCTTTATCCAAAGGCGCGAGCGCTTTTTATTGGGCGCTTTGTCCAATTTGCAAACTAAATCCTCCCGGCTATGCTCGAATAACATCACCGCGCTCATTCTGAAGAATTTGTGAACTCGCTTTACGCAACGATTCCTTAACTCTCGATTTAGGGCTAATCGTGGTAAATAAACATTAAATTCTTACAGGGACAGCGCCCACCATGACAATCCCAAGCAATCAGGATTTTGCCACTGAGGTCAGAGTCGACCGTCTGCGTATGCTGGCGCGGGTGACGCTGATCGCCGCCATTCTCGTCGCCTGGATTCTCCTGAATTTCGCCATGCTTCAGCGCGCGACCATCCCAGCGATGACGATTTCGCCCGTTATCTTCATCCTCGGCGCGCTGGCGACACGCAGGCTGCTCAATCGTACCGCCTATAACGTCGCCGCCTGGACTTACGTCACCTCCGGCTTGATCGCGCTGGCGGTCGCGCTGGCGGTCAGCGATTCGTCCACGATTGCCGTGCTGCCATTCGCCTTCCCGATCCTGATCTTCATTGTCGGGCTGCTGCTGCGGCCTGCCAACACGATCATGGTCTCGTTCGTCACCGCCGCGATCATTCTGGTCGCGCCGCTCTTGGCCGGACAGCCGTTCCTCAGTTTACCTGTTACGCAGATTTCCGCCATTGCTCTCAGCCTGATTAGCGCGATAGTTGCGGCGCAGGTGGCGGGCGATCTCTACCAAATCGCGGACTGGGCGCTTGCCAACTATCAGCGCGAACGCCGCGTCGCCGGGGAACTGTTCGAGAGCGAGCAGACGCTGGAGCGCACGCTCGCGCGCAGCAACGCGCTCGGCGACCGGTTGCAGGAAACCAACGTCGAACTGGAGCAGGCGCGTGAGGCTGCCGAAGAAGCCAAGCATTTTCGCGGTCAGTTCCTTGCCAACATGAGCCATGAACTGCGCACGCCGCTTAACGCCATCATCGGCTTCAGCGAGACCATGCTCAAATTCCCGGCGATGTACGATGGCGTTCGCCTGCCCAACGCTTATGAAGCCGACTTGCAGCAGATTTACACGAGCGGTCGCCAACTGCTGACGCTGATCAACGACATTCTCGATCTGGCGAAGGTCGATGCCGGTAAGCTCGAAGTACGCATGGCGCGTGTCGATTTGCAGCCGATGTGCAAAATGGTCGTTTCGACCGCCAGCGGTCTGGTCGGCGGTAAGCCGATTGAACTCGAAACCGACATTCCCGATTATCTGCCGCCCGTCTGGGCTGATGAAACGCGCGTCCGTCAGGTGCTGCTCAACCTTTACAGCAACGCCGCCAAATTCACCGAAAGCGGCTCGATCAAGCTGGCGGTGCGCGAAATTGACGATGGCGTGCAGGTCAGCGTGAGTGACACCGGGATTGGTATCTCGAAGAGCAACGCCGGGATCATTTTCGAGGAGTTCAAGCAGGCCGAAACGGGCGGACGCGATCCGCGTTCCGGCGCTGGTCTGGGGCTGGCAATTTCGCGGCAACTGCTGACGCTGATGGGCGGTCGCATCTGGGTTGAAAGCGAACTGGGGCACGGCAGCACCTTCCACTTCACCCTGCCTGCCTACCACGATCAGCAGCCGACACTGGTCACACCGGAGCCGGAAATGGTCAAAGCCGGGTAGAACGGCTGACGTTCAAAAAATTGAAGAGAGGGGGGAGATACCTCGCGAGCACCATGAAAATTATGTATGTGGAAGATAACCCCGCCAACATTTCATTGCTGCAACGCATCGCGCGCATGGGCGGCCACGAAGTCATCAATTACACCGATGGCGAGGTCGCGCTCAACAACTTCGAAAAGCATCAGCCTGATCTCGTGCTGATGGATTTGCAGCTTGAAGGCCGCATTGGTGGGCTGGATGTCGTCAAGGCGCTGCGAGCGCGTGGCTTCAAGACGCCGATTGTCGCCGTGACCGCCTACGCGATGGTCGGCGACCGCGAGCGCTGCATCGAAGCCGGCTGCGACTCGTACCTGTCCAAGCCGCTGCCCGTGACCGAGCTGGTCGAACTGGTGCAGAAGTACGAACTCAAGGCCAAAGAAGCGCAGGCCGCCAGCGCCGTTAAGACGACGGTGGAAGTGCCGTCCGGTGAAGAACCCACCATCGCCAGCAAAGACGACCTCAGGCTCGAAAGGCCAACGCCAACGCCTGCGTCCGTTGGCGCGTCAGCCGGTACGCCTGCCGCCCCCGTCGCCGCCAACCCCATCACCGACGCGGCAGCCCACACCAGCAGCGTTTAGGCTTTCCCGATGGCGCTGACTTCAGCGCTTCATTTGGCTTGTATGTATTATAACCGACTATTACCATCATTATTTCCGAGCTGCCCTACGATCCGGGCTGCTTTTTACTCCTCACGCATGACTTACGCGAGGATTTGCAGCAGCCCCGGCTGAACGCTGAAGGTCAGGTTGTCGGCGCGGAGCGGTTCGCCGTCGAGTTCGATGCCGAGCGATCCCTGCGGGCTGCGAATCTGCACCTGCGCCGCCCGCGCTGAACGCACCGCCGGATGCGTCAGATGTGTGCCGCTGTAAACGCGCTGAAGCGCCGCCAGAATCGTCAGCCGTGACACACCTTCAACCAGCACCACGTCAAATAAGCCATCACGGGGTTGAGCATTCGGCGCGATCTTCATGCCATGCCCGAAGGTCGTGCCATTGGCGACGGCGACGATATAGGCCGTGCCGTCATACCAGGGCTTGCCATCGAGCGTGATTTCCATCGCGCGCGGCTGATGCTCGATCAGCGTGGCGACCGTTTGACTCAGGAATGACCAGGGATGGCGTGTTGTCAGGCGGTTGATGCGCTCGCTGACTTCGCCGCCGATCCCGGCGCTGGCGATGTTGAGGAAATATTCGTGACCCTCGTCATAGGCCAGCTTGCCGATGTCGGTGGCTTTGGGCTGCGCGTGCGCGATCCAGGCGGCAGCGGCTTTCAGATCATTGTAGGGAACACCCTGCCCGCGCGCCCAATCGCGCCCGGTTCCAATCGGCAGGTTCCCGTAAACCATCGGCTCGGACTGCGGACTGCGCGCATTCAGGTCAGCCAGCGCATTGACCAGCGCATGATTGGTGCCGTCGCCGCCAATCGAGACCACGCGCGTGACGCCGACGGCCTGCGCCTTGTCGAGATGCTCGGCTACGTCGCTTGGACGATCCGTCACGGCGACGATGAGTTCGCCGAGGCTCTCCCAGAGCAGCGGCTCAACGTCACGCCAGAGCTGTCCGGCGCGTCCGCCGCCTGCGTGCGGGTTCAAAATAATCAATGTTTTGGGCATAAAAGAACCTTATTGAAGTGCTGAGTCCGAGTGCTGAGTGCTGAGAAAAAGCAAATCGCTGTGCGTGATTGACCGTTAGCGGAAATCATGAATATAAGTCGATTTCGCACCACATTTTATCCTGTAAGGGCGCGGTGCAATCAAAGATTGCCTATCGCGTCCGATGATTGCTGCGTGCGACTCGCACGAGACAAGTCTCGTCCCGCCAAAATCACAACGCGAGTGCGGGGTTGATCGCCAAGTGTGGTTTATCTTTCACGTCAGATTCGCCTGATCGAGCAGGTCGAACAACTCCTGAAAGCTGAACGGCTTGACCAGATAATGATTCGCGCCCGCCTCAAGCGCGGCATCGCGCGAGGTGGTATTGCCGCTCATGGCGATGAACAGGATGCTCGCCCACTGGGGATGCGCGCGGACGGCACTGGCGAATTGCAGGCCGTTCATGCGTGGCAGCGCGAGGTCGCAGATGATGATCGCGGGTTGGAAGCCGCCGTTGAGCAGGTCGAGCGCTTCTTCAGCACTGCGCGCCATCGTCACGTCGAAGCCGTTGATTTCAACCGCTTCGCGCAAGACCTTGCGGAGATCAGCGTTATCGTCGATGAGCAGGAGGTCTGGCATTTTATCCTTTAGCCTTTAAGGTCGTACCTGTCCTGTACCGATGACCACCCATTTGTAGGTAGTCAGTTCTTCGAGCGCCATCGGCCCCCGTGCATGGAGTTTTTGCGTGCTGACCGCGATCTCCGCGCCTAAGCCAAGCTGACCGCCATCGTTGAAGCGCGTGCTCGCGTTGACGAACACCGCCGCCGAGTCGACCTGCTCGATGAAGCGCGCCGCGTGATCGCTGGTCTCCGTGATGATAGCATCCGAGTGCTGAGTAGAGTGCTTACGAATGTGCTCCATCGCCTCATCCAGCCCATCGACCACCTTGAGGCCGAGGATCAGCGCCATCCATTCGGTATCGAAGTCCTCCGATCCGGCGGGCTGCACGCCCGGCTGATCGCCGACGATTTGCAGGGCGCGCGGCTCGGCGCGGAAGGTCACGCCTGCCTTACCCAGTCGATCCACGACGCGCGGCAGCAGTTCCGCCGCGACACGCTGGTGAACCAGCAAGGTATCGAGCGAGTTGCAGACCGAAGGCCGCTGCGTCTTGGCATTGAAGGTGATGTTGAGCGCGTCGTCGAGCTTGCCGGTGGCATCGACGTAGACGTGGCAGATGCCCAGCCCGCCGGTGATCACCGGAATGGTACTGTTCTCGCGGCAGTGTTGGTGCAGTGAAGCGCCGCCGCGCGGGATAATCATGTCGATATAGTCGTGCAGCTTGAGCATTTCATCGACGTAGCGCCGATCCGTACTGTCGATGTACTGAATCGCATCGGTGGGGATGATCTGATCGAAGCCGCCGTCGGTCAATGCCTGCCGAATCACTTTGATCAGGGCGATGTTCGAGCGCAGGATTTCCTTGCCGCCGCGCATCATGACGGCGTTGCCGCTCTTGAGCGAGAGCGCGACCACATCGACCGTGACGTTCGGTCGCGCTTCGTAGATCACGCCGAGTACGCCCAGCGGCGTCCGGCGTCGGCAGATGTGCAGGCCGTTGTCGAGCGTGCGCTCGTCGAAGGTCGTGCCGACCGGATCAGGCAGTTGGGCGACGCTGCGCACGTCCTCGGCGATCCCTGGCAGCCGCTTTTGCAGGCTCATCCGGTCGAGCAGAGCGTCGCTCAGGCCGTTGTTCTGACCTTCTTCCAGATCAAGGCAGTTTTCCGCGCGGATCGATTCAATATTCGCGTCGATGGCATCGGCGATAGCTCGCAGGGCGGCGTTTTTCTGCTCGGTTGTGGCGCGCGCCAGCACGTAGGAAGCGTCTTTGGCGCGCTGTCCCATCTCGCGTAAATCCATGTAGCCTGACCCCTCGCTACTTCAGCAGCACCATGTTATTGCGATGAATGACTGCATCACCGTAACTATACCCTAGAATTTCGATAATTAGTGTAGACTTAACGCCGCACAATTTTCTAACCGCGTCACTATCATAACTTGTGAGTCCGTGCGCGATTTCTCTGCCGTCGGGCGCGATCACCGAGAGCGTTTCGCCCCGGCTGAACTCGTCGATCACCTCGGTCACGCCGACCGGGAGCAGGCTCGCGCCGCCGTTGAGCAGTTTGCGCGCGGCTCCGGCATCGACCTTAATCGTGCCACGCGGCTTTTCGACCAGCAGCCAGCGCTTGCGGCTTTCCAGCGGCAGCGCCGCCGCCTCGAAGCGGGTGCCCAGCGCGTCGCCGTGTACGATCTTGAGCAGTACGTCCGGCTCGCGTCCGCTGGCAATCCGGGTCGGCACGCCGCCGCGACTCGCCAACTGCGCCGCCTGAATCTTGGTCACCATGCCGCCTGTCCCCAAACCTGTCACCGATCCGCCCGCCAGCGCCCACGTGTCCTCGTCAATATGTTCGACCCGCTCAATCAACTGCGCATCGTGGTTTTGGCGCGGATCGGCGGTGAACAACCCCGGCTGATCGGTCAGCAGGATCAGTAAATCGGCTTCGATCAGCGTCGCCACCAACGCCGAGAGGTTGTCGTTGTCGCCGATGCGGATTTCGTGGGTGGCGGTCGTGTCGTTCTCGTTGATCACGGGAATGATGCGCTGGTCAATCAGCGTGAGCAGGGTATCGCGGGCGTTGAGGAAGCGCGTGCGGTTGCCGAGGTCGTCGCGGGTGAGCAAGACCTGCGCGACGACGATCTCGAAGATGTCGAACAGTTCGCTGTAGATTTGCATCAGGCGGCCTTGACCGACCGCCGCGAGCATCTGCTTGGTCGGCACGCTGCGCCCGAAGTCAGGGAAGTGCAGACGCTCACGCCCGGCGGCGACCGCTCCAGACGAGACCAGCACGACCTCATGCCCTTCCTGATGCAGCTTTGCCGCTTGCTGGACGATGCCGAGCATGTGCTGGCGGCTCAGGTGCGGCGTGCCATCGGTGAGCACGCTGGTGCCAATCTTGACGACGATGCGCTGCTTTGAAGTCATCGAATTCTCGATCTTTATATCGATTACGATTGAATTATAGTAGCGGGCACAAGTCGTCAACAGGGGGAAGTCATACTGTGTGCTTTGCCGTACCTCTGACTTGATTCGTCACCCCATGCCGTGTTTCCAGCCAATTGAGACGAGCCACCAGTTCATCGGGTAGGTGAA
>DASZXN010000295.1:0-15531 GCA_035545875.1 Phototrophicaceae bacterium
TAAAGACTACGAGGCGAAAAAAAGCGGCGCGACTGGCTGAAGCGACAAGTCGACAGGCACAACGACTGGTTGCTGGTGGATGAAGACGAAAGCTGGTTTTCGCGCTTTGAGCAGCCAACGGTACAGGCGTGGAGTGCTAGGGAACCGTTCCGAATGGTTGAGCGGGTCGCCCCCGAAAACGAACCGAACAAAGCCTTAGCCTGTTATGGAGCAGTTCGTCATGATACCCAGCAAGTCTATTTTTCGTTTAGCGCGCTGCGTCCCGTCAGCGAAGAAACTTGGAAGTTCGTTCAGGCGCTCGTCCAGGTCGCACGTCAGGAAAGTAAGCGCGTGTTAGTCATCATCTGGGATAATGCGAGTTGGCACTTGAGCAACTCCGTAGGGACAACCACCTAGCGTCCTATGAAACGGGTATAAGTGGTGTCGTTTTGTCGTTGGCTAAGGGATAGGGAGTTTAGTGCTTCCATCTTCGGCATAATTTTCGATCATTCTATTGTGGACCAGCAGATATTTGAACCGAGCAATCAAGCTGCCCGCGAATCGCTCAGCCAGCAGGTTCCCTTCCCGCCACACCTCGACAAGTCGGATGAAAACGTCCGTCTCGCCCCAGCAAATTATCGAGAATACCATGCTCAACGCCGCTGTTACCCGCCTCGACGGCGTTTTGAGAATGGACGCGATGTAACTCACATGATGGAGAAACCGAAGTCACAATGATGGTATCCGGTTTCCCCGTTTGTTAACCTCCAAAAAGTCCACTTTTCATTGTTCCCCCTGCAATGCTTTGTTAATATTATCTAATCGCCAGTTTAACTTGGAAAATATTTCTCAGGATTCATCGCTGTACATTTTAAGGAACTCTGCATTGAGCTTCCAGTTATAGACAGACATCCTGAAAAATCCTTCAACATCTCAATCTCGCTTGAATGCACCCCTAAGATGGGTCGGTGAATTCTTTGATGTCGATTTCCTTATCCATGCTTCGCCGTATTTTTCTGCCTGGTCTTATTCTTATCCTTTTTTCCACACTGGCCTTCTCGCTCCTCACGCCGCAGGTGGCTCATGCCGCCAATTTCAATGTCGGCTGTAATGCTGACCTCACTACGCGCGTGAACGATTTGATCACCGCCATCAACAGCGCTAACAGCATCAGCACAGACGACACGATTACCCTCACCGCAGGCTGCACCTACACGCTGAATGCCGTTGATAACACGACAATCGGTAACAACGGTCTACCGGCAATTGTCGATGCGTCAGCCGACGGCACACTGACGATCAATGGGAATGGCGCGACCATCACCCGCAGCACAGCAGGCGGCACGCCGCAGTTCCGCTTCTTCTATGTCAACATTGGTGCAAATCTGACACTCGACAGTTTGACTCTCAGCAATGGCGACGTCGGCGGCAACAATGGTGGCGCTATCTCCAGCCGGGGCATCCTGACGGTCACCAACAGCACCATCAGCGGCAACTCAGCGCTGAACGGCGGTGGCATTGGCGCGAATAATGGCAGTATATTGACCGTTACCAACGTGACCTTCAGCAGCAATACGGCCACAACAGCGGGTGAGGGTGGCGCTATTTTCAATGCCGGCACCGCGACCATCAGCAGCAGCACCTTCACGGCCAATACGGCGGTTGGCAATGGAGGCGGCATCCATACGCAAGCGCCGCTGACCGTCATTAACAGCACTTTCAGCGGCAACTCGTCACCGGCAACGGGCGGCGGCATTTACGCCACCGGCAGCACGCTGACGGTCACCAACAGCACCTTCAGCGGCAACTCAGCGCCTACGAATGGCAGCGGCATCTACAAGAGCAGCGGCACCCTGAATCTCAACAACAGCATCGTCGCCAACAGTCTCAGCAGCAACGACTGCTTCAACAACGCCGGCGGCACACTGAACGTCAACTACAGCCTAATTCAGGACGGCTCGTGCGGCATTGGTACAGGGCCAACCTACGTCAACGGCAATCTCTCTGGCGATCCGCTGCTTGGATCGCTGGCGAACAACGGCGGCCCAACCCAGACCATCGCGCTGCAAACAACCAGCCCTGCGATCAACGCAGCCAGCGACGCGCTGGCGGTTGATCAGAATAGCAACCGACTGGATTTCGACCAGCGCGGCACAGGCTTCCCTCGTAAGGTCGGTATCCACGTCGATATGGGCGCGTTCGAGACACAGGAGCCGTTCAAGCTGGTCTTCAATCAGCAGCCAACGGATACCACCGCTAGCACAAACATCACCCCGGCTGTATCCGTTGCCGTCGAGGACACCAGCAGCGCGGTTGTCACGACCGATAACACGACTCAGGTCACGCTCACGATTGGTAATAATCCAAGCGGCGGCACACTCAGCGGTACACTGACAGCGACCGTCATCAATGGCGTGGCGACTTTTGGCAATCTCAGTATCGATAAGGCAGGTACGGGTTATACGCTGGTTGCTTCCTCAAATCCGGCGCTTACGGGAGCGACAAGCAATGCCTTCAATATCATGTCCGGCGCGACCACCACGCCCACACCCACTTCGACGACACCGGTCTCAGCCAGCAATCCCGGCCCCACCGCAATCCCGGCGTTCTTCTTCGAATGCTCCAATCTGGGAGCGCAAACCACTGCCGCGATGCTCTCTGACGGCGGGATTGGCACGGTGCATTCCGGCGATGTAACTGGTGACATCTATTGCCACGCCATCGCTCAGGACGGTGTATACCTCACCTCCTCAGCAGAAGTCGGCATGGAGAGCGTGATTAACCTCGGCGTCGAGCAGGCGGTTGATGTCTTCGGTGAGCTGCCCGGCGGTATCTCGGTTGTGCCCTTCGACCGCCCGATTCAGGTTTGTCTGCGCGGGACAGGGGAAGTCCTGTTCCTGAACGCCGCAACTGCCGAGCGCACCGTTGAGCGGCTAGGAGCAACGCAGCAAGGCGCTTATCTATGCGTGATGATCAGTAATGCAGGCACGCTGGTGCTAGTCGGGAACACCTCTGGCTTGCCCGTTCAGCCTGCCGCGCCGACCGCAGCGACGACGCTGCCTGCGAGCACACCTTTGACGGATTGTCGTGTGACGACGACCAACGCGCCGCTCAACCTGCGCGCCATGCCAGATACGAACGCGGCGATTGTCGGTCAGCTTCCGTATAACATCACGCTGACAGCAACGCAGTACATCCCTGGCTGGTACAACGTGATCTATCTAAACGGGCAGGGCTGGGTCACCGCCACCTACCTTAGCTTCGCGGGGAACTGCGGGCAGTAGAATATTGGGCTAATTATAGGAGCCGCACGGCAAAGGTGCAGCGCGGCTCCCACCCACTACCCTCGATTTGAGCCTCAACATGAAATGTTCTCGAACAAGGTCAAGCTAATTCGAGATTTACGGGAGCGGATTGACGTCCCGCACTTGCTCGTTCAAGCGACCCGCAAATTCTCCCTGAAATATCGCGTCAGGAACAAGAACAGCTCATCCCAGTGTTAATCGAGTGTATTGATACAGGTGATAATAAATAAGTTTTAATTAATTTAATACTCGATCCGGAGATTATTCGTGCGCTGCCCAGCCTTCTTCAGGATTCTTCTCGCCTGCCCGAATCGCTACCGTAAGCCGATTCTCTGCCGGGGTTATGGGGCATGACCAGCCATCGCCGTACGCGCAGTAGGGATTATACGCCATGTTAAAATCGACATGGAACTGCCCATCGTCCATTTCGTCCGGTTCCAGATAGCGACCGGCTGCATAAGTCTCAACGCCAGCGTTGACATCGACAAACGGCAAAAAATAGCCATGCGGTGCGTCGTAGATCGTCAATTCGACTTCCTGCCCCTCGACCGTGAAGCGGAAACGTCCATAGCGGCTGTAGCGGCGCTTGTCGCCCGTCGTCGTCTCGATCACGATCTCGTTGTCGCCCGGCGGCAGCGACTCGACCGTCACAATCAGGTCAAGATCAGGATTAGGTTCGTAGTAGTTCAGCGCCGTGAACGCATCCTGCTGCTCGACACTGAGCGGCGAGCGCAGGTCAGCTTTGAAAAAGCGGTCTTTCTCGCGCCTCACGGCAATTAAGGCTTCCGAGTTCATAGCATCTCCATGTTGATAACTGCCAATGCCGACGAAACGCAAGTCAACAATCTTACGTACAGCTTTCCAGTACGATATGTATCTAGGCGTGCCAGCAGAGACTGTCTATAGTGGTAACAAATCTGCCGACAAGGAGACGTTTATCCATGATCGATCTCTCGCCCGAAGCGTTTCGCGCACTCGGCTATCAAGCTGTCGATCTGATTGCCGAGCGGCTCGCTGCGCTGCCCTACATGCCCGTACGCCAGCCCGTTCCCGCCGCCCTGCGCGATCACCTGATGCACGATCCGCTTCCCGCCGAAGCCGCCGAGCCGAGCGCGCTCCTGAGCAAACTTGCCGAACTGGTGCTGCCCTATCCGATGGGCAACAGCAGCAGCCGTTTTTTCGCCTGGGTTAATTCGCCGCCCGCCCCACTCGCTATGGTAGCCGAACTGCTCGCGGCAGCACACGATCCGAGCGTGGCCGGGGGTGACCATGCTGCGACCTACGTCGAACACGGCGTCCTCAACTGGATCAAATCGATCTTCAGCTTCCCCGAAAATTCCGGTGCGATTCTGACCAGCGGCGGCAGCGTCGCCAACCTGATCCCATTGGCGGTCATGCGCAGCGTTAAAATGGAAGGCGACGTGCGCGCGCAGGGTTTTCAGAGACAATCCGCGCCGATGGTGCTCTACACCTCGACGCAGGGGCATAGCTGCATCCAGAAAGCCGTCGAACTGCTCGGCTTCGGCAGCGACTATCTGCGTAAAATTCCGGTCGATGCTGATTTCCGCATGGATGTAGCCGCCCTCGAAGCCCAGATCAAGGCAGATCATGACGCAGGGCTGCGCCCGACCTGCGTCGTTGCCAGCGCCGGGACGGTCAATACGGGCGCGATTGACCCGCTCGATCAAATCGCTGATTTGTGTCAGCGTGAGGAACTGTGGTTTCACGTCGATGGCGCGTACGGTGGCCTCGGCATTCTCGCCGAGCAGACCGCCGGACTCTACGCCGGCATCGAGCGTGCCGACAGCCTCGCCGTCGATCCGCACAAGTGGCTTTACGTCCCGGTCGAGTGTGGCTGCGCCATCGTTCGTGACGCGCAGGCCATGCGCAACACCTTCAGCCTTGTGCCGCCCTATCTGCGCGACGACCGCGCCCTGCCCTGGTTCTCCGAGTTCGGTATCCAGCAGACACGCGGCTTTCGGGCGCTCAAATTGTGGCTGACCTTCCAACAGGTCGGCTTAGACGGCTACAAGCAGTTGATCACGCATGACGTGGCGATGGCGCAGGCGCTTCAGCAGCAGGTCAAGGCGCGCGCCGATTTCGAGTTAATCGCGGTTGGGCCGTTGAGCGTGACCTGCTTCCGCTACGCGCCTGCCAACACGCCCGATCTCGACGCGCTCAATCGCAGATTACTCGACATCGTGCAGGCGGAGGGCAAAGCTTTCCTGACAGGAACCGAGATCGACGGTAAGTTCGCGCTGCGGGCCTGCATCGTCAACTTCCGCACGACCGAAGCCGACCTCGACGTGCTGCTCGACGCCATCGCTGAAGCCGGTTCGCGCAAGCCGAGCGAATAATCGCATTTCGTCGGGGCGCAGCGTGCTGCGCCCCATTTCCCCTCAACTCACCCAGATTAAAAGATTTAACATCTGCTCCAATTGGGATTATCATGTCTATAAAAGTGAGTTTTTAGGAGTAGAGATCATGCTTCAGCGGCTGCTCAATTCACGCTTGGCTTTCTGGCGTCGGCATGAGGTCAAAACGACGCACAAGAAAGTCATGCGCCGAGCCTCGACGCGAGCGCTGCGCCGCCATTAATTCATCAAGCGCCGCGCGCTTTGAGCTATGCGCTTTGGGCTAACAGCCAATGGCTAATCGCTAATCGCTGACCCCAATACGCAAAACAAAATTTACATTTCGGTCATACGCCGACAATTTCTCCTCGCTATTCTAAGATCATGGTTTGCTGTGAGGAATGGAGGGAAGAGAATGCCCTGGCGAATGGTTCCCCCACGTGCTTTCTGGCCGCGTCCGCGTGTGCTGCCTGTACCGGTTCCGGTCGTCCCGCCGCCCCTGCCGATGTATCCTCCACCGCCTGCCGTGATCGCGCGGCGGCGCTGGCGTCGTGCTGTCCGCCGCTGGTGGTAGGCCGATGAGTACATCGGCTTGATGCGAGCATCAGCTTAGACCGATAAACTGCATCGGCTCCGACCAATCCACGCAAGAGAGCGCGATCCCCTGATGCGGATCGCGTTTTTATTTGCGAACAGGCTTTAGGGCAACGCCTGCGCGATCCGCTCAATTCGCGGTTTGGCAAGCGTGACGTAATCGCTGGTCTTGAGCGCCAGCGAGCGATCCAGCCGCGCGGCATTGAAATAGATCGTCTCGTATTCCAGCAGCGCCGGATCGACGATCAGTTCGAGTTCAGGGCTGAAAGCGAACGGTAGAATTGTCCCCGCGACACTCCCCGCCAGCCGCTCGGCAATGTCGGCGGACGCGAACGAGATATACGTTCCGCCCAGCAGCGATTTCACGGCATCGAGGCTAACCCGCGCGTCGCCGGAGACAACGGCCAGCACGTATTTCGTCACTTTCTTACCCTGCTTGACCATCAGGATGATGCACTTGGCCGCCTCCGCGAGATTATTGCCGCGCAGTGGGCTGACAACCTCGGTGCGGCCTTCCGGCGCGTGCTCAATGATCCGATAGGTAGCGTGATTCTCGTCCAGCAGGGCAATCAGGCGGGTATACGTATCTTCTGACACCAGGCTACCTCCATCACTTATTCTTGTTTGAAATCCGCGTGTTCAGGTCAATTAAAACAATAAAACCCACCGACCTGCGCGTGGGTTCTACTGAATTCATAACGGTTGTGGCGGAGAGGGTGGGATTCGAACCCACGGTGGCCGTGAAGCCACACTCATTTTCGAGACGAGCCGATTAAACCACTCTCGCACCTCTCCGAAAGTGTCGAGCGCATTATACACAAGGGATTGGCGCATTCAAATCCCGAATTAACGCAGTTGGCTAACGAAGTTGCCTGAAGAAGTTTTGCAACTGCTGGTTGGCCTCGTCCGCCAGCAAGCCGCCCGATACATCGACGCGATGATTGAGCTTCGGATGGCGCAGAATGTCGATAATGCTGCCCGCCGCACCCATATTCGTATTGACCGCCGCGTAAACCAGACGCGGCACACGCGCCAGCACCATCGCTCCGGCGCACATCGGGCACGGTTCAAGCGTGCAGTAGATCGTCACGCCGTCCAACTGCCAGTTGCCGAGATGCTGCGACGCCTCCCGAATGGCGATCATCTCGGCGTGAGCGGTCGAATCGTGATCGATTTCGCGGCGGTTATAGCCCCTGCCAATCACTTCACGCTGGTAGACGGCAACCGCGCCAATCGGGATGTCGCCGGACGCGAGCGCTTTTTCGGCTTCCAGCAGCGCCAGCCGCATGTAATCGTAATCGTTCATGCGGATAATTTACCGCAAACGAGCGCCATCAGTTACAGTTTCCTGTGGCTGTGACGTAAGCGCCGCTCACCCAGCCCTGCGTATTGTTGCTCGCGTAAACCACCAGATACCAACCCTGATAGTGACTCACGACGGGCAGCGTCGTTTTGGGCGGCAGCGTTGTCACGATTGGATGGGTTGTCCCCGGCAGTGAGCGCACGTGCAGATTCGCCCGCGTCGTAACCTGACAGTCAGGCAATGAACTGGGAACGCTTTGAATGGGAATTGCTGCCGGAGCGACGTTCAGGCTGCCGACCAGCACGACCGTTCCCGCGAACGATAGATAAGTACACGTGTAGCCGATTCTGTCCGTCGGGAAGGCCGAAATCTCCGTAGGTGTGGCGGTCTTATCAAAGACGCTCAGGTCATACAACGTCCCTTGCCCGCGCAGACAAACCAGCGTATCGGGCAGATAGGGCAGCGATGTCCCCTGCGCCATCCCATAGACGTTGACGGCCTGCACAATTGGCTGGTTGATCAGCCACGAGACGCCGATCTCGGAGAGGCTGGTATTCACGCCGCCGTCACGCACGATCACGCGGCAGAATATATCACCGACAGCGCCCTTCACCCCGGACGAAGCCGTGTCGCTGCCGAAATCGACGGTGATGTCGCCGTTCGTCTGCCGAGCCAGATCGCTGCATGGGAAATCTGCCTGTGCCTGCGCAGGCAGCACAGCACAGGCAACCATGAAGATAAGGGCGAGCGAGAGGAATCGAAGCCAAAGCGACGCTTTCGAGTGCAGCATCAGACACCCCCTTTTAAGAATCGCTGTTCTTAAAAGAGACTCAACTGCGTGGCATCCGGTTCAGCCTTCGGAGGTGAATCGTCAGCCTCGTCCTGATCTTCGGGATCGTCCTCGACTTCATCCATTTCGGCGTCGGCAGTTTCGTCCATTGTGACCGCTTCTTCGACAATCTCTGCCTCGAACACTTCCTGCGGCAAAGTGATGGCGGGCACGATAACCGCCTGCGTTTCGGCGGGCGCTTCGGCCTTCCCCTCGACGAACTCCATGTCGGGCACGAAATCGTCGGCTACATCATCGACGTGCGCCGTTGCCTGAATGTACAACTGACGCAGGTCTTCCTCGCTGAAGCCCGCCTCGAACATGACGGTGCGCAGCGTCTTTTCCGTCACGTGATCGTTGGTGCGGACGACGGTGGTATAGTGAGCGCGCAGGCAGTCGCGCCATTCCTCGGCAAAAATGTTCGCTGGCATGGTGACTTATCCCTCAACGGCCTTCGTGAATATGACCAGTATAGCATTCCTGACGCAGGGGTTTAGCCGACAGTAATCGTCTGCTTGAACTCCGGCACATCGACCTGCATCCCGAAACGCTCGTTGAGCGCCTGCGCCAGCGCGGGCTGGGCTTCGCCTTCGCCGTGAACCAGAAATGTCCGCTGCGGCTTGCGCTGCATCGCGCCGACCCAGGCGATCAGCCCGTCGCGGTCGGCGTGACCGCTGAAACCGGACAGCATCTCGACGTGAGCGCGGTTCGGGTACATCTGCCCGAAGATACGCACCTCTTTCGCGCCCTCCTGCAAACGCCGACCGAGCGTGTTCTCGGCTTGATAGCCGACCAGCAGCACGGTCGTGCGCGGGTCTTCGATGCGATTGCGCAGGTGATGGAGGATGCGCCCGGTTTCGGCCATCCCGCTCGCGGAGATGATGATCGCCGGGTCGCGCAGGAAGTTGATCTGCTTGCTTTCCTCGACGCTGCGCGTATAAATCAGGTCGTCGAAGCCGAAAGGATCGACGCGGTGATCGGCATTCTCCATGAACGCGCGAATCTCGTCGTCGTAGCATTCGGGATGCAGCCGAAAGACCGCCGTCACGTCGATTGCCAGCGGGCTGTCTACGTAGATCGGCAGCGCGGGGATGTCGTTTTTCTGCCGAAGCTGATGCAGCGTGTAGACCAACTGCTGCGTCCGCCCGACCGCGAAGGCCGGGACGACCACCGATCCGCCGCGCTTGTAGGTCTCGACGATGATCTGCTCCATCCGCTTGGTGTCGTCCTCGTAAGGCGGGTGGGTGCGGTCGCCGTAGGTGCTTTCCATGATCAGATAGTCCGTGCTGTCGATGGTTTCCGGGTCGCGGATGATCGGGATACCCTTGCGCCCCAGATCGCCGCTGAAGACCAGCCGATAGCTGCGTTTCTCCTCCTGATCTTCGATGTCGAGGATGACAATCGCGCTGCCGAGCATGTGTCCCGCGTCCTTGAGCGTCAGCGTCACCCCCGGCGCGATTTTGCGCGCGCGCTCGTAGCTCTGCGTCGTGAAATAGTCGAGGCTGGTGATCGCGTCCTGCTGGGTGTAGATCGGCTCAACCCGCTGCTCGCCTTTGGCGCGCTTCTTGTTCAGGAAAACCGCGTCCTGTTCCTGAATATGCGCGCTGTCGATCAGCATCGAGGCGCACAAATCGCGCGTGGCCGAAGTCGTGATGATGTCGCCGCGAAAGCCGCTCCTGACCAGATTGGGGATGTTGCCGGAATGGTCGATGTGCGCGTGCGAGAGGATCATCAAATCGACCGATTTCGCGTCAAACGGCAGATTGCGATTGCGCGCTTCCGCTTCAGCACGCCTGCCTTGATACAGCCCGCAGTCGAGCAGAATCCGCGTGCCGTTGACCTCGATCAAATGCTGCGATCCGGTCACGGCGCGCGCCGCCCCGTAAAAAGTGATTTTCATATTAAACCTCGATTTCGTGTGAGCGCTCCGGCGCGTCGATTCCGGCGCGGCGGAACAAGTCAAACGCCACCTGCGCGAAGCAGATCAGCGCCAGCAGCAGCATGACCACCAGTTCGTTCAATGCGCTGCCGACCACGCCAATCACCAGCGCGGCGACGGCTCCGGCGATCCGCAGATAAAATTCCGAGCGATCCTGTGGTTCCTCCGGCGTTTTGATCGTGAACAGTTCGATCACGGCGACGGCGATCAGCGCCAATGCGACGGTCACGCAGATCAACAGGCGATATTCGTCGGGCAAGCCTTCCTCATGCAGCGTGACCAGCTTATAAATGCCAACCGCCATCGCAATCAAGACCAGTTGCAGCGGCAGATGTGTATACAGCCAGACGTAAACGCCGCGCGCCCAGTTGACCGTCCGCTCGGCGATGTTCTCGAAATACAGCCACCACAGGCTCCCGATCAGCACGAGGCCGAACAACGCCACGATCACGCGCTCGAATTCGATCTCGTGGCCGGAAAAGCCGCCGATCACTTTGATGAACGACTCGCCAAAGACGATCAGCGTGAACAAGCCCATCCGTTCGGGCAGATGATGCGGACTGGGTGGAAGCTGCTTCTGTAACGCCTGCGATCCGGGCGAGACCGCCGTCCAGAAATCGACCAGCAGGCCGATCACCCAGAGCGCGAAGCGCAGCGGGATCGGCACGAACGCCGACGCTAGCCAGATCAGCGCGGCGATGGCGAAGCCGGTCGCGTAGCGGCGTGCCAGTGGTCGCGCTTCGGGGACGTAACGTGCCGTCCGCAGGTACATCAGCACGAGGATGCCGCGCGCGGCAGCATAGGCGATGGCGAATCCGGCGGAGGTTTCGCCTAAGCCGTCAAAGACGTGAATTGCCAGCGCCGAGACGACGAAAATCTGCGCGAAAACGAGAATGTGATGTACCAAATCGTCGGCGACAAAACGATTGGCGTAGATCGTCATGCCGAACCAGACCCACCAGATCGGAATAAAGAGCAGGGCGAAGCCGAGAAAGCCCTGCACCGAGACATCCTCGCTCAGTTTGTTGCCAAGCTGCACAATCGTGGCGACGTAGACCAAATCATAGAACAGTTCCAGCCACGAGACTTTCCGATGTGCGTCGGTATTCAGGTGTGGCGTTCGCGCAGTGGTGCTCATGAATCTCTCCTGTGTTCACGTCGAGCGTCTGTACCGGCGAAAGCTGCTCAACTTGAGCAGGTAAAAGCGTATTTTATCCACAAATTCGTTTTCCGTGAGTCGGTTTTTATCGACGTGAAGTGAGAGTTCACGTAGAGAAATTTATGAAGCCTCATAATATTGCGTAATATATCCGGCTTCGTTATAATGTCTGAGCGGCATTGATTGAATTGGAGCAGAACTTCCATTCAATCTTTTAACACCCGTTATGGATAACGATCTTGAACGAAGAAGATTACCGTAGGGGCACGAGATGGGGTGTTGAAAAAGTCCTCACCCTAAATCCGTCTCCCTGAGGGAGACGGGAACGGGGGATGAGGGCAGCATGGCTGAATGGACGATTTTTTAGACACCTTCATGTCGTGCCCCTATCAGGGAAAAACCGCTTCCTGCCTGCGGCATATCCATAGCTCGTGTTAGTTTATCATTCTGTCTATCATCGAAGGAAAGACGCCATGAGGAAGAAGCTGTTGTTCTTTGCGGGACTGCTGGGTTTGCTGCTGCTGAGTGCCTGCGGTGGCTCATCGGGGCCAGTGAAAATCACAAGCATCACACTGGCGCGGGATGACGGCAGCGGCAGCCCCGGTCAAACCGTGACCGACTTCAAGCCGACTGACCATACCTTTTACGCGACAGTGACGCTCGATCATCTTGAAACGGGATTGAAAGTCAAGCTGACGTGGGTTGCTGTAGACGCGGGTGGCGAAACCAACAAGGAAATCGACAGCTCCGAATTCTCGGCGCTGGTAGCGAATACCATCAACGGCAAGCTCAGTTTGCCGAATGATTGGCCGACCGGCAAGTATCGCCTCGATGTGTACCTGAACGATGCGCTGGCGCAGTCACAGAGCTTCAACGTCGTGTCATCCTAGCGCAATCCGGCGGGCTGCCCCTGGCGTCTTAGCGTAGAGAGCGGCGGATCACATCCAGCAGTTCCGCTCCGTAAACCTCCAAGCGCCAGGGGCCTAAGCCCGGCACGTTGTTCATCTGCTCAAGGCTGTTCGGCGCGCGTTCGGCCAGTACCCACAGGGCATCCTTCGAGATAATCACGTCCGACTCGACGCCGCGTTCGAGCGCGCGGGTTTTGCGCCACTCGCGCAGCGCGGCGTAACGCTCGACCACGACCGGATCGGCGGGTGGCTCCGGCGTGGGCGGGGTCGGCAGTTTGGCGCGCAGCC
Organism: Phototrophicaceae bacterium; assembly: GCA_035545875.1. GTDB lineage: Bacteria > Chloroflexota > Anaerolineae > Aggregatilineales > Phototrophicaceae > Flexifilum. The sequence goes on from DASZXN010000295.1 coordinate 12,659, forward strand.
CGGCGCTGACGGCATCGAGCAGCGCCTGACCATAGCGGCGAAGCTGCGAGGGCGTCATGCCCTCAATTGGGCGCAGGTCATTGAGCGTCGTCGGCATCGCCTGCGCGATGGTAATCAGTGTCTTATCGGTGAAGATTTTGAACACCGGCAGATCGCGCTGCTGCGCAATCCGTTCGCGCAGCAGATAGAGTTCACGCAGCAGGGCGACTTCACGGCGCGTCAGATTATTCGGCAGCGCGATGCGCCAGTAGCCTTCAGGATCGAATTCCTCGCGCCGCGCCGCCGGGACATGGCATATCTCGCTGAAGGCTTCGCGCGCCTCGTCCAACCGCTTCAGCCGCGCCAGTTCGTCGATGAAGTAATCGCGCAGCAGCGGCAGATAGTGAGTATCCATCTGCGCGTAAGCTAAACTGTTGTCCGGCAGTGGGCGCTGCCCCCAATCGTCGCGCTGATGGCTCTTATCAACCGTCACCCCGGTCACGTCCGCCAGCAGCGCGCCTAACCCGATCAGCTTGCGCCCGCAGATGCGCGCCGCGATCATCGTGTCGAACAGGCTGCTGAAGGTGAAGCCGAAATCGCGCTTCATACACATCAGATCGTATTCGGCGGCGTGAAACACTTTCTCGATCTGCGGATTAGCGAACAGTGGGGCAAGCACCTGCACGTCGGGCAGGAGGATCGGGTCGATAATATAGTCGGCGCTGCGGGTGGATAACTGGATCAGGCAGACCCGCTCCCGATGAGCGTAGAGGCTGTTGGACTCGGTATCAATCGCCAGCAGCGGTTCGGCTGCCAGCACGTCGGCGAGCGCGCGCAGGTCGTCTGCGCTGTCTACGTAAGTCGCTGGCGGAAGGGCTTGCTCGATCATGGCCGCTTCCACGCGAAAAAGACGTTCCGGTTCATTCAAGCCATCAAAAATAGGGTAACGGCGTGCAATCACGCCTATTATCCTTGCCCAGCCGCGCTCTGACAAGTCAAAATCATGAGGAATAGGCTCATTTGGAGTATTTCCGTAGTGATTCCGCTGCGATCTGAAAATTGCGCCGTGTATATTGTGTAGGGGCGGAGGCGTGCCTCGCCCCTACGAAGGCAAAAGCCACCCTTGCAACGAACGACACACATTCCAGATTGCCTTTCAAAACCTGAGCGCACGCTGAATCTTCTTTGACTCGGCTTTCGGGTTGTGATAGGTTGTAGGTAAGAGACAGAGTCAACCCTCAATCAGTTTCGTTCCCCTTATCGGAAGCCGATTCCCGCGCGAACCCTGCCCCTGAAGATGTTTTTCGTCCTGAGTGTTTGTCAGGAGGACTACGCTTCAATGGCGACCCATATCCTCGGTAGAACTCCATCTACCTCTCGTGTTCCCGTTCAGGAGAAAGCCGCGCCCGGCGTTCAGGTCAACGCGCCGAGCCGCCGCGAGTTTCTCTACTATATTTGGGGCGCGTCCATCGCGCTGCTGGTTGGCGAAGCTGGGGCCGGACTCATCTGGTTCGCGCTGCCACGCTTCAAGGAAGGCACGTTCGGCGGCGTCTTCGAGTTCCCGCCCGACAAAGTGCCCGATGTCAATAAAACGCCCTATCACGAACAGGACGGACATTTCTGGGTTTCGTATCCAACGGACGGCTTTATCGTCCTCTACGACGTTTGCCCGCATCTGGGCTGCCTGCCGAACTGGTCGGAATCGAACTTCCGCTTCGAGTGCCCGTGTCATGGCTCGAAGTATCAGTTGGACGGCAAATATATCGAAGGGCCAGCCCCACGCAGCATGGATCGCATGTTCACGACGCTGACTTTCGAGGATGGCTCAACGATGTCGATGGATTCGTCGGGCGACCCGATGGACATCAGCAAGCGCGGCAAAATCGCGTCGATCAGCATCGATACGGGCAAAGTGATTCAGCGCAACGGTCGCGTGTAACCCAATAACCGCATCGCCTGTAGGGGCGAGGCACGCCTCGCCTTACTCATCCGCCCCATCCGGTAGTTTTGACCACGACCCGTCCGCGTCGGGCGGGAAATCGACCACCCGGATCACGGCGTCGAGGTTGAGGTCGCCATAAATGTGCGGAAAACGCTCGCTGCTGGCCGGATTCTCGGCGGGCGGCTCATAGCGAACCTCTGCCTGCACTTTGACCGGATCGACCACCAGCAGCAGCAGATCGCGCTGGCCGGTGTAGAAGCGATTGGCTGTGCCGACGACCTGCTCCGGTTTCGAGAAATGAATAAAGCCTTCGCGCTCCAGCGATGCGGCGTGATAGCTGCCGTTGTGCTGCGCCTGCGCCCATACGTCACGCGGAATGATGTGCAAAATCATGATGCGGTCAGCCTCACAGTCGTGGTATCGACCCAGACAGTCCCGGCGGCAAGTTTGATCTGCGCCCAGCCGCCCCAGTCCAGATCAGTGATGAAGAAGCAGGAGATCGACTGGCGGATGGTCTGGATCGGCGAATTATCCTGCCGCGTCGGGAGGCTGTACAGATCGAAGCTGCCGTTGAGCGGCACAGCGATCCCGCGCACCCAGCGCGGATCGTCCAGCGCGGCCAGCGCCGGAATTTGACCTGCCGATTTCGCCGCTGATCCCGCCGAACTGAGCAGAATGTTCATATCGGTCATCGGGATGGTGAAGGCGCGGCAGGGGCGCAGCGTATAGCTGCTGCCGTTCAGGAACGCTTTCAGGTTCTGGAAGGCTGTCACGTAGAGCGTATCCGGCGTGGTCGCGCTCTGCCCAATGTCCAGCCAACGCTCCAAGCTATCCGCCGTGAACAGGCGCAGCCGCCAGCGATTATGTTCGTCGGCGGGCGTGTCATACGGATTTTTGTACTGGTCGCCGCGCCAGAAACTCGCGCTCGCATCCCACGTGATCGGAAGCTGCG
>DASZXN010000296.1:0-2064 GCA_035545875.1 Phototrophicaceae bacterium
ATAAAACCGTTTAACCAGAAACATTCACTTTGAGCGGCTCAATTTTGTAGATCACGCGCGTTTCGCCACGACGCTCCGGGTAGGGTGCAAAGAAATCGGGTTCGCCGTCGTATTTCAGACTCAGCTTGTTGGCATGATCGACCGCGCCGTCTTCGCTGACCGCCGCGATCTGCCCACGCACTTCCATCCAGCGATTAACATCGTTCGGATCAATCGCCAGCACCGTGACTTTCGCGCCAAGCGGCATGTTTTTATCTTTTTGCCGACCGCGCTTGCTGTTGATCAGCACATACTGACCGTCATAATCGACCCATACAGGCGTGGCCTGGGGCGTGCCATCCGGCATGATTGTCACCAGCCCAACCACCACTGGGCGGTCGAGCAAATCGCGATGCGACTCAGGAATTACGGCTGTCATATATCCTCCATGAAATGTTATTTCGGTAAATGGTGGGCGCAGCACGCTGCGCCCCTGCACAAATCAATCGTTGGTTTCGTCGGTGATCAATCCGGCTGCCCGTGCCCGCGCGATCACCGTTTCTGCCGCGCGAATCATCGGCATATCGATCATCCTGCCTGCGTAGGCGAACACGCCCGTTCCAGCGGCCTGATGTGCGTCGTGAGCGGCGATCAGCGCCTGCGCCCGCGCGATTTCCTCAGCGCTCGGCGTGAACGTTTGCTGGATCGGCGCGACCTGCTTCGGGTGGATCGCCAGCTTGCCCGTGTAGCCCATTTGCAGCGCCCGCGTGGTTTCAGCGATCAATCCGGCTTCGTCGTTCAACTGAACGAAGGGCGAATCAATCGCCTGCAAGCCGAAGGCTTTCGCGTGCAGCACGACGGCGCTGCGGGCATAAAAGACTTCCATGCCCTCTGCGGTGCGGATCGCGCCCATGTCGCTCGCCAAATCTTCCGCGCCGAAAATCAGCGCTTGCAAACGCGGGCTGCCTTGCGCTAGCGCTGGCAACCAGACTACACCAACTGCCGACTCAATGATGGCGAGCAACCCGATTTCGCCCTCAGGCCAACCGCGTTCCAGTTCGGCATTGGTTAGCCATCTATCGACTGCCGCGAGCATATCCAACGACTGTACTTTCGGCAGCACGTAGCCGTCAGGATGACCGTCCATCGTCGCCGCGAGATCGTCCAGATGAAAGACGCTGCCAACCGGGTTGATCCTTACCAGCCGCTCGGTTTTGCCGAAAGCGATTTCCTGTAAGGACGCACGAATGATTTCACGGGCGGCGGCCTTGTTGTTGAGGGCAACGCCGTCCTCCAAATCCATAATCACCGCATCGACGCCGAGCGCCGCGCCCTTCTCGATCTTGCGGCGGTCGTCGCCGGGCATGAACAGGAGCGCTCGCCTCACGCGCATAAGCCGCGCTCCCGCAGGATCGCCAACGCACGGACGGCGCTGTGATTCTTGTCCTTGATTTCGAGCATGATGTCCATATCAAAACCAGCAATTCGGTCGAGAAAGCCTGCAAAGTCAGTTTCATCGAGTGTGGCTGCGTGTGAGCCGAAGCGCTTGCTTTGATCCTGACTGCTGTAATCGACCAGCGGCACGCCGTCGCCTGCACGCCACGTCGCGCGGGTCAGGCGCAGCGCTTCGGCGTAGGGCAAACCATCATCTTTCAGGCGGAAATGGAAATCGTCAAACAGGATCGGGACGTGAGTCGCCTCGGCAATCAGCACGCAGTCCGGCACGCCGTAAAGCCGCTCATCGTTCTCGATGACCAGCCGCCGCCGCACGATCTCCGGCAGCAGGGCGAAGCGCTCGATGAAGCGCGCGATGCTGCCAGCTTTATCACCGTAGACACCGCCGACGTGCAGTTGCAGCTTGGCGGTCGTGTCCAGCCCCATCAGGTCGAGGATCGTCGCGTGATAGACCAGTTCGGCTACACTGCTCTGCCACGTTTTTTCGCTCGGCGTGTTGACGAGCGTATACTGACCGGGGTGCATCGTAATGCGCATCCCATGCGCTTGAGCGTAAGCGCCGAGCAGCCGAAAATCGCCCATGAATTCCCCCACCCAATCCAGATCGCAGATTGGGTGCGAGGCGAACGG
>DASZXN010000297.1:0-2065 GCA_035545875.1 Phototrophicaceae bacterium
AGTAACCCATGCTCTCGCAGCGGCTTGTCAATGTAGAGCACGGTGTTGCGCGGCTCATCGAAACCGACTAGGAGCTTATCGACCACGATCAGGATTTCAATGCCGTCTTCCCGCCCAAACGAAGCCGTGATTTCGGTGAGATACTTGTCCTCAGAGCCGTAGAGCTGCATCATGCGCTTCCAGAAGTCTTGCACGAGCGGCAGCTTGCTTTGGTCGTCATCTTCGTTGCCCTCGCGTGTATCGGGGGCGGAAATGATGACCTTGCAGCTTATTCCCTCGTCCTCAAGCGCGTACATGTATTGAATGGCGAGTTCTTTGCTGGCAGTGGCAAGTTGCCCTTTGAAGCCAGTTCCGCGCCAGTTTTTACGGTAGTGTTCGGCAATGTCCCAGGCAATCGCTTCCAGCCGTGTGCGCGTGCGATTGACCTCCTCGTAGCGGCTCATTTTGCGCTTGAGGTCAGTTTTCTGATCATCGGTCAGCGTGGCGGTGCGGCGCTCAAACCACTGATCAAGCGCCTCACGGCTTACGTCCAGATCGACAATTCGACCCTCATAAAGCAGGGGAACGACCGCGCCGTCGGCGACCGCTTGGCGCATGGTGTACTTATGGATGAAGCCGCCGAAGCGGGCAGCCGTGCTCTTTTCTTTCTTGAGCAGCGGCGTCCCCGTAAAGCCGATGTAGCAGCCATTCGGGAAAACCTCGACCATGCGGGCGTGGCTCATGCCGTACTGGCTGCGATGGCTCTCATCCACCAGCACGAACACGTTCGGATTGTCGTCCGTCAGCTTGGCTTTGGCGGCAGCTTCGAACTTGTCGATCACCGTCGTGATGATTTCGTGCCTCGGTTGTTGGATCAGGCGGATCAAGTCACTGCCCGACCCGGCTTTGTAGACCTGCTTGCCGCAGGCGCGGAACGTCTCCCAGATTTGCTGGTCAAGATCGATACGGTCGGTCACGATGATCACGCGCGGGTTCTGAACCGCCGGGTGCAGCGCCAGCGCCTTCGCCAGCATGACCATTGTCAGCGATTTGCCGCTGCCCGTCGTGTGCCAGATCACGCCACCGTCGCGTTTGCCGTTGGTATAGTGAACTACGCGGTCAAGCGTCGCTTCGATGGCGAAATACTGCTGATAGCGGGCGATCTTCTTCACGCCGCCGTCATAGACGATGAACTGGTACGCCAGTTCGAGCAGGCGGGCAGGGCGAAGGAGGGCATGGATTGTACGATCCTGCGTCGTCGGCAGGCGCTCCCCGGCGGCATCCTGCCCGTCGAAATAGCGGCGCGTCCATCCGGCATCGTCGCGCCAATCGTAGAGTCGATCCTTCTCGGTGTCTGTCAGCGGGACGTTCGCCAGTCGCGCCACTTCTGGCTCCGTCTCGTCTTCTTCTTTCCAGACGCCCCAGTACTTCGCGCCCAAGCCGGTCGTGCCGTAGAGCGCGTCGTTGACGCTGAGCGCCATCAGCACCTGCGAATAGACGAACAGGTGCGGGATTTCGTCGTCGAGGCGCTGATTGCGGAGCATCTGGCTGACGGCTTCGTGAACCGATGGCTTGCCCTCGCTGGTCTGCTTGTCGGGGCGCTTGCACTCGATCACCACCAGCGGGATGCCGTTGACGAACAGGACAATATCCGGGCGGCGCGTCTGGTGGCTGCCGCGCCGCTCGACGGTGAACTCGTCGCTGACGTGATAGACGTTGCGCTCCGGGTGGTGCCAGTCGATCAGTTGGACGGTGAAGCTGCGCTTATCACCGTCGATGGTCTGCTCGACGCTTTTGCCGAGTGTGAGCAGTTCATACGCCTGCTGGCTGGCGGGGATCAGACCGGGCTGCACCGGGCTGTCGCGCAGTTCGCGCACAACCGACGCGAGGTTCGCCTCGCTGAAGTCATAGGTGCCGCCTTTGTAGTGGATGCGGTTATGCGTGCGCAGCCAGTCCATGAGCACGTCTTCGAGGATGACGTTGGTGTATTTGCCGCCACGCAGGGCGAGCGCTTCGTTGGGTGTGAGGTAGTGCCAGCCGAGCGCCATGAGCAGGCGCAGCGCCGGTATTTGCGAGATGCGATCTT
>DASZXN010000298.1:0-2633 GCA_035545875.1 Phototrophicaceae bacterium
TTGGTCGATCAGCGTGACGACCTGGCGCTGGAATACGTAACGGTGCTCAATCTGGTCGGGCGGCACGATGAGGCGCTTGATCGGCTGCTGGCGCGCCATTTTCATCCCTGGGAAGGTGGCGAAGGCAAAGTCACGGGGCAATACGTCCTGAGCCTCGTTGAGCTTGCCCGACAATCTATCGGCGCTGGCGATGAGCGCACGGCGCTTGAACTCCTGGAACGAGCCAGGCATTATCCGCCGACTCTGGGCGAAGGTAAATTATTCGGCGCACGCGAGAATAACATCGATTATTATCTTGGCTGTGCCTATGAGGGACTGGGCGAGGCTGAAAATGCGCGCCGGTCGTTTGCGGAAGCAGCGCAGGGAGCAGCGGAAATCGCTCAGGCAACCTATTACAACGATCAACCGCCGGATATGATTTTCTATCAAGGCTTAGCGCTGCAAAAGCTCCGGCAAGCAGAGGCCGCCGATCAGATATTTCATCGTTTCATCGCCTATGGGACTGAACATCTGGATGATCTGACGACCATCGACTACTTTGCCGTTTCGCTGCCCGATTTTCTGGTGTTTGAGGAAGACCTGAACAATCGCCATAAAGCGCATTGCTATTATATGATTGCGCTCGGAGCGCTTGGTTTAGGGAAGTACCGGCAGGCGCAAGCAGCCTTTGACAGGGTTTTATCGCTCGATGCCAATCACGTCGGAGCAATGATTCACAGAAAGCGCTGTGAAGGCGCCTAGTACATCAACACAACTGACGATATGAGAGCAGCAGCGAATTTGGGACTCAAAGCCTGGAAGATGCGCTGGCGGAGCTGGTAAGGCGACAAGCCATCGTTAGAAGGTTCGCAAATGCGCTTTTTGGCGTGCCGCCAGTGCGCTTCTATCGGATTGAGCCAGGGACTGCACTTGGACAGTGTCCAAACCAGCAGACGCGGTTTGTCGAACAACTTCGCCTCCCGGTTGTAGCGCTGTATCCAGCGTTTGACTTTGCGTGCGACGTGCCAACTGTCGTTATCCCAGATCAGCAACACGACGTTCTTCAGCAGAATTTCAACAAAACACCAGATGAATTTATCGGTATATAAATTATTATATTATATTAATGACTCCGGTGGGATTCGAACCCACGACCAGGTGCTTAAAAGGCACTTGCGCTACCACTGCGCTACGGAGCCGTCTTGAGCCACATTGTAGCGAAATCGAGCGCTTTTTCAACCCGCAGTTGTCCAAAGACGTGGTGAACGCCGGGAGTAAGTCTAAAGGTATCGCCTTGCCCTACATAGCTTCCAAAATCACCGCGTCTGTGCAGTTTAACGCCACAACAGCAGCGCGACGGGCAGGACGATTACACACTCGACGGCGACAATCCCGGCGAGCCGCCGCCAGAAACGCGGCTGTCCCGCATAGTGAAAGAAGTATTCGCTGCTAAAGACGATTACGCCGACGCTGATCACGCCGAAGATCACCAGCGCGCACATCTGCGCGAAGTTGATCGTGTTGGCGGCGCGCAGTCGGCTGGCCTGATCGGGACTCGCCAGCAGCAGCCCCAACCCCCAGACAAAAATATCGCGCAGCGCGAAGGTCGAGGCCAACGCCAGCCCGACTGAGACGATCCACAAGCCCGCCGAGGCAACCCAGGCGAGCGGCGACGGTCGCTTTTCGACAAGCATAGGCGCACTCCATCTCTCCTGATGCGGATGTCGTCTATCTTACCGCGTGATGCAGCAATGAGAAAACGTGAATGAGGAGATAATGGTCGGGGCACGGCGCACTGTGCCCCGATCCACGTTCTTCCGCTTAGTTGTATTGCGGCAGCCAATCGCCGTGCGCGGCGATCAGATCATCGACCATCGACCAGATTTGATCGAGGCTGAGTTCCGCCGACGTGTGCGGATCGAGCATGGCGGCGTGATAGATGTACTCGCGCTTGCCCGTCAGCGCGGCCTCAACGGTCAGCGACTGCACGTTGACGTTGGTCTGCATCAGCGCGGCTAACTGCGGCGGCAGCGTACCGATTTTGGTCGGCTGGAGGCCGTTCTTATCGACCAGCACGGGCACTTCGACCGTGCAGCCCTGCGGCAGATTATCGATCAGGCTGCGATTGGCGACGTTGCCGTAGACGACGCGCGGAACTCCCGTTTCGATGCTGTGGATGATCAGCGAGCCGTATTCCGGGCTGCGCCGCACCTCGATGTCTTTCCCGGCTTCCAAATCCTTGCGCAACTGCTCCCAGCCCGCAATCTGGACTTCGCAGCGGCGAATGTACTCGTCGAGCGGGATGTTGAATTCCTCGATCAGTTCGGGGCGGTCGTGCTTGATGAACCAGGGCGTATATTCGCTGAAGTGTTCGCTCGACTCGGTGACGAAGTAGCCAAGCCGCCTGAACATCTCGTAGCGCACACGGTTCCATTCCGGTTGGCGACCTTCTTCCAGCACCTTGCGGATTAGTGGGTAGAGGCTTTCGCCGTCACGCTCGAAGCGCAGGTAAAAAGCCATGTGATTGATGCCCGCGCAGACAAAGTTGATCTCCTCAATCGGGACGTTGATGTCGCGGGCAAGCTGCTGCGCCGTCCCCTGCACGCTGTGGCACAGCCCGACCGTCTTGATCTTGGTGGCGCGGTTGATCGCCC
>DASZXN010000299.1:0-2643 GCA_035545875.1 Phototrophicaceae bacterium
ACTGCTCGGCCACCTTCATGGGCTGGCTGAGGAACATTTCAATCTTGCGGGCACGCGCCACCAGCAGTTTATCGTCGTCGGAAAGCTCGTCAATACCGAGAATGGCGATGATGTCCTGCAAGTCCTTGTAACGCTGGAGCACCTGCTGAACTTCGTGCGCCGTGTTGTAATGATCCTCGCCGACGACCAGCGGGTCGAGAATCTTGCTCGTGCTCGCCAGCGGATCGACCGCCGGGAAAAGCGCGCGCGCCGCAATCGAGCGTTCGAGCGCGATGGTTCCATCGAGGTGCGTGAACACGGCCACAGGCGCGGGATCGGAGTAGTCGTCCGCAGGCACGTAAACCGCCTGCATCGAGGTAATCGAACCCGTCTGCGTCGAGGTGATGCGCTCCTGAAGCTGCCCCATCTCGTCCGCCAGCGTCGGCTGGTAACCGACTGCCGAAGGCATACGACCGAGGAGCGCCGACACTTCCGCGCCCGCCAGCGAGTAGCGGAAAATGTTGTCGATGAACAGCAGCACGTCGCGGCCTTCGTCGCGGAAGTATTCCGCCATCGCCAGACCGGAGAGCGCCACGCGCAGACGCACGCCGGGCGGTTCGTTCATCTGGCCGAACACCATCGCCAGCTTGTCGAGCACGCCCGCTTCATCCATTTCGTGATAGAGCGCCGTGCCTTCACGCGTGCGCTCGCCCACACCCGCGAACACCGACAGGCCAGAGTGCTGCGTCGCAATCGAGTTGATCAATTCCTGAATGGTGACCGTCTTGCCCACCCCCGCGCCGCCGAAGATGCCCGTCTTGCCACCTTTGGTCATCGGCGCGATCAGGTCAATCACTTTCATGCCCGTCTCGAATACTTCGATGTGGGTGGTCTGGTCTTCAAAGTCTGGCGCTTCAGCGTGGATCGAGCGAGTCGGCGTGTCGGCGGGAACGTCCTCGCCGAGATCGACCGGGCGACCCAAGACGTTGAACACACGCCCCAGCGACGCCGGGCCAACCGGCACCTGAATTGGCGCGCCGGTCGCAAACGCGGGAACCCCACGCTGCAAGCCATCGGTCGTATCCATTGCAACCGTCCGAACCGCGTTGTCGCCGATAACCAGTTCCACTTCGAGGATCAGGTCTTCCTGACCCTCGCGCGGCACGCGCAGCGCGTCGTAAATATCGGGCAGTTGACCTTGCGGGAACTCAACGTCAACCACCGCGCCTAAAATCTGCGAGATTGTTCCTTGAACTTCACTCATGTCGCTTCCTTCCCTCGTGTATTACCGCTCGGCCAACGCCGCAGCGTGGTTGCGAACGGACAGATTCTTCTCGATCTGGCTGGCTGTTTTCTCAATCGTCGCTTGCAGCGCTTCAGCGCCGCCTACGATGTCCAGAATTTCGCTGGTGATCGCGCCCTGACGTGCCTTGTTGTAGACCAGGGTATAGTCCTCGACCAGCGCCGACGCGTTGTCGGATGCGTTGCGCATCGCCACCATACGCGCCGAATGTTCGCTCGCCTGGCTTTCCAGCACCGCCTGATAAAGCTGGAGCATGGTGAAACGCGGGACGATCTCTTCGAGGATCGCTTCCGCGCTCGGCTCATATTCGTAATCGGCGTTGCCAGTGGTGACCGTCGGCATTTCCTTGATGAACTCGGCCATCCCCGCGTCATCCGTTTCGTATGGGATGAGCGGCAGCAGGCGCGTGACGCGCGGACGCTGAGTCAGCGTATTCACGAAGTCCGTATAGGCGATGAACACCTCATCGACTTCGCCACTCAGGAACGAGTCGATTGCCAACCGGGAAATCGGCGACACCTGTGCCAGCCCAAATTCAGACGGACACGGGAATTCCGCGACCACGTTCCGGCGCGAGCGGATCATCGAGTCGCGGCCTTTTTTGCCGATGGTCACGAAGCGGGTCGGCAGGTTCAGCCGCTGTTGAAAGCGATTCGCTACGCGGATGATGTTCGTATTGAACGCACCCGCCAGACCACGATCCGACGTGATCAGGATGACCATCACATTCTTGACCTGATCGCGCGGGGTCAGCAGCGGGTGAAGCGGCGTGCCCTTCGACCCGGCTTTTTGCACGTTCAGCAGGATTTCCCACGCTTTTTCGGCGAAGGCTCGGCTCGCCAGCACACGCGACTGCGCGCGGCGAACTTTCGAGGCCGAGACTGCTTCCTGAGCGCGGGTGATCTGCCCAATGTTTTTGACGCTGCGAATGCGATTCCGGATTTCGCGTGCGCTTGCCATATCACTCTCCTATGACCAGGCCGCGTTGAATTCCAGGATCGCCGCTTTCAGCTTCGCTTCCGTGTCGTCGGTGACGGCTTTCGACTGCTCAATCGTGTCGGCGACCGCAGCATATTGAGCGTGATAAGCACGCAGGAAGGCCGCCTGCCATTCCTTGACGCGATCCAGCGGAACCGTATCGAGATAGCCGCGTGTTCCTGCGTAGAGGATGGCGACCTCATCGGTCAGCGAGAGCGGCTGATACTGCGGCTGTTTGAGCAGTTCGGTCAGGCGCAGACCGCGATCCAACTGGCGCTGGGTCGCTTTGTCGAGGTCAGAACCGAACTGAGCGAAGGCCGCCAGCGAGCGGAACTGGGCGAGGTCAAGGCGCAGGCCGCCCGCGACTTTCTTCATCGCTTTGG
>DASZXN010000300.1:0-17488 GCA_035545875.1 Phototrophicaceae bacterium
TGGAAAAGATGGCGCTGCCGAGCAGCCGCTCGACGGTCGCGTGCAGGGCGGAGCCAGCTTCGCGTGTGAGGAAGGGACGCTCGCGCAGTTCTTCCAACTGGACTTCGCGGCGGCTCGCCCAGGGATCATCCGGCGCGACAATCACTACCAGATGATCGTGGATGAAGGGCGTGACCAGAATATCAGGATGATCAGCCGGGAAGCCCACCAGCGCCAGTTCGACCGTCTCGGCGGCGACCAGTGTCAGCAGTTCGCCCGTGTTGCCGACGCTGATATGAACGCGATGATCGGCATAGCGCGCCTGAAAGCGGCTCAACAAACCGGGCAGCAGATAGGCGGCGAGGATATGGCCGACGCCGAGCCGCAGGGTGCGATCTGCCAGCCCCGCCGCCGCGCGAGTCGCTTCGGCGGCTTCATCCGAGAGCGCCAGCAGCCGTTCGGCATACGACAGCAGGGTTTCGCCTGCCGTCGTGAGGCGCAGACGGCGCGTATCGCGCTTGATCAACGCCGTACCGATCTGTGCTTCCAACATCGCAAGCTGCTGCGAGACGGTTGGCTGGGTCATGTGGAGATCGTCGGCAGCGCGGGTGAAGCTGCTCAGCCGCGCAATCGTCACGAAGATTTCCAGCTTGTGCAGGTCGAGGCTCATAACGGTCTCATAAGTGTAATCTATGAATTTCATTGAAATTATCAGTTTGAATGATAACACGGTTCTCGCTAAGATGGTCACATGGATTGCTCAGGGCGAACGCATCAAATTTATGTTCGGGTCATGAAAGGCGATACGGATTTTGTCGGGACGCGATTGATCGCGTCCGGCAGAGCGGACGGCATTTATGCCGTCCCTACGATTCCTTGTGACCCTTTGTGACTTTCCATCTGATTTTGATGCGTTTGCCCTGATGGATTGCTGCTTGATCTGGAAAGTGAGCGATGACGATGCCCTGGAACCCTGAGCGCTATCACCAATTCGAACGGGAACGCTCCGCACCCTTCGACGATTTGTTGCAACTCATTGAGCGCCGCGCTGCTATTGAGGTCATTGATCTCGGCTGCGGCACCGGCGAACTGACGCGGCGATTAGCTGATTACCTGCCGGATAGTAACGTGCTGGGTATCGACAGTTCGCCGGAGATGCTGGCGCAAGCCAGCGCTCAGATACGCCCCGGTCTGCGCTTCGAGCATGGGCAGATCGAGGCGGTAACCGGGCAGTGGGATTTGGTCTTTTCGAACGCCGCGATTCAGTGGGTTCCTGATCATCCCGCGCTGATCCCGCGCCTGCTGGGGCTGGTCAAGCCGGGCGGTCAGTTGATCGTCCAGCTTCCCTCCAATCACGACAGCTTCGCACACCGAGCGATTACGGCAACCGCGAGCGAGTCGCCGTTCCGCGAGGCCCTCGACGGCTGGATACGGCCATCGCCTGTGCTGCCGCTCGATCAATACGCTGAACTGCTTTACGCCAACGGCGGGCGCAGGCTGACCGTATTCGAGAAGGTCTATCCGCACGTGCTCGAGAATGCCGAGGCTGTCCGCGACTGGACGCGCGGGACGGCGCTCGTGCCCTATATGGAACGGCTGCCGGAAGCGCTGCACGCGCCATTTCTGGAGCGCTATACCGAGCGCCTGCGCACTCATTGGCCGGCTAGCCCGGTTTTCTATAGTTTCAAGCGAACGCTGTTCGCGGCGACGGTCGGCAGCGATTAAGTGGTCTGCGACTCGACGTGGGTTTGCAGCGCGACAAAGGGAACGGCCTGCTGCTGATCGCCGCGCCGCCCCGTGTTCCAGGTGATGATCAATTCCTTGCGCGCGCGGGTGATGCCGACGTAGAGCAGGCGCAGGCGCTCGGCGATGTAGTCGAGCCGCGCTGCTTTGGTCGCTTCGCCTTCGAGATACTCAAACGTGAGCGGATCAGCCGAGACGTGAAGCTGCGCCAGCGCTTCAGCTTCGAGGCTCAGACCAGCGCGAATAAACCACTTCTCGGCCATGTACTGCTCGTTGGGCATCCCTGAGGGGAAATCGTAGCTGTTGACCGAGAGCAGATAGACGCGATCCCATTCCAGACCTTTGGCACTGTGCATCGTGGTGATGGCAACCTTGCCCTTGTGCCGCTCCGGGTCGAAGCCGCGATTGTCGTCGTCAATGCCGAGGAAACGGCGCTCGTTGCGGGCGATGACGGCCAGTTCGTCGGTGAAATTGGGTAAGCGCCAATCGGGATGCTGATCGCTGTACGTGCGCAGCACGACGGCGACGCTGTGGGCAATCGCCAAATCCGCCGACGACTGAAACAGGTCTTGCGAGAGGATCAGGATCAACTGGTCAATCGGCAGCAGGACGGCTTCCTGCCAGCGGCGCACCAGTCCGCGAAACTGCATCAGATTTGCCAGCAGTTCGGGATCATCGGCAGTCAGGGTAGCGATTTCGGCGTCATCGCGCAGCCAGTCACGACCCAACTGCGGCCAGAGATAATCCTCGACGCGCGGACAGGCACGAATTCGCCTGGCAACGTTTTCCAGACGAGTCGCTAGGGTTTCATCCTCGCGCTCATCGCGCCGCCAGACCTTGTAGACGGTGGCGAGCATCTTCGCGTTGCTCGGATCGCTCAGGTATTGCAGGATATTGCCGAGCGCGCCTGCTGCCTCGCGGGTCGAGGTCGTGCTTTGCAGCAGTTCGACGTACTCGATGTCGGGATTGCGCAGGGCTTTGAGCGCATCGACGATCTCGTAGCCGCGTTTGTTGCGTGGGACGAGGACGGCGGCAGTCTCATCAGGATGCTGGGGCAGCCATTGCGCCAGTGAGCGCACCACCGCTTCGATTTCCTCGGCGGGCGTGAGCGAGCGGCCAAACAGCGAAATTTTCGCGCTTTCGGCAGGTGGGTTGGGCTGCGGATCGCCGGGTGGGGCAGGCTCGATGTGCGGCGGTTGGAGCGGCTCGCGGCGGCGAATAGCGAAATCGGGATGGCGCTCGCGCGTCCAGTCGATCAGAAAGTTGGCGAGGTCGATGATCGGCGGGGCGGAGCGGCCTGAGTTGGGCAGTTCGCGCCGCTCCACGTCGGCCTCGTTGAGAAAATTCCAGAGATGCTCCGGCTTGGCGGTCGTGAACGTTTCGTAGATCGCCTGATTAGGGTCGCCGACGCGCACCCAATTGCCATCAGCGCCGACCAGCAGGCGCAAAATTCGCTCCTGCAAGAGACTGCTGTCCTGCGCCTCGTCTTCGAGAATGTATTTCCAGCGCTTGCGCAGGCGCTTGAGGTAGGTCTCGTCGCTTTCCAGCGATTTGAGCGCGAGGCGGATCAAATCCTGAAAATCGACCGCGCCGCGATAGCTCAAGCCGCGCTGATAATTGGCGTAGATCGTCTGGCACATGTCGGCCAGCGGGAGCGGGCTGCCGAAGCGGTCAAGGTTGTAGCGAATATCTTCGGGCGTTAGCTGTGCATCTTTGGCCGACTTGACGAAGCTCGACGCAATGTCGGTCACCAGCCCCGGCCACTGCTCGCGGACAACCCAATCGCGCTTGCTGTCGTCCATGTCGGGCGGGAGATAAGCATCGGCGCTGCGCGGATTGGTACGCGCCCATGTTTGCGCTGCGTCCGCGAGGATGCCCGCCGCTTCGCGCTCATCGACGATCTGAAAGCCTTCTTCGAGCATGACACGGCTGGGATTGTCGCGCACGATGTCGTTGCAGAGGCCGTGCAGCGTGCGCACGCGATAGCCGACGTTGGGCAGCAGACCGTATTGTTCCTGAAGAAAAACCTTCACCTGCCGCGCGAAGTTATCGACGGCAGAATTGACGAGCGTGACGATCAGGACTTCCTGATCCTCCTGCAAGCCGCCTTCGGCGATCAGGCGCGCGGCGAGCGCCGAGAGCGTGCGCGTTTTGCCACTGCCGGGCACGGCGGCGACACCCATCCTGCCGCCTTTGTAGTTGAGGACTTCCTGCTGGCGCGGACGCGGGTTAAACATCGTTGACCCCACCCCCCGACCCCCTCCTTGAATTCAAGGAGGGGGAGAAAAGCAAAGCAACCTCACACCCGACCTCTCTCCATAGGCGAGGGGAGAAGAATGGAGAAAGACGGGCGGGTCTTAGACCCGCCCCTACAAGGACAATATGGTTATTCAATAGAGGGTTAAACATCGGCGATATTGTCCTCTCCGGCGGCGAGGCGGCGCAGCATTCGGTTGAACACCTGCAACAACTCGCCCTGATTCTCGTAGCCGTTCTCGCCCAGTTCACTCAGGCCGAGATAAACCCCGCTGCGACAGCGGCGGATCAAACCGATCAGCAGTTGATAGAGCGATTCGCGGCGCAGTTCGTATTCACGCTCGTCCGTCCACTTGTCGCCGAGCGTCCACTGCTTGCTGAGGACGTAGGGATGTGTGAGCGGCTGCATCAGGCGCTCGAACCAGCTACGAGAGCCAATGTCGAGCCAGAACTGATAGCTCACGGGCTGATTGTTCATCAGGAAGGTGTAGGCAGGCGCGATCAGCACACTGTCCTCGGTCGGGCGCGTCCACTGGCGAATATACTGGTTGGCGATCAGGCCGCGCTGCACCATCTCGACGTATTCCTTACCGATCAACCCGGTCGTCAGCGCGGCGCGGCGGAAACTGCGCGCCGAGTCGATCAGGTTCCAGGCGGTATCGGCGGCGGCGAAGTCGTTGTAGAAGCCGAAGCCGCGTTGTGAGAGCACCTCACCGAAAATCAGGCTGAAAAAGTGATCGAGTTCGGGCTGCGGAGTGGGTTCTGGTTCCGGTTCGGGCTGTTTCTTCTTGCGCTTGCGTTTTGGCTTGGCCTCCGGTGGTGGGGGAGGCGGCGGCTCCGGCGCGGCGGTCGCTTTGATATAGTCCTCAATCCACAGGCGCAGCGCGTCGTAACGCTCGCCGAGGACATAACTGACCCGCTCCTGCGTTTCGAGCGGCAGGCTGTCAAACGGCGCGAGGCCGGACTTGCTCTCGGCGTGCGGATAGGCTTCCTGCGCGAGCAACTGCGCGCGAATCAGGTCGATGGTGCGATCCGGCTCAATCGTGCCGATGGCCTGCATCAGCGCGTAAGCCACGTCGAATGAAGGCGGCTTGAGACCCCAGTCAGGGTGCGCCAACTGTGCCAGCGTCAACAGACAGCGGGCGGCGGGTTCTTCGCGTAAGGCACGCGATGGGCGATGCGAGCGCGTCGGAATCCCTTCGAGCCGCTGCATCAGCGAGAAACGGAGCGCATCAGACATAAACGGCGCAAGCACGACGATCTCGCCCGGTGGAACGTGTTCCTCGTTGACCAACCGCTTGATCTCGCCCGCGCACCAATCGAGCATTTCCGGGTAGAAGCGGCGCAAATCGTATTTCAGGGCCGCGAAGGGCTTTCCGGCAACGTCTTCTTCGGCATATTGGCCGAGCGCACGGCTGAGTTCGTTGCCGAGCGCGTAGACATCGGGCGAATTGACGAACGAGTCGGTTAGCTCAACGGTTTCGTCGCAGACCTGTCGCAGAGTGTAGCCGTTATCGGGGTCAGCGCCGAGGAAGCGACGATACCCCGCTTCGCTGTCGTAGATCGCCAGCACCGTCTCGAAGCGCGGAATCCATGTGCGCAGAATGTCCTGCGCGGCGGCATTCTCTTCCTCAACGTTGTCCGTGATCAGGTGGTGATAGCGCCCGACCAGATGCTCGCGGCAGGCGGGCAGCGGCCATAATTGATTGATGAACGTCTCCATTTGCAGCGCGAAATCGAGCAGGTTGTGTTCGAGGCAGTAGGCGCGATAGCGGGTCGCGCAGTCCTGCACCTGCTCGAAAATGTGATTTTGTGCCGGATCGCCCAACCACGCATCCTTGAGGCGCTCACCAATCTCCTTATACGAGAAGCCCACGACTGCCGCTTTGTTGAGATTGTCGATGATCTGACTGTAGAGGCGGTTGCGGTCAATCGTGACCGACTCGAAATAACCCTGTTCGTCGATCAGTTTGCCGATCACCAGCGACATGACGTACTGCGACGTTTCGAGGCTGAGGAAGGTCGGCAGCTTATCGGACGCGAAGCCGACTTTCCTGGCGACGAGCGGCCAGAACAGTTCGACCATCTGAATGGCGATGCTGCTCATGGTCGTGATCGTCACCTGACCGCCGGGCGGAAGCTCGGCAGCACGCAGCGCCTGATGATAGGGCAGTGCCAGATTGCGCTGCGGCACGAGCACGAGAATATCGTCCGCCGGGACGCCGTTATCAAGCAAATACAGCATCCGCGCGACGCCAATCGTCGTCTTGCCCGTGCCGGCGTCGCCTTCGAGAAACAGGCGACCCGCATGGGCGATCAGGGCTTGCTGCTGTTGGGTGAGTTGCATCGTTTTATCGAACATAGTTTCTAGAATTATAGCGTAAAAAGACCAAAAAAGCCATCAGCTATCAGTGGTCAGCCATCAGCTAAAGATAAAAGCTGAAAGCTAGAATAATTGAACCGCCAAGACGCCAGGAATGCCAAGAAGATAGAAAGAGAGTATGCCCTTATCCTTTGCGCCTTTGCGCCTTTGGGTTGACTCTTTTTGTATCTGTGTTGCTGATAGCTGACTGCTTTCAGCGGTCAGCTAAAAACCACTTTTGAACACTTTTTGCGCAGCCTCCGTATTTGGATATAGATAGGGGCAGCAAGCAGGAACGACTGCGTGAACGAGTACGAACTTCTGCGACTGGCACAAGCGGGCGATGACGAGGCTTTCGAGCAGCTTCACGCTTTGCTTGCGCCGGGGATTGGACGGTTCGTGCGGCGGCTCATCGGTGATGGGCAGGAAGCCGAGGATATTGTTCAGGATACGATGATGGCGCTGTATTTGAACCTGAGCCGCATCGAGCCGGTCGAAAAGCTGCGTCCCTACGTGTTTCGGATTGCGCGCAATCGCTGTTACGATATTCTGAGGCGCGGTCGCCACGAGGAAATCTCGATAGACGAGGATGAGGACGATCCGTTCCGGGCGCGGGTGTCGTTCGAGATCGCCGACGAGCGCGCGACGCCGCCGGAAGAAGTGGCTCACTGGCTGCTGCTGCAAATCGAAGTGAGCGACGCCATCGACAGCCTGCCCGAACTGCAACGGCAAACGCTGCTGCTCTACGCGGACGAAGGCATGACCTACGCGGAAACCGCCGACGTGATGGGCGTGAGCATCGGCACGATCAAATCACGGTTGTTCCATGCCAAGCGCAATCTGCGCGCTCGCTTGAAGCCGGAAACGCTCGAAGCGATCCTCGAAGAGCTTGGCGAGGACGACGAAGACAGAAGTAAATCGAGTGTAGATAACGGGGAAGAAGCCCCGGTCATAGAAACAAGGGAAGACCATGGACGAGAGTATGTACCAGAAGATTCAACAGTATCTACAGGCGCTCAAAGCACTTCAGCGGTCGGTTGAGCGCTCACTGCACGAAGGGACGTACGAAGGCACGGGCAAAATGGTAGTCAAGAGTTACCAGGGCATTCAGCGTAAGGTCGCTGAACTGCTGCCCGACGACTTCTACATCCACGATACGCTGGCGCTGGAGGTCAACGGCGACGAGAAGGAACGCCACATGGCGAGCCAGGTGCAGCTCGCCGCCAGCCAAATGATCATCTATCTGGACGGCATCCTGCGCGACTACCGCGCTTCGACAGGGACGGTCGGCACGGACATGAGCGACTGGCGCTCGTTCGGGCGCGACTTTGGCCGTGACCTTTCGGATCAGATCATCAGGATGACACAAGCGACGATCAAGCGGGCGGTGTCGAATGTGGACTTCGACGTGCAGACCGGAGGCGATTCGCTGCGCGGCGCGAATATGGAAGGGGCGCACCTCGAAGGCGCGGATTTCAGCGGGCAGAACCTGAAGGATGCGATCCTGAAAGGCGCTAACCTGCGCGGCGCAAACTTCTCCGGGGCGAACCTCACCAACGTTGTTCTCGAAGATGCGAACGCGGAAGGTGCGAATTTCTCTGGCGCTAATTTGAAGGATACGAACCTCAAGGGGGTGAACTTCAAAGGCGCAAACCTGACGGGGGTGAACTTCAAGAACTCCAACCTCGAAGGCGTGGATTTTACGGGCGCGCAGATCGCCGGGGCGAACTTTAAGGATGCTGACCTGCGCGGCGCGATCATGCCGCAGGGAAACCCCTTCCGCAACGAAGGCGATCTCTACCAGTATGGCGCGTCCGGGCGCGGCGTTTCGACCGGCAATCGCCATGTCCGCATCGAGATCACCAACGATGACGATGAGGACGAGAAGCGCAAGAACGATCAGCCGGAAAAGCGTAAGAACGACGAAGAGGATGATTTCCGCTAATCATCTGCACTTCACCTTAGAAAAGAGGGGCGCAGCACGTTGCGCCCCTACGAGTCTCAGTGAGCCGTTCTAAACCCTTTATAGCTGCTATAATCGCATCTGAACTATAATACCCTCACACAAGGGATAGTCTTATGCTTGCCATTTTCAGGAACCGGAATTTCACGCTGCTGTGGATCGCCGGGCTGATTTCGATGACTGGGGATTGGGTGCTATCCATCGGCCTACCCGTCTTTGTCTACCGTCTGACGGGTTCGACACTGGCGACGGGCGGGATGCTGGTCGCGGAATTGATACCGGGACTTGTGTTTGGCTCGGTTGGCGGCGTGTTTGCGGATCGCTGGGATCGGCGGCGCCTGATGATTCTCGTCAACGGGCTGCAAGCGTTGGGATTGCTGCCGCTGCTGCTGGTGCAGTCCGTCGATCAGCTTTGGATCGTCTTTGTCGTGCTGTTTGCCGAAGCGAGTCTATCGCGCTTTTTCACACCGGCGTCAGAGGCACTCCTGCCACTGCTGGTCGATGAGACGGAGCTTGCTGCTGTCAATACGCTGAACTCGCTCAATCAGAGCCTCGCGCGCTTGATTGGGCCAGCGATTGGCGGGCTGATTCTTGCGACGAGCAGCTTGCTCGGCGTGACTGTGATCGACGCGGCCTCGTTTATGCTGGCGGCTATCCTGATCACGCTAATTCAACACCAAAGCGTGCTGAAGCGATCCGCCGAAGTCGTACAGGCGAGCCTGTCTTCAATTGGGCGGCAGGTCAAGCGTGAATGGAGCGAGGGATTCACTTATGTCCAGCGCCGACCGTCGCTGGCCGCGCTGATTGCCATCGTCGGCATGACGCAGATCGGCGAGGGCTTTATCGGCACGCTGATTGTGCCGTTCGTTACACAGGTGATGCACGGAACCGAAAGTGACTACGGCTATCTGATGACGTGCCAGGCAGTCGGCGGGATCATCGGCGGCATTCTGATGGTGCGCATCGCCAAGAAGGTCGCACCGCAGCAGCTTTTTGCGGTCTGTGGCGTGCTGTTCGGCCTGCTTGATCTGGTCATATTTTACTATCCGCTCTGGATTTCGGGCGTGGGGTTAGGCATGGCCTTGATCGCGCTGGTCGGCATCCCGGCGGTGGGCTTCGGAACGGGTTTCATGACGCTGATGCAAATGCTGTCCGACGACGCCTATCGGGGGCGCGTGTTTGGTCTGTTCGGGGCGCTCTCGGCGCTGCTGATGCTGATCGGCGCGGTGTTAGCGGGCGTGCTTGGCGATCACGTGAGCATTATTCTGCTCCTGACGATACAGGGGGGCGTCTACGTGCTGGCAGGGGGACTCGGATTCGCGTTTTTGCAGCGAACTGCTGTCGAGGTGCATCCTCTCTCCGAGCCGCATTCGGCACAATGATCAACGGACAGCCTGTACGAATGGGCATACCATAAATGGGCACCTTCGATTATCCTGAAGGGGCTTATTTTGTTGAATTTCACCAATTGGCTGTTCATGCAAAACTACGCCCGGCTCCTGCGGAACAATCCCGATTATGCCCGCCTGTGGTATGCCCAGATCATCAGCTTGCTCGGCGACTGGTTCGACACGATCACGCTGCTGACGCTGGTCGCGGCCTACAGCCCGGTTCAGTATAAAGGCTTGGCCGTCAGTGGGCTGCTGCTGGCGCGTTATATCCCGCCGATGATCATCAGCCCGTTCGGAGGCGCGCTGATCGACCGCTTAGATCGCAAAAAGCTGATGATCTGGAGCAACTGGCTGCGCGCGCTGGTCGTGCTGGGGCTGGTGTTCACGACGCGCGGCCCGGAATGGCTGCCATTAATCTACGTATTTTCGATTGTGCAATTCAGCCTATCGGCGTTTTTTGAGCCGGCGCAGTCGGCAATCACGCCCGCGCTGGTGCGCCCTGACGATTTGCTGCACGCCAACACGCTCGGCAATATCACCTGGTCGGCGATGCTGGCATTCGGCGCGGCGATTGGCGGCATTGTCAGCGCAGTGGTTGGCGCGAACGTCGCGCTGCTGATCGACTCGTTCAGTTTCGTGATCGCCGCGCTGCTGATCGCGCCGATCAAAGCCTACGAGTTCAAAGCGCTGGAGCCGCATGAGACCAAAGCGGATACCAGCGTGCGCGAAGGCTGGCGCTATCTGCGCCGCCATCCGCAAACGGCGGCGACGCTGATCATCAAGTTCGGCGCGAGCCTCGGCAACGTCGATACGCTGATGGCGATTTTCGCCACCGAGATATTCGTTTTGGGCGGCAACGGACAGCTCTCGCTGGGGCTGATGTACAGCGCGTTCGGACTCGGCGCGATTGTTGGCCCGCTGATTCTCAACCGCTTCAACGACGGCTCGGTTCCGGCGATGCGGCGCTTGGTGATTGTCGGTTTCATCGGCGCGACGCTCGGTTGGCTGGTGATGGGCAATGCCTGGTCGCTGGCGATACTCTGTCTCGCGCTAATCCTGCGCGCGATGGGCGGGTCGGCGAACTGGACGTACAGCACGGTGATCATTCAGAAGCTCGTGCCCGATTCGTATCTGGGGCGGGTGTTCTCGCTCGATATGGGCATGTTCTATCTGGCAACCGTCCTGAGTACGCTCGTTCACGGCCAGTTGGTTGACGTGCTGGGCGCGGCAGGCGTGCGCGAGATCGCGCTGGGGACGATGGTCGTCAGTCTGATTCCGCTGGTCGTGTGGGCGGCGCTGACGCGGCGCTTTGAACGTCATCCCGAAGTCGCTCTCCAGCAAACCTGATCACTTTGACGATGAGTCTTGTGACTTTTGTACGACCCTTTTCGAAAAACCCCAACGACTAATTAAGCGTCGTTAAACAATGAGAACAATCTGCCAGAAGAATTTTGGCATGTTGTTACAACACGCACAAAGAATTTTTAAGCATGGTATCGTAGAATGACATCTGGCGTTAAGTGTCGATGAGAATTTTCATACCCGTTGAACATTTCGTTTATAATGACGCTAACGGGGAATCGCGGAAGCGGTGGGGGTAACCGTGAATACGTCCATGCAAAAGACACTGGAGGGCAAGATGAATCGATACAACGGCGAACCGGATGAGAATGCGGGCCGCATTATCTACCGTCATTGGAGTCCTGAATCGGAGACGTATACGGGTGGCGACGCGCTGGTGACCGCACTCGACGAAGGCTGGATGGTCGATGGCGTTATTTTCCGCCAGGAGTTCTGGCTCGCGGGCGTGCGCCGGGTGTGCGTGTTCCACATCGACCTGCGCCGCGATGAAGAAACCGCCAAAATGCTGGTAATGCAAAATCCTTACGTCACGAAATTTGTGCACGAACTGGGCAGCCAGGTCGTATTGATTAATCAACGCAAAGAGACTGATTTCGACCGCTGGTCGTAATCAAAACATTCGTCGGGGCAGGATGGTTTTTAGACCCCGATAAAGCCGCAAACGCCGTCCATCGAGTTCGCTTGACAGGTCAAGTCAGGCTGGCTATGATGGGCGGCGTTTTGTTTACCCTGACATTCGGCCTGTAAGGATGACACCACGTGCTTGACCTCATCAAGACTATCATTCTGGGTATCATCGAAGGCTTGACCGAATTTCTGCCCATTTCCTCAACCGGGCATTTAATTGTGGCGACGGCGCTGCTTCAGCCGTTCGTCAGCCTCGCCAGCACGCCGGACGGCCTGGCGACTCTGCGCAACACCTTCGACATCTTCATCCAGTTCGGCGCGATTGTGGCGCTGGTCGCTTACTATCGGAAGGACATCTGGACACAGGTCAGGACGGTGCGTCGTGATCAACAGGTGCAGCACTTCTGGATCGCCATCATCGTCGCCTTCATTCCAGCGGCGGTGCTGGGGTTGGCGCTGCGCAAGTTCATCGAGAACACGCTGTTTTCACCCGTCATTGTCGCCATCAGCCTGATCGTCGGCGGTATTCTCTTCCTGATTCTCGAACGAACCATCGGCCAGAAGGAAACCAACGAGGCCGATACCATGATGGACGTGACCTATCGTCAGGCATTGATTGTCGGCGTGGTGCAGGTACTATCGCTGATTCCTGGCGTGTCACGGTCAGGCGCGTCAATTTTCGGCGGGATGCTGTCTGGTCTGAACCGGCAGACGGCGACGCGCTTCTCGTTCTTTCTGGCAATTCCTACATTGGGCGCAGCGACGGTGGTCGATTTGCTGCTGAGTCTGAAAGACCTGCATGGCAGCGGCGCGGCCTATTTCGCGTATCTGGCGCTGGGGACGATTGCGGCGGGTGTGTTCGCGTGGATTGCGGTTGGCTGGCTGCTGCGCTACATCGCGCATAATACGTTCGTCCCATTTGGCTACTATCGCATTGTGGCGGGGATCGTTATACTGGTGTTGTTTGCTATCGCCGTGCTGTAACGATTGATGCTCCTCAAGTCGTGAGGAGCAGCGCCTCTCTCAACCTTCAGCACGCCTGTTGTGCTTCCCTGACATTCGTTCGTCTTTACGACGAGATTGTCGTCTTTCGGGTATCATGGTCTTAAGTCGCTCCTCCGGGGGAATCACGAGCGCGGGAAATGGTGAATACACCTCAAATGATGTCTGTCGTCTTGATCGCCACTGACGAGCCACAGATACGCTCGTTTTTGCGGACGGCGCTGCAAGCCGACACGATACAAGACCTGACGGTGCTCGAGGTTGATGACAGTGAAAGCTGCTTCCTGACCTGCAAGCATCTGCGACCGAATCTGATCCTGCTTTCGAGCGGTTTCCCCGATGCGCATCTCCTATGTGAAAACCTGAAAGCCGATCCTGAACTGCGCCACATTCGCATTCTGATGATTGGCGAGAATGAGGGCGTGATCGAACAGTTTGCGGCGGCGGACGATTACGTGACCAAGCCGATCCGCGAAACGGTACTGCTCCGGCGGACGAACATGCTGCTGCGCGAGCAGGCGCTCGAAGAAGAAGTCGGCTTCCAGCGCGAAATCCTCTCGCAGATGGGCGATGCCGTCGTCGCGGTCGATGCCAATTCCAACGTAATCTACTGGAACCCGGAAGCCGAGCGTATGTACGGCGTTCAGGCGGACGAAATTCTGGGTAAGCCGCTCGACAATGCTTACCGGATTGAGAATTTTGGCCCCAACCAGCGCGAGATCGCCGTGAGCATCGCGGATAAGGATGGCTGGCGCGAAGAAGGCGTGCATATCCGGCACGACGGCGAGCGGCTGGAGGTCGAAGTCGCGGTGCGCTCGCTGCGTAACGAAAGCAAACTGCCGTTCGGCTACATCACGGTGATTCGCAATATCACCGAGCGCAAACGCATCGAGGCGGCGCTCAACGAGGAGCATCAGTTCGGCGATGTGCTGCGCGACACCGCCGCCGCGCTGACGCGCACGCTCGATCCGCAGGGCGTGATGCAGTTGATGCTGGAGCATCTGGATCGCGTCGTGCCGCACAAAGCCGCCAACATCATGATGCTGGAAGGCGATAAAGCGCGGGTCGCTTTTTCACATGGTTATTCGTCAGAAGAGGAAGCCCGTTTGAGCGGCCTGTCGCTCAGTATCTACGACTTCAAGACCTATCAGCAAATGCTTGCTGCTGACGGCGTGTGTCTGGTCGCCGACACGACCGATAACCCCATTTGGACGGATATTTCGACGCTTCACTGGGTGAAATCGTATCTGGGCGTATCGATTCGCGCTTACGATCACGTCATCGGCTTCCTGAATATTGACGCCGATACTGCCAACGCCTTCGCCCCGATTCATGCCGAGCGCCTGCGCATTTTCACCGATCAGGCGGCGATAGCCATCGAGAACGCGCAGCTTTACGACGCGATTTATCGCGATGCCGTCGAGATGCGCGCCCTGCATCGTGCGACCGCGTTCCTCTATGGAACGAACCTGTTCGCTTCTGAAAATCTGACCGACATGTGCGAGAAAATTGTCGGCGTAGTCGTCAACGAATTTGGCAAGGTGGACTGCGGCGTTCTGCTGGTGGACGAAGAGGATGGATCGCTGGTGCGCGTAGCACGAGCCGGGTCACTTCCGATTAGCGCCAATGATTCGCCCTACGTGAATGGCGGCGGATTGGTAGCGACAGCTATCCGCACTGGCAAACTGATCTACGTGCCGGATTTGCGCAAGGACACGCGTACCGCTGACAGCAGTTCAGTCACTCTTTCCGAACTGGTAATGCCGCTGCACACGCCTAAAGGCGTGATCGGCGCGCTCGATTTGCAAAGCCCGCGCTTTGACGCTTTCGACGAACACGACGTGCGCCTGCTCGAAGTGTTCGCCGAGCGTGCTGCGACCGCGATTGAGAACGTCAAGCTCTACAACGAAATCCGACGCTATGCTGAGGGACTGGAGCGGCGCGTTCAGGAGCGCACGGCGGAACTGAACCGCGTCAAGGAGCGCGTCGAGGCGATTTTGAATCACAGCAGTGACGCGATCCTGCTGATTCGTCCGAACGGCGCGATCCAGCAGGGCAACCGCGCTTTTGACATGATGTTCGGTTACAACGCGGACGAAGCATTCGGGCAGAACGTGACGCTGCTGGCCGAGCCGGAATTTCGCGAACCGCTGGAACAGGCATTGACGTGGGTCGTCGAGAAGAACAACGCGGAACGGCTGGAGATCGTGGCGCGGCGGCTGAACGGGCTAACCTTTGACGCCGACGTGACCCTTTCGCCCGTGATCAGCGCGCCGCAGCAGATCACGAGCGTGGTGTGCAGCGTGCGTGACATCACCCGACGCAAACGCCTCGAAAACGACCTGCGCGAAGCGCTGCAAAAAGAGCGCGAAGTCAACGAAATGAAATCGCAGTTTGTGGCGCGGGCATCGCACGAGTTCCGCACGCCGCTGGCGGTGATCCTGACCTCCAGCGATTTGCTGCGCAGCTACGGCAACCGGATGACGCCGGAGCAGCGCGAGGAGAAGCTCGCACGCTTGCAAAGCGAGGTGCGCAACCTCGCCATGATGCTGGACGACTTGCTGACGATCAGCAAAGGCGAGGAACTCAAGGAGTTCAACCCCGAACTGATCGACCTGCAAAATCTATCACGACAGGTCACGCACCGGATTTCCGACGGAATCGGCATTCAGCATCATCTGGTCGTCGAATCGCACGGGAACTGCACCAGCATTTACGTCGATCCAAAATTGATCGAACGGATTATTACCAATCTCTTGTCAAATGCAGTTAAATACTCGCCAGTTGGCAGTACAATACAACTATCGGTCACGTGCGACACAAGCAAAACGGTGCTGGAAGTGCGCGACGAAGGCATCGGCATCCCCGAAGATGATCAACGGCGGTTGTTCGAGGCATTTCACCGCGCCAAGAATGTCGAGCATATCTCCGGGACAGGGCTGGGACTTGCCATCGTCAAGCAGGCCGTCGATCTGCATGGCGGCGATGTAACCTGTAAAAGTCAGTTAGGGAAAGGCACGGTCTTTACCGTTGTCTTGCCAAATCTCGCAGTGAAAGAAAAGTCTCAATGAAAAAAATTCTCGTAGTCGAAGACGCACAATCACTGCGGAAAGACATTCTCGAAATGCTTGGCTTCGAGGGTTTTCAGGCAATCGGGGCGGAAAATGGGCTGATCGGTGTCCAGCGGGCGCGCGAATATCTGCCTGACCTGATCATCTGCGACATCATGATGCCGGAGATGGATGGCTATCAGGTCTTGGAAGAACTGCGCAAAGACCCGCGCACGGCGACGATCCCGTTCATTTTCCTGACGGCGCGCACGGATCGCAATGATATGCGTCAGGGAATGGAACTGGGCGCCGACGACTTTCTGACTAAACCGTTTCATGCGGCGGAACTGCTGGCAACGGTGCGGACGCGGCTGCTCAAGCGCCAGATCACCGAGGTTTACTACGAGGAACGCTTCGAGAACCTGCGCGAAAATATCATGATGGCGCTGCCCCATGAACTGCGCACCCCGCTCAATGTGATCCTCGGCTTCTCTGATCTGCTCATGACGGATTCACAGTTGATGGACGCGGCGCGCATTGGCGAGATGTCGCGGCACATTAACCAATCGGCGCTGCGCCTGTACCACTTGATCGAAAACTTCCTGATTTACACCCATACAGAACTGCTGGCACGTGACAACCGCCAGCTTGAGTTCATCAAGAACGCTTACGTGATTTATCCGCGCTCGACCATCGAACATTCCGCTACGAACCGGACACAGCAGTTGGATCGGCGCGACGACCTCGAACTGGACGTATACGAGGTCGAAGCCATTGCTATGGGCGAGGAATATGTGCGCAAAATCGTCGAGGAACTGGTCGATAACGCCTGCAAATTTTCGGTGGGCGGCACGCCTGTCTCGGTGAGCACGGTAGTGCAGGACGGTTTCTACGTCCTGACGGTCGTGAATCAGGGGCGCGGCATGACGCCGGAGCAGATCGCGCAGGTGGGGGCGTATATGCAGTTCGAGCGGCGTATCCACGAGCAGCAGGGCGCTGGCCTCGGCCTGATCATCTGCAAGCGGCTGGCCGAGCTGCACGAAGGCGAGTTGCAGATCGAAAGCGTTCCCGGCGCGGAGACGACGGTCAGCGTCAGTATTCCCTTGAAGCACGTCGAGTTGAACACGAATTAGCGAGCGTTGTGCCTGAAACACTTTTCGGTATAATAAGGATACGCTAATTTCGCTCGCGCCCTGAGGAGGCCGCCGAATGCAAAAGCAACGGAAGCACTGGTTTGGGCTTGCTGGCTGTATGGCGGCGCTTTTGCTGGCTGCCGGATGCTTCCAACCTGCTGGCGGCGCGCTCGATTCGACCAACGTCGCGGCGGCAATCCCCTCGTTTACACCGTTCCCGACCGATACGTGGACTCCGCTGCCTCCTCCGACCGATACCGAAACGCCGGTGATTCTGCCAACCAATACCGAAGTACCAACGCTGGTGGCCTTGTCCGTACAGACCGAGGACGTGACTCAGGTCGCGCTGCTGCCGAACAATCAGGACATTGATCCGCTCGATCAGACGGCGACGGCGATTTACCTGCTCAATAATCCTGCGCCGGGGCAGCCGCTCATTCAGGTTCAACCGCAGGATATTGGTCAGCCGACGCTCGATCCGCTGCTCGCGTCCGCGACCGCGCTGGTCGAACAGGCGACCGGAACCGCCGCTGCTCCTATGACGATGACAGCGCAGGCGATCTTTGGCGCGCCGACGCCGACGCCGATTTTCATCCAGCCGACCTATACGTCGATTGGCC
>DASZXN010000301.1:0-2058 GCA_035545875.1 Phototrophicaceae bacterium
GGATCGGACTACCTGACGGCATCGACCGCCAATTTCGTCAAGACTTACGCAGGCGTCACGCTCAATCAGAAGTTCACGGGCGAACCGGATGGAATGCGCCAGTTGTGCAACGGCACGATTGACATGGTGGTCGCCTTCAGCGACGTTACCGCAGATCAAGCGAAGAACTGCTCGGCCAATAACATCCCAACCGCGACGATTAAGCTCGGCAGTCAGGCGGTTGTGCTGGTCGGTCGCGGCGATAATTTCCTGACCTGCCTGACGACCGCCGAAGTCACGACGATTTGGAGCGATGCGTCCGAGAAGAAAGTCACGACGTGGGATCAGGTCGATCCGAAATTCCCGAAAACCAGTATCACGCTGGTCATGCCAACACTCGGCAACCCGATTGCCGACCTGCTGATGTGGACAGCTTCCGGTCAGCCGATCACCACGCGCGAAGATGCCGCCGAAACCAAAGACGATCCGGCCTATCGCGCCGAAGCGGTCAGCAACGTCGATGGCGGCCTGACCTTCATGAACTGGACGGAATACGCGGCGCTCACGCCGGACGTGCAGAAGCGCCCGACGCTGATCCAGATCGACGGCGGCAAGGGCTGCGTCACGCCCTCCGAGCAGACGATCACCGATGGCACTTACGCGCTGGCACGCCCGCTGCTGCTGATCCTGAACCGCGCTTCACTGGCGCGCCAGGAAGTCCAGTCGATCCTGTGGTACATCGCCAGCGACGAGAACTATCCGGTGCTGGCGCAGAACGGCTACGTCGGCATCGGCTTCGACGCTCTGCCCGATCTCCGCGACGAACTACAAGCCGATTACGCGCTTGGTACTCAGGATGCCGCCGAAGCAATTATTCGCGGCGTGAGTACCGCCGAAGCGACTGGTGAAGCAACCTCCGAAGCAACGCCCGCACCTGCTGCCGCTACTTCACAGGCGACCGCTGCGCCCGCGACCACCGCACAGCCATCGCCGGAGCCTGCCGCCACCGCCGCCAGCTAATCAGTTCCCTTCGCAGGGGCGCGATTGATCGTGCCCCTGCAATATCCTTTCCCCGCCTCAAAAGTGTCTTCTCAGTGTCTCGCTCATTCGCATTTTTGTGCTAGAATGCTATACTCGACTGAATTTTCCCCTGGCCTTGCCTAGAATGGAGCGCGTATGCGCGGCGAAATTGTCTCGATTGACCTCGAAACCACTGGGCTTGATTCAAGCCAGGACGAGATCATCGAAATTGGCGCGGTGCGCTTCAAAGACGGCGTGATCATCGACGAATTTCAGACGCTGGTCGATCCGGGACGCGCGCTCCCGACCATCGTCTCGTCGCTGACCGGGCTGCACAACGAAGATTTGATCGGCGCGCCGACGATTCAAATGGTGCTGCCGCAGATCGCAGAATTTGTCGGCCACCTGCCCATCCTCGGCCACAACGTCGGCTTCGACGCGGGCTTTCTGCGCAAACACGGCATCGTGCAAAACAATCTGCTGCTCGACAGCTACGAACTGGCTTCGGTGCTGCTGCCGCGCGCGCCGCGCTACAACCTGACCAGCCTGACCGCCATGTTCGATTTCGACATCGGCAACGCGCACCGCGCGCTCTACGATGCCAAAGCGACTGCTTATCTCTACTGGGCGCTCTGGCAAAAGCTGCTCGAACTGCCTTATGCGACGCTCGCGGAGATCACCGATGCGGCGCAGGGTCTGACTTGGGACGCGCGTCCGGTCTTTGAAGCTGCTTTACGCGAACGCGAGCCGGAACTCGGCGGGTCGCTGGAAGAACTGTTTGAGCCAGACCGCAGTGAGCGCAAGCCGCTGCGCGCGAACGAGACGACCGAACCGCTGTCGGAAGAAGCCGTTGCCGCGATTATCGGTGAGCACGGTACGCTTTCAACCAATCTGCCCAATTACGAATTCCGCTCACAGCAGGTCACAATGGCGCACGCGATTGCGCAGGCGTTTAACGAATCGCAGCACGCCATGATCGAGGCGGGCACGGGCACGGGCAAGTCGATTGCCTACCTCGTCCCGGCGATTTTGTGGTCGATGCAGAACAACGAGCGCGTC
>DASZXN010000302.1:0-7601 GCA_035545875.1 Phototrophicaceae bacterium
TCGACACCTTCGCCCGTCAGGTCGCGCTCGTGATTCAGCGCGAACTGCTCGACGAAGCCGCCGAGCAGTCGGCCATGCTGCGCGAATCCGAGCGCTTGCACAATACCCTGCTCAACTCGATCTCGCACGAACTGCGCACGCCCATCTCGACGATTGTCGGCGCGTCGAGCAGCCTGCTCGATCCCAACATCAGCGCCGAGTCGCGCAAAACGCTGCTCGGCGATCTGCAAGCCGCCGCCGACCGCCTCAATCGGCTGGTCGAAAACCTGCTCGATATGACCCGCCTGGAATCCGGTCTGCTCAAATTGAAGTTAGAATGGTGCGATATTGGCGATCTCATCAACGTGGCGCTCTCTTCGACCAGCAAGCGATTGGTCGATCATCCGGTCACGCTGCACATCGCGCCGGATTTGCCGCTCGTACAACTGGATTTCGTCCTGATGGAACAGGTTTTGGTCAACTTATTGGACAACGCCGCCAGCTATACGCCGCCGAGTACACCTGTCGAGATCAGCGCTGCGCAAACCGACGGAACCGTCTCGATCACCGTCGCCGATCACGGGCGCGGCCTGCCTCCTGACGATCTGGAGCGCGTCTTTGACAAGTTCTACCGCGTCCCCGGCTCGAAAGCAGGCGGCACGGGCTTAGGGCTGTCGATCTGTCGAGGCTTGGTCAACGCGCACGGCGGCACGCTCGAAGCGTCCAACCGTCCCGAAGGCGGCGCGGTCTTTACGATCCGCCTGCCGATCACCAACGCGCCGCCGCCTGCTCAGGAAGCCGCGCTATGAGCGGGCTGCAAGCTGTCGTCGTTGACGACGAAATCCAGATACGCCGCTTCCTGCGCATCAGCC
Source organism: Phototrophicaceae bacterium (assembly GCA_035545875.1). Lineage (GTDB taxonomy): Bacteria > Chloroflexota > Anaerolineae > Aggregatilineales > Phototrophicaceae > Flexifilum. Next base: position 852 of record DASZXN010000302.1, read on the forward strand.
TCGAAGCGAACGGCTACACCGTCTACGAGGTCGATAACGGTCAGGAGGCGCTCACCGAAATCGCCGTGCATCGCCCCGATCTGGTCATCCTCGACCTCGGCCTGCCCGACATGGACGGCATCGAGGTGATCCGCCGCCTGCGCGAGTGGACGCAAACGCCGATTGTCGTGCTCTCGGTGCGCGATTCGGACGAGGACAAAATCGCGGCGCTCGACGCGGGTGCGGACGATTATCTGACCAAGCCCTTCAGCGTCGGCGAACTGCTGGCGCGCCTGCGTGTCGCCCAGCGCCATACGCGACCGGAAAGCGACTCCTCGATCTTCCAGACCGACGGCGTGCGCGTCGATCTGACGCGGCGGCTGGTCACCGTACATGGCGAGGAAATCAAGCTCACGCCGACCGAATATGCCCTGCTGCGCCTGCTGATTCAGAACGTCGGCAAGGCGCTCACCCATCGCCAGATTTTGCGCGAAGTCTGGGGCACGGAATACTCCGAAGAAACCCACTATCTGCGCGTCTACATTGCCCAACTACGCCAGAAACTCGAACCCGATCCCGCCCGCCCGCAGATCATCCTGACCGAGCCGGGCGTCGGCTATCGCCTCGTCATGGTCGAAGCCGAAGTGTGAAATCAAGCCATTCGCAATTCGCCAAAACGGTCGTGCTTCTTCGCTCGTTATACCCGTGAAGTGAATGATTACTTACGGCGTTTCGCTGCTGTGTTGCAAGGATCGTTTGTGTAGGGGCACGACATGTCGTGCCCCTACGGAGAAATCAACATGTTTGCAACAGAGCGACTTTTCGCTAAAAGTTCACGGGGAATTGCGCGCGGCTTTGCATTATTTCGATTTTCGTCATTCCGCGTTATGATTTCCGTTCTGAACATCGACAAGGACGCTCAATGGATACGTTCCAGCTCAAAATCAGCGAGACGGAGCATCGCCAGCGCTGCGAACACCTGTTAGAGCAGGTGATCGCGGCGAATTGCAGCGGCGTCGTGCTCTTCGACCGCGACTACATCATCTACTACACGGGTTTCGCCTTCATCCCAACTGAGCGCCCGATTGCCTTCGTCATGAATCGCAAGGGCGAGCGCGGCCTGTTCGTCCCGCGCATGGAAGTCGAGCACGCCAAATCGCTCGCGCTGATCGACTCGGTGGCGAACTACGTCGAATATCCCGACGATCCGCACCCGCTGACCGTCCTCGCCAAGCTGCTCGCCGAGATGGGCGTCACGGGCAAGGTTGCGGCGGACGATGAAGGCTATCCGCGCATCTACGGCTATCGCGGCCCTAAGCTGGAACAGTTAGGCGACATTCAGGTTTACCCGATCCGCGATGCGGTTGAAGATCAGATGATGATCAAATCGCCTGCCGAACTCGCGCTGCTGCAAGAGAGCCTGACCTGGGCGACTCTGGCGCTGCGCCTGCTTCAGCGCTATACCAAACCCGGCCTGACCGAAACCGAAGTCGAGCGCAAAGCGGGCGACGAGGCGACGCTGGCAATGGTCGATGCGCTTGGCCCGGTCTATCGCGGCCTGAGCATGGTCACGGCAGGCGCGTATGCCATTTATCGCGGGCAGATTGGTCGCAACGCCGCGATTCCGCACGCGCTGGCGAACAACATCACCTTCGAGGTCGGCGACGTGCTGGTCGGTGAATCGACCGCGCCGATGTGGGGCTATATCTCGGAACTCGAACGGACGATGTTCATCGGCAGGCCGAGCGATGGGCAGAAGCGTTTGTTCGATCACATGCTGGCCTTGCAGGAAGTCGCTTTCAAAGCGTTTGAAACGGCCAAAACCTGCTCGGATGTCGATACCGTCGTGCGCAAGTATTATGCCGATCACGATTTGACCGCCAACTGGCGGCATCACACCGGTCACGCGATTGGCCTGCGCTCGCACGAAAGCCCGTTTCTCGACAAAGGCGACAAGACTGAACTCAAGCCGGGCATGGTCTTTACCATCGAGCCGGGCTTGTATTCCGCCGAGTTTGGCGGTTTCCGTCACTCCGACATGATCGTTGTCAAGGACGGCGGCATTGAGCGCATGACCTTTTATCCGCGCGATCTTGATAGCCTGACGATTCCGGTGTAGCGCATGGGCAGACTGATCTTTCGACGGCTTTTGCAGGGTATTCCGACCTTCTTCGGCATCACCGTGATCGCCTTCCTGATCATGATGTCCGCCCCCGGCGACCCGATCACGTTGATCACGTTTTCGCCGCGCCGTGACGCTGCTTCGGTCGCCTCGATGAAGCATCAACTTGGCCTCGATCAACCCGTGCTGACCCAGTATCTCTACTGGCTGATCGGCAACGATTGGGTCAAGCTCGATACCAACGCCGACGGCACGGTCACCTATGGCACGCGCAAGGGACTGCTGCGCGGCGACTTGGGCGAGTCGATTACCTACAAACAGCCCGTGTTAACCCTGATCGTCCAGCGCATCCCGGCGACCCTGCTGTTGACCGTCGCCGCGCTGATCATCGGCTACGGCGGCGGGATTTTGCTCGGCGTGCTGGCGGCGGTCTATCACAAAACCTGGATTGACGAGGGGGTGCGCATCGTCACGGTCGTCGGCAATGCCGTGCCTGCCTTCTGGCTTGGCCTGATCATGATCATCGTCTTCAGCACCAAGCTCGACATTTTGCCTTCCGGCGGCATGGTGGACATCACCTCGCACGGCGCGCCGTCCCTGTGGACGATCATCCAGCACATGATCATGCCGGTGTTCGTGCTCTCGCTCGGCACGATTGCCTTCGTCTCGCGCTTCATGCGCACCGAACTGCTCGAAGTGCTGACGCAGGATTACGTCCGCACCGCGCGCTCCAAAGGGCTGAACAATAACATCGTCTGGTGGAAGCACGCCGCCCGTAACGCTCTGATCCCGGTGGCGACGTTCGTCGGCCCGGCGATTGGCACACTCCTGAGCGGCGCGGTCATCATCGAGCAGGTGTTTGACTGGCCGGGCATGGGTCGGCTGGTCGTCAACTCGGTCTTCAACCGCGACTATCCGCTGGTGATGGGGTCGGTCGTGATCGCCTCGGCGCTCTTTATCTTCGGTCTGATCCTCTCGGACATTTTTTACGGCCTGCTCGACCCGCGCATCCGGTTTCGCTAGGAGGAGGACGATTTCGTGGAGACTCCCGCCGATTCGATCAAGCCATCCCCGTCCTCCGTCGCCGTCCTCAACACGGATAAGCAGCGCGCGCGCTCACTCTGGCAGGACGCCTTTAACCATCTGATCCACGACCGCCTGACCATGATCGCGCTGATTGTGCTGCTGCTGCTGACCGTCGCCTGCGTGCTTGGCCCGCCCATCATCGAAAGCGACCTGCACATCGACGTGAACAGCATCGATACCGTCAATGCCTTTCTTCCACCGGGCGCGAGTGGGCATATCCTCGGCACCGATGACCTCGGACGCGACCAGTTGATCCGCCTGATGTACGGCGGACGCATCTCGCTGGCGATTGCCTATCTGTCGAGCGTGTTGATCGTCGTCATCGGCGTCGGCCTGGGGCTGCTCGCGGGTTATTACGGCGGCTGGATTGACGACCTGATCACCTGGATGGTGACGACGCTCAGTTCGATCCCGCCGCTCTTTCTGTTTCTGGTGATCGCGGCGCTCTTTCAGCCGACGGTCGAATGGCTGATCGTGATTCTGGCGCTCACGGGCTGGATCGGCACCAGCCGTCTCGTGCGCGGCGAAGTTCTGACGCTCAAGGAGCGCGATTACGTGCTGGCGGCGCAGGCGCTCGGCGCGTCGAACCGTCGCCTGCTGCTCCAGCACATCTTCCCCAACCTGATGTCGATTGTGATCGTCACTGGAACAATCATCGCGGGCAACCTGATTCTAATCGAATCCGGCCTGAGCTATCTCGGCGTTGGCGTTCAGCCGCCCACGCCGACGTGGGGCAATATGCTCACCGACGCGCGCACCTACTTCGTGCGCGGGACGCATCTGGTCATCTGGCCGGGCGCGCTGATCCTGATCACGGTCATGTGCTTCTATCTGGTCGGCGACGGTCTGCGCGACGCGCTCGACCCGCATCATTCGCGCCACACCGGGAGCTAAGATGCGTCGTCGCTGGTGGCTGCTGATCGGCCTGGTCGTCATCGTGTTCGCGGTGATCGTCGTAGTCTTCGTGCGCGATGCGCAAACGTCCGCGACTCCGGTCGCGCTGCCCCTGACACAGAGCTTCAACGACAGTGCCAGCATCACCTTCAAATACCCGGACGACTGGAGCTATGCCATTCCCGCGCAGGGCTTGATCATCGTCGGGCCAAATCAGACGATCAACGGCGGCGAACCGGGGCCAACGCTGACGATTCAGCGTGCCGAGCCGCTCTCGATTGTCGGCACGCTCGACGCGGCGCTGGATCGCTATCTGCAAAACGGGCCGCTGCACGCGCCGGATCGCTGGCAGGTCACGACCGCCGCGCATCCGATCCAGTTTGGGGGGCAGGACGCGCGCGCCGTCGAGCTGGAGGGGTCAGACAGCGCCAGCGCGCCGCCCGATCACACGCAGATTATCACCACAACGTCCAAAAACCAGTTCGTCTATTTGTTGATTACGACTGTACCCGTCAGCAAACAGGCCGCCTATGATCCTACGCTCGCAGCCATGCTCGACGCGGTGAAAATATTGGAATAGCGGTTAGCAAAAGCAGGTTTTTGGTTGTTTGTTTTTAATACCTTTTCCGTAGGGGCGAGGCATCCCTCACCCCTACAAGGGACAATATCGCTTTTGCTAACTGCAAATGGTTAACTGCCAATCGCTGTTTTATGCGGTCTGCTTGTGTGCTGTAGCGATAATTGTTACACTGTATAATAGCCATAGAAACACGTAAAAACCTCGTCCGCTTTTATTCCAGTCCGTCGCCATTTTACAAAGGAGTTATGGATGAAACGCTTTGTTTTCCTTTTGTTGGTGCTGGTGCTGGCTGCCGTGCTGCCGATTGCAGCCTTCGCCCAGCAAAGCGACACCGTTGTGATTCGCGGGTTTGGCAACATCACCACCTTCAACCCGCTGTTTTCCAGCGATGGCGCGTCGTATCAGGCGTATGCCCTGCTCTGGCCGAAGCCGATTGACACCGACAGCTTCACCTCGGCTGCCAAGCCCGGCCTGACCAGTTGGACGATCTCGCCCGACGGTCTGACCTATACCTTCAAAATCCGCCCTGACGCAGTTTGGAGCGATGGCACGCCGATCACCTCCGACGACATGATCTTCACCATCAACGCGATCCTGTCGCCGAAAGTGGATACGGTGCTGGAGAGCAACGTCGCCTCGATTGATCACGTCAACAAGGTCGATGACAAGACCTATCAGGTCGTGCTCAAGAACGCCGACTGCGCCGCCCTGAGCAACCTGAGCGGTATTCCCTTCCTGCCCTCGAAGAAATTCGCGGCGGATTTCAGCGACCTTGATCCCAAGAGCGATAATCCGAGCATCGAGAACACCAACCCCGACATCAGCGGTGGGCCATACATTCTCGATAGCTGGGCGCCGGATCAGAGCCAGAACTTCCACGCCAACCCGAACTACTGGGCAGGCGCGCCGAAGATTCAATATCTGGTCAACAAGGTCATTGGCGATAACGCCGTCGCGGTGCAGTCGATCCAGTCCGACGACATCGACTATACCTACTTTCACGGCGACCTGTTCCCGCAGATTGCGGACATGAGCCACCTGCAATACAAGTCGTTCCCGCAGTTGACCGTCAACTTCCTGGCGCTCAACTGGGGCGATCCGGCCAATCCGCAGCCGGCCTATGACGCCGACGGCAAGGCCATTCAGCAGACCAGCGCCGCGCAGCCGCTCGACGATATTCAGGTGCGCAAAGCCATCGCGATGGCCTTCAACGTCGATGAAGTCACGGCCACGCTCGGCAAGGACGGCGCGACCCCGATGGAAGGCGCGGTTCCGCCGCCGCTGAGTTGGGCGTATGCCAACAACGTTCAGCGCTACCCCTTTGATCTCGACGGCGCGAAGAAGCTGCTCGCCGACGACGGTTGGGCGGATACCGACGGCGACGGCATTCTCGACAAGACCATCGACGGTCAGTCGGTCAAGCTGGAATTCACGATGAAGTACAGTGACATCCTGTCGGACTTCAAGACCGAAGCGCTGGTTGCACAGCAAGACCTTCAGAAGATCGGCGTCAAGGTTGATCTGCAACTGGTCGAATGGGCGAACTACCTCAGCGAAGTCTACTTCGGCCAGAACTACGACATGACCGTCATGAGCAACAGCGGTGGCACGCAAACGCCCGACGCCAATGACGACATGTCGCTAATCGACAGCCGTCAGGACGTGCCCGGCAGCGGCAACGACATCGCCTCCTACGTCAACCCGGACGTGGACAAGCTGATCGACGAAGCGCGTACCGTGCCCGGCTGCGATCAGACCCAGCGCGCCGCGCTCTATGCACAAATCGCGCAGAAGCAGCACGACGACGTGGCCTACATCTGGACGTATGATCCGAACGTCTTCCAGGTCGCCAACGCGCGCATTGGCAACTTCAACCCCGGCCCGTCGTGGGTCTATTACGGCTACACGTCCCACGTCAACGAGTGGACGCTGAACCAGTAAGCAGATCGATCTATCGATGCAATTGTAAGGGCAGGCCTAAGGTCTGCCCTTACGTTTTTATCCTGACGACGATCACGGTAAAATAACGCCAGTTATGGATAACGATTTTGAGCGAAGCATATGATCGTAGGGGCACGACATGTCGTGC
>DASZXN010000303.1:0-6190 GCA_035545875.1 Phototrophicaceae bacterium
CGCCGATCTTCCAGCGCCCCTCTTTCGAGTCGTACAGCATCGCGTAGACGACCACACCGTCGCCCATATCCTGTGTGTGCAGCCGTTCCTGCGTCCGGTGATTGTAAGTTGCCATGCGCCGCTGCGTTTGATGATCGACCACGAGGCAGAAGCCGCCGTTTTCGCTGAACTGGCGTACCTCGACGTTGTGATCGGCACGCAGAACGCCGGTCAACTGAACGCCGCGTGCGCTGCGCTGCGAAAGCAGCAGATTGCGGTAGCGCCGTAGAAAACTGCCGCTCAGGTAAGCGGACGCGGCGGTTAGCTGCTGCGTCCACGACATCAGCATACTCTCGTTGAGCCAGTTGATCGCTTCCAGGTACTGTTCGCGCACCTGCTCGATCACGTCGTCGGGAGCCATCCACTCCGTTTTACCCTTGCGCAGACGACGCATCCGATTCGCCCAGGGGACAGCATTACTCAAAGTCATGATCACCACAATCGCTATTAAAATGATCACGAACGCCCAGGTCATGGAACATGATCCCAGATGAATTTCGTTAACTCTACCAGCCGAAGCGCTAAAAGACAATGGTCGCCATGACTAGGACAAATTTTCGACTATCACAGGAGTTTGCTCGCGTTTCGGCAGACGAAAAACCAGCGCCGCGATCCCGATCACGCTGCCAATGGTCACGAACGCCAGCGGCAGCGAATGGGTCGCCAGCGCCGCATAAACTGGCTCCATGACGGCGATAAACAGGCTGCTCGCGGTGTTGATCATCGAGAGGACGGTAGCGCGGCTGCCGCCGCTGATGAGCACATTCTCGTGCGCCGAGAGCAGCGGCGCGCGCAGGTCGTTCGTGCCGTACATCAACGTGATCAGCAGCCAGACGGGTAGCGCTCCGGTTAACTGCGACAGGAGCAAATAGAACGCGCCCGGAAGCAGCGTCGCGAGCAATAATGCGCCACGCTCGCCGATCCAGCGCTCCAGCCGATAAACATTCGCCTGTGTGAACGCCGCCATCAGGCTGCCCAGCGAAAGCGCCAGCCCAACCCAGAAGGTCGGCACGCCGTTTTGAACGAGGTACGGCGGCGCGAGCGTCGTGATCAGCGGCCCGGTGAACGGCGCGCTGAAGATCGCCAGCAGCACGACGCGGCGCAGCAGCCGATTGCTTCTGAGTTCATTCCAACCATCCCCGACAATCGTGCGGATCGATTGGCGCTCGCTGTGCCAGGCAGTCGGCGGTTCGTGCAGCGTCAGGCTGATAAGTATCCCAATCACAAGCGAAGTCACGGTGAAAATGATGGCGAGGCTGACGCGCTCCGGCGCGAGATCGTCAAGCAGCAAGCCGCCAATGATCGGCGAGAGGAAAAAGGCAATCTGTCCGGCGCTGTTGTAGCGCCCCATCACCCGTTTCATCGCTTCGGCTCGCCCTTCGACGGGCAGGCTGTCGTAGATCAGCGCGTCGGTCGCGCCGGAGCTAAAGGCAAAGCCCAGCCCGGTCAGCACGGCGACGACCAGATAGAGCGGATAGACTTTGCTGAACAGGAACAGCGTCTCGCCGGAGGCCAGAAACGCCACACCCAGCAAGATCGACCACTTACGCCCCAGCCGATCCGCGAGAATACCCGTCGGCGTATCCGCAAAGAACGTGATCAGGATGACGAGCGATTCAATAGCGCTGATTTGCAGCAGCGACAAGCCACGCTGAATCAAAATTAGCGCGTAAGCATGGATGTAGAAGTGAAACCGGGTGCAGAAATAAACCAGCGTGACTTTGGTGACGTTATCGAACTTGAAGCGCTGCATGTGGCCCAGCATGGGACGTCTCCTTGCGCGAGTGTGAGCGAGAATCAAAAACGCCGCAGGCAGCGCTGACGGCGTTGGCGATCATCCTCACGGATGCTCGCTGATCAAGCTCGCAGGATACCTCGGCGGGTTCAGTTGTGGGAAATTGTGCCAGCCACGAGTAACCTCATTTCGATTTCAGATTCGACAACGTTATTGTCGCCGGATGGATATTCAATTGTCAAGGAGGGGCTTGCGAAGGGAGCGGTTGAAGATCGCGGGTGTGGTCAATGCGGGCGAGGCATATCTCGCCCCCACATTCCTCTCCCAGAACTCCTCATTCCCGCTGCGAAGCGCTCCGCTCCGCCCTACTCGGTGGAGTGTTCCTTGAGCACCGACCAGACGCTCTGGCGCAGATGCGCGATGCTGATCGGCTTGCGCAGATAAGCATCGACGTTGGCAACGGTTAGCGCAAAGACCTGATCGTCCGCGCCAGGGTCAGCCAGCACGATGAAATGCGTCTGACCGGCGTGGCCGATCTCGCGTGCTTTGCCGATCATCGCCCAACCGTGCATATCGTCCAGGCGCACATCCATCACCACCAGATCAACCTGTGCTTCTTCGAGCAGGTTGAGGGCTTTCTGGGCTGTATCCACGCCGACGACCTTCATCTCCATCGTGCGCAGCAGCCGCATGATCGCGTGGCGCTCGAAATCGTCCTTACAGGCGACCACCGCCGACTTGTCACGTGTCACCGAAGTATCGGTCTGGCTGGCGATCAGCGCGTCGAGGTCAATCGACTCGCCGTCGTCGGACGTGCTGACCGGAACGAAATCGCCGTCGTTCTCGGTGAAGGCAAGAGCGGCGCTCGCCAGATCGGGCAGCGCGGCCTGCACTTTGCGCAGGGCACTTTCAGCATCTTTCAGGCTGTAGAACGGCACTCCCTCCACGTTCAGAAGGGCGACCAGCCCTTCATGCTCGCTTGGCGCGAAATCCTCCGCCAGATCGTGCGCGGCGAGGCTCGCCTGCACATCGGCCAGATGATTGGCGGGCAGAGTCGTGTTGATGTAGTAGGCGCGCACGCGGTTGGACGACTGCTCGATGGTGTGCAGCCCACCAAAGCGCTGATCTTCCGGCAGCGCGTAAACCCAGACAAAGGCATGATCGTAATCCTCGATCACGCCCGACTTTTTCAACTGGTCGAGTTCGGCATCGCCGAGCCGATGCCCCAAATCGCTTGCTTTGTACTCGCGGTACTCGCCGGTCAGCAAGTCCTGTACCGAAGATTCTGTCCACTGGATGGCATAATTGCCATCGCTGAGGACGATCACCTGATAACGCGGAACTGCCGAGCCATTGTGCGGCTTGCTAGTCATCGTTAGAGATTCACGAAGTACGACGCAGCCGCGCGGTCGAGCATGTCTTTCGTCAGCGCGGGCGGCTTGTTCAGATAAGTAGCGATGTCGAGCAATTGCGCGATCAGGTCACGCGGATGCACCGAACGCAGGGCGCGGTTCTGTTCGATGTACCATTTCTTGAGCAGATAGGCCAGCGCCTGCTCATCGTAGGTGACGCCTTTGGCGTTGCAGACGCGCTTGAAAATCTCGCGGAACTGGTCGTAGGTTGGGTCGCCAAATTCGATCTTGTGACGGATGCGGCGCAGGAACGCCTCATCGACCAGATCGCGGGGATCGATGTTGGTCGAGAACACGATTAGCACGAAGAACGGCATTTCAATCTTGCGGCCTGTCGCCAAAGTCAGGAAGTCCGCGCCTTTTTCGAGCGGCACGATCCAGCGGTTGAGCAAATCGCGCGGGCGCACCTGCTGACGGCCAAAGTCGTCGATCAGGAACATACCGCCGTTGGCTTTGACCTGAAATGGCGCTTCGTAGTATTTGTTGACGTTATCGTATACCAGGTCAAGCCCGGCCAGCGTCAGCTCGCCGCCGACCATAATCATCGGGCGCTTGATGTGAACCCAGCGCGGGTCAGCAATCACGCCTGTACCGAGCTTGAGCGTCTCGCCTTCTGCCAGTTCGTGGTTTACGCTGTCGAACACGCGCACGACCTGACCATCGACATCGAAGGCGTAGGGAATCCACATGTCGTCGCCGAGGATCAGGCGACCAACCGTTTCCGCGACTGTCGTTTTGCCGTTACCGGGAGGCCCGTACATGAAGATCGACTTGCCGGAGTTGACCGCCGGGCCGATACGCGCCAGTTGCTCCTCCGAGACGACCAGATTTTTCATCAGGCTTTTCATGTCGTCTTCGTGAACGATCAGCTTCTCGCGGTTCTGCAACTGCATCGACTGGATATACTGCTGAAGCGTCACCGGAGCCGCGCCCGCGTACTGCGAGCGTTCCAACGCTTCACGCGCCTTCGTGATGCCCAGCCCGGAAATCACATACTGATAGCCAGCCTCGCCCAGCCCACCCGATCCTTTGACCTCGACCTGCTTCTCGCGCTTCAGGTAATCCATCACGCCATCGAGCACGCCGGTAAACGGCAGCTTGACGATCTCGGCGATTTGATGCCCCGCCATGTAACCGCCGAAATACAGCACCTTGAGCACCAGATCAGCCACGCTCAACAGGTTCAGCCCCGTATCAGCCAGCGTGTTGATCGGCGGCGGCATCCACGCGCCACCCAGGGAGATCGTCGATTCACCGAATGGGCGGGTTCCGCCGCCGCCAATGCTCTTGATCTGCGGATTGGATATTTTGGGTAACGGACGCTCGGACATTCCCGGTCTCCCTCGTCGATTTAATATATGAGGATGAATTCCATTATATATCGCCTTTACGGGCGCACAATCCAGTACCAGGCTTTCCCAATCTTAATGCTGCCTTCAGGGAAAAGTCTTGACCATTCGCGGTTTTGCGCTAGAGTCACGCTATTATTCTTGTCCTGCAATCTCTCAACGCGCTCATATGATTGATCAAATTCAATGGCTTGGTCACGGTAGTTTCGTCATTCTGGGCGATCCGCTCATTTACATCAATCCTCGGCGTGTCGCCCGTGTTGCCCGCCCCGCAGATGCTATCCTGATCGGCAGCGATCACTACGAATACTGCTCACAGGCGGACATCGCCAAGCTGCGCGGCCCCAATACGCAAGTGATCGTCAGCGCTCAGGCCGCCAAGCATGTCGAAAACAGCACCGTCCTGCGTCCCTGGCAAAGTATCTCGGTCGGTCGCGCCTGCATCAAAGGGATTCCGGCTTACACGCCGCATCTCGGCTCACCGGATGAGGGTGGCTTAGGCTTCGTCATCTCGGTCAATTTCTTCGACATTTACTACGCAGGGCATACGGGAATCATCCCGGAAATGGCCTCGCTTCGCCCCGACATCGCCATTCTGCCGATTGACGGCAGCGGCACGATGAGCGCAAGCGAGGCGGCTCAGGTCGTCGCGCAGATGCGCCCCAAGTGGGTCATCCCCTGCAACTGGGGCTTCAGCATCAGCGGCACGAATCGAGTCGATGCGCAGATTTTTGCCCGTGAAGTCGGGGATCACGCTCAGGTCGTGCTGCCAACTGTCAGCTAGGCTGCGAATCAAAAACGACCTCGTAATGAGGTCGCTATATTTTTGTAGGGGCACGATATATCGTGCCCCTACGCGTTTATGTTCAATTACGCGGCGGTATTGAGCTTGCCATTCTCCGACCATTCCAGCCGGAGATTTTCGCGCGTATAGATGTGAGGCCGCGCGAGGCCGTTGATCACATCAGCGTCGATCACGACGCGCTCGATGTCCTTACGCCCCGGCGCTTCGTACATCACGTCGAGCAGGCGGCTCTCGATGATCGAGCGCAGCCCGCGCGCGCCCGTGCCACGCTTGAGCGCGATGTCTGCCGCCGCGCCGAGCGCCGAGTCCTCGAAAATCAACTCGACGTTATCGAGGCCGAGCAGTTGATGATACTGTTTGACCAGCGCGTTTTTCGGCTCGACCAGAATACGCACCAGCGCATCCCGATCCAGCGGATCGACGCTCACCAGCACGGGCAGACGCCCGACAAATTCGGGGATTAGGCCGTAGCCCATCAAGTCTTCGGGGCTGATGTGGCGGAGCAACTCGGCCTTGTTACGCGGATCGACACGCTCTTCTTCGTCCTTTTGCGACTGGAAGCCGAGCGTCCCGCGACCGGAGACGCGCTTGGCGATGTTCTCGTCAATCCCGGCAAAGGTGCCGCCGCAGATAAAGAGAATGTTGGTCGTATCGACCTGCAAGAACTCCTGATGCGGGTGCTTGCGTCCGCCCTGCGGCGGGACATTCGCCAGCGTGCCCTCGACAATCTTCAGGAGCGCCTGCTGCACGCCCTCACCGGACACGTCGCGCGTGATCGACGGGTTATCTGCCGACTTGCGCGCGATTTTGTCGATCTCATCAATATAGACAATGCCCTTCTCAGCACGAG
>DASZXN010000304.1:0-3561 GCA_035545875.1 Phototrophicaceae bacterium
CGCCGCGCGCTGAGTGTCGCCTTCATCACCTGCTGCGTCTATGGCGCAATCACTGAACTGCTTCAGCGGCTCGTCCCTGACCGCGAATCTTCGCTTGGCGATTTCGCCGTCGATTGCATCATCAGCGGTCTCGCCGCGCTCGTTATCTACGGGTGGGCGAACAGGCGACTTCACTCCGAACAACGGTTCTTCCTGCCACATCGCAATTGATACATGGTTTGTAGGGACGCGATTGATCGCGTCCGTTTGTTCTCTTCCCGGCGTTCTTGGCGGTTCAATCCCTCTTTCTGTTTTTACTTTGCGTCTTTGCGCTGCATCTTTTCTGTTTTTGACTCATTACTCATCACGCATCACTATTCTTGCTCCTGCACCACCCATAACTGATGCCCGTCCGTGCTCAGGTCAATCGTACCGCCCTGATCGGTACGATAGAGCGGCGTGCTGCCCAACTCGCCAAGCGTTCCCGCGTCAGGAGCGTCGCCTTGCACGACCGCGACCTGCGGCTGCACGGCGGCGAGGAAATCCTTTTCGAGCGAGCGTACCGCCCCTTGCTCCGGCAGTTGCAGCACCGACGCTTGCAGCGGCACGCGCGCTTTGAGCAGCGCTTCCTGCCCCGTGCTGTTGAGGTTGGAAGTGAGCAGAAAGCTTACGTCGCCGTAGCGGACGCGCAGCACCAGCGCGTTCGCGCCCAGCGAATCGCCTAATCCCGGCGTCTGCGCCGGATTGAGCGCCTCAATCTGCACACCATCGTTGGTGTCGAGCGAATAGCCGGAGCGGACGTTCACAATCGGGTGCGCGGACAGCCGCGCTTGCAAATCCGCGAAATCGGGGCTGAGGTTCGGCTGCCCCTGATCGACCACCACGCCCAGATCATAGCGATCCAGCACCGTCGGCAGCGCCGCGAACTGAGTCGTGTCTGGTTCGGTCAGAAACAGAGCCTCCAGCGTCCGATTGGTGAAAGGCAATCGGTCGCCGAGCGCGGTCAGCAGGCGCGAGGGCGAACTGCCGCCGTCGATCAGGAAATGCGCGCCGCGCGGCGATTGAATCAGCACGGCATCGCTCTCGCCCATATCCAGCATCCAGACGTGCAGTTTGCCATCGGGTCGGCTCAAAATGAGCGCCGCCAGCAGCAGCAGAATGCCGAGCGCCGCCAGCACCGTCGCGCTGATCAGCACGCGGCGGCTCACCAGATTGCCAAACTGGATCGACCAGCGCGGCTGTACCGCCTTGACCATCGCTCCTCCGATCAGCACGAGAAAGACCAGCGCGACGAGACTGGGCGAGACGTAAACCTCGCCGACCGGAATCTGCGCGAACCAGCGCACGACGCCAATCGTCCATGCCAGCGGGATCAGGTCGAGCCAAAACAATACCTGCGCGATCACGGGCGCGACGATGGCGATCAATGTTGCCGCGCCGCCGAGGATCAGCAGGGCAGGCTGAAACGGCATTACCAGCAGGTTGATCAGCAGCACGAACGGCGACACCTGCCCGAAATAGAGCATCGTCAGCGGCAGCGCGAAAATCAGCGCGGCGACACTGACGGCCAGCGGTTCCGCGATCAGCACGTCGATCAGGCGACGCAGCGGCGGCGCGGCTCTTTGGGTCAGCGCTCGATCAAACGTATCCGCGAACGGCTCGGCAAACAGGGCGAGGCCGAGCGTAGCGAAGAAGCTCAGTTGAAAGCCGACATCCCAGAGCACGGTCGGATTGAGCAGCGCCATGATCAGCGCGGCGAAGGCTAACGACGCGGGCAAATAGGTCTGCCGCCGGATTGCCTGACCGATCACGAGCAGGCCGCTCATCAGCGCGGCGCGCACCACCGAGGGATTCGCGCCGACCAGCAGCGTGTACGCCGCGATGATGGCGATGGCAATCGTCGTGGCTGGCATAGGCCGAACGCGCAGGCGCTTGAGTGAGCCGATCACCAGCGCGGCGAGGATCGTCATGTTGAAGCCGCTGATAGCGATGATCTGCGACGCGCCCGTTTGCGCGAAAGCATCGCTCACGTCCGGCGCGATGCCGCGTGTGTTGCCGAGCAGCATCCCGACCAGCAGCCCGGCCTCCGGTTCGGGCAGGGCGTGGTTGATCGCGTCGGCGGCGCGGGCGCGTAGATCGATCAGCAGGCTGGTCAAATCGCTGCCGCTCGCTTGCTGAGTGACGATCACCGAACTATCGATCATCAAGCTAAACACGCCGCTGTGCGCGAGATAATCCGCGTAGGAGAAGCGGTCGCTCACGCCGGGGGTGATCAGTTCACCCGTCGCGCTGACCTGATCACCGTAGCGGGCGTCGGTCAGCGGCGGCGCTTCGATCAGGACGAGGCCATCGCTGGGCATGGTCGATCCGGCGCGCGTGACCGCCTCGACATTGACGCGCAGTTGAACGCCGCTGTCGGTGCGATCCGGTTCATCAATCACTGTGCCCGTAATCGTCATCCCGCCGAGGCCGTTGTAGGCCGCAATTCCGCTGCTGATCGGCTCCAGTGACATGCGCAGTCCGCCGAGCGCCAGCAGCATCACAGCAGCGATCTCGATCCGCCGTGTGCGCCACGCCAGCAGCGTCATCAGGATCGCCAGCGCGAGCCACAGGATCGGCTGGCGCAGGCCGATGTTGGCGGCCAGCACGATCCCGGCGCACCAGCCAAGCGCGAGATAGACGAGGCGCATAGGAAGTCAATTCCGGTGATTAGTTCTTCGTTATTGGTTGTTAGTAAAAACTGTTCTCTTGAAGTATAGCCGCAGGTGGCTGAACTAAAAACTAAAAACCAAAGACAAAGACTAATGACCGCTTTCTACGCACCCAAGTGCTTGATTGAAGTCCCCTGTACAATGAGACAATAGCCGTATTCAAGGGGATGTGGACTACAAACGCATATGCTCAATCTGCTGATTGTTGAGGACGGCGACAAGCTGCGTGAAGCGCTGCGCGTCGGGCTGGAGAACACGCGCGCGGTCAAGGTGATCAGCGTGACGCCGCGCGGCGAGGATGCTCTGAATATGTGTCTCGCGCAGCCGCCCGACGTGATTCTGATGGACGTGCAGTTGGCCGGGCAGATCAACGGGATACAGGCAGCAGTCGCTATCCGGCGTGAACTGCCGCGCCTGCCGGTCGTCTTTTACTCGATTCAGGACGACGACGCTTATTATCGTGATTTCCGGCGCTCCGGCATCCTCAGCCATTACGCTTACGTGCGCAAGTCGAACTATCTGCTGCCCGCGATGATCGTGCCGCTGCTGCGTGATGCCGTCAGCGGACGCGGCTTTGTCGATCCCGAAATTGAGGCGCGCGTGCAGGAAGTTCGCCAGAAGGACGAACAGTCGCCGATGGCCTTGCTCGAACCGAACGAGCAGGTCGTCGCCCGAATGTTAGGGCAGGGCATGACCAACGAGCAAATCGCCGCGCGCCTCGGCTTTCAGGACAAGCGCACGGTCAGCCGCACCAACGGCCAGATTTACGCCGTCTGGGGCTTGAACGAGACGACGGTCGATGAGAAGGTGGCGCGCACGCGCGCCGCGCTGATCGTCCGCGAGGGGCGGCTGATGCACTGGTCGGAGGACG
>DASZXN010000305.1:0-6050 GCA_035545875.1 Phototrophicaceae bacterium
CTGAGCCGCTAGATGGGTCGCTATGTCCTCAAGCGCTTGGTCGGCGCGAGTGGCGTGCTGCTCGGCATCTCGCTGATCACCTTCGTGATCATTTACCTGATGCCGGGCGACCCTGCGCGCATGTACGCCGGGCCACACGCCGACCAAGCGACCGTCGAGAGCATCCGCGAGCAGTGGGGACTGAACGATCCCCTTTACGTTCAGTACGTGCGCTATCTAGGCCGCGCCTTACAGGGCGATCTCGGTCGCTCGCCGCTTGACCACCGCGAGATCCTCCAGGCCATTCTGCAACACGTTCCGGCGACGGCGCAGCTTGCCGTCGCCGGGCTGTGTGTCGAACTGGCGCTCGGCATCCCGATGGGCATCATCGCCGCGACCCGCCCCGGCTCCAAGCTCGACGCGCTGATCACCACCGGCGCGCTGGTCTTCGTTTCGATTCCGCCGTTTCTGCTCGGCCTGCTGCTGCTCTACTTTCTCGGCTTCGTGATTCCAATCTTTCCGCTCGGCGGCTACGGCAAACCGATCAATCTGGTGCTGCCCGCGCTCACGCTTGGCTTGAGCGGTGGCGTCTGGTATGCCCGGATTCTGCGCAATAGTATGCTCGATGAACTCGGCAGCGATTACATCCGTACCGCCCGCTCCAAAGGGCTGCGCGACCGCCGTGTGCTGTATTTGCACGCGCTCCGCAACGCGCTGCTCCCGGTCGTGACGCTGGCCGGGCTGGATTTGGCCGGGCTGCTCGGCGGCGTCGTGCTGATCGAAGCGGTGTTCGGCTGGCCGGGCATCGGTCAGCAGGCGTGGGCAGCCATCCGTCAGGAAAATGTGCCGATGATCATGGGGACGGTGCTGTTCGCGGCAGTCTGCGTCGTCGTCATCAATCTGCTCGTCGATCTGCTCTACGTGGCGCTCGATCCGCGCGTCAGCCTCGCCAATGGCTGAACTCAAAGGCGCGCGCGCCGCGACCGGGTTCTGGCCGCGCTTCCGGCGGCTGCATCGCGCCTGGGTCGGCCTGATCCTGCTCCTGCCGATCTTCATCGGCGCGATCTTCGCTCACCAGCTTGCCCCGTTTGATCCGATCTTCCAGTTCCGCGACGGCCTGACCGGAACGGGTCTGCCCGTCCCGCCGGGCAGCCATTATCTGCTCGGCACGGATCCGCTGGGACGTGACGTACTCAGCCGCGCGCTCTACGGCGGGCAGGTTTCGCTGTTCGTCAGCCTCGTCGCCAATGGGTTGGCGGCACTGCTCGGCCTGTTGGTCGGCATTCTGGCAGGCTATTTCGGCGGCATCTTCGATACGGTGCTGATGCGTTTCACCGACGTACTGCTGGCATTCCCGGCGATTCTGCTGGCGCTGGCGCTGACGGCGGTGCTCAGGCCGAGCATTGGCGTGGTGACGGTTGTCATCGCCGTGATCACGTGGCCGGCGCTGTCGCGCCTGGTGCGCAGTCAGGTGCTGGTCGTGCGCGAACTGGCTTACGTCGATGCGGCACGCTCGCTGGGCGCGAGCAGCCTGCACATCGTCATTCGCCACATTCTGCCCCAGATCATCACGCTGGTGGTGATCTGGTCAACGCTCGCTTTAGCCGGGACGGTCTTGACCGAGGCTTCGCTCAGCTTTCTCGGCCTCGGCGTGCCGCTGCCGACGCCAAGCTGGGGCAACATGATCGCCGACGCGCAGTCGCAGTATCGCAGCGCCCCCTGGCTGATCCTCGTACCGGGCGCGGCCATTCTGATGACGACGCTCGGCTTCAACCTGCTCGGCGACGCGCTGCGCGATGCGCTTGACCCGCGTACCGCCCAGCGGCAAACCTGATCCGCTAACTCCCCAACACCGTAAGACCAGCTTGCTGCGCTAAGACTCAGGGCGAACGCATCAAATTTATATTCGGGTCATGAAAGGCGATACGGATTTTGTAGGGACGCGACAAATCGCGTCCGGCAGAGCGGACGGCATTTATGCCGTCCCTACGATTCCTTGTGACCCTTTGTGACTTTCCATCTGATTTTGATGCGTTTGCCCTGGCTAAGACTTGACATCCCTATGGGATCACGCTAGATTATTGCTTATCGATAATCGATACGCGATAAGAAAGCTATTTTTTAAACCGGAAGGAAATATATCATGCTGCCCAAGAAATTTAGCCGTCGGGAATTTTTGCGTATTGCCTCCGCAGCCGGAGGAGCCGCCGCTCTCGCCGCCAGCGGCGTGCCTCAGGTCTTTGCCGCGCCGGGAGCACAGGCGACCATCGCGCTGGAAATTGTCGGCTTCAGCCTCGATGACGTACATCAGCAGGCGCTCGACCTGTTCGCCAAAGCGCACCCGGAGATTCAGGTCACGTGGACGCCGGTTCCCGGCGGCTGGCCGGAGATGCTGGCGAAGATGAACACCCGCATCGCCGCCGGCGATCCGCCCGATATGGTCGCGGTGGCGACTTACGGCCCGCCGCTCAACTGGTCGAAAACGGGACTGCTCACCGACCTGAGCACCTACGTCGCCAATGACGCGGATTTCGCCAACAAACCGATCCCGCAGGCGCTGCTCGACCTGTACACCTCCGAAAGCAAGCTGTTCGGCATCCCGAAGGATTACGTCTCGCACGCGGTCATCTACAACAAGGCGATTTTCGAGGCTGCGGGCGTCGAGCCGCCCCAGGACGGCTGGACGTGGGCGGACGTGGTTGAAAAAGCCAAAGCGCTGACCTCCGGCGACGGCGCGGACAAGATTTATGGCTGGATGACGCCAACTGGCCCCTGGGAATTCGAGCAGTATATGTGGGCGAACGATGGGCCGGGCTTCTTTGACCGCAAGAAGGGCGATTTCACCACGCCGACCGCCAACGATCCCAAGAACGTCGAGGCGCTCAAATGGCTGGTCGATACCATCCTCGTCGATGGCATTTCGCCGTCTGCCGAGCAGTTGGCCGCGCTGGACGCGGGCACACGCCAGCTTTCCGGCAAAATGGCGATGTGGTCGAGCAGCACCATCGATACCGTCGCCCTGCTGCAAGCGGGCGACAAGATCGACTGGCAGGTCGTCCCGATGCCGCGCGCCTATAAGGGCGGGCCGCTGGCGAACGTCCTCTGGACATCCGGCTTCGGCATGGTGTCCAGCACCAAGCATCCCGATGAAGTCTGGACGTTCCTCAAGCATATGTCGGTCGGTGACGGCGCGCGCGTACTCGGCAGCACCGGCTTCTCGATCCCGGCGGGCGTGCCGGACGCTTTCCTCTCGGATGCGATGAAGGCGCACGGCGGACAAATCTTCGTCGATGCGACCCACGCCGACATCGTGTACACCGACGGTCTGGGCATCAATCACGACGAGCTGCTGAATCAGGTGATTGTGCCCGATTCGCAGGCCGCCTTCCTGGGACAAGCCTCGCCTTCGGATGCCCTCGACCAGATTCAGCAGGGGATGGAAGACGTTCTGGCAAACAATTCCTGATCGACGCTGGCTGAACTGATTTCGGCGCTGCGTGTCCCGTGAGCCGATTCGCGGGACGCGCAGCCGCCGTCCGTGATCTGAAACCCTACCATAAGGGGAAATGACGATGGCGTCACTTGCGACCGCTCCCCAACGCCGCAGTCGTTGGGCGCGCTATGAGGGCTATCTATTCATCGCGCCGCTGTTTATCGGCATCTTTGCGTTCGTCCTGATCCCGATTCTCGTGTCGCTGGTCATGAGCTTCACCAAATGGGATTTCGTCACCCCGCCGGAGTTTGTCGGCATTCAGAATTACATCCAGATGGTGACGCGGGATCGGCTGTTCTGGAAAGTGCTGGGCAATACCTTTCGCTACGTCCTCCTGAGCGTCCCGCTCTCCGCGACCATCCCGCTGATCCTGTCCGTCCTGCTCAACCAGAAAGTCCCCGGCGTGACGCTCTACCGGATCGCCTTCTTCCTGCCGCTGGTCACTTCGGTGGTGGCGATTGGCCTGCTCTGGCGCTGGATGTACGACAGCGACTTCGGCCTGATCAACTACATCCTTCAGATGTTCGGGATTCAGGGGCCGCACTGGTTGTCCGACACCAATCTGGCGATGCCCGCCGTCGTCTTTGCGACGGTCTGGCAGGGATTGGGCTACAACATCATCATCTATCTGGCCGGGCTGCAAGGCATCCCGGAGCAGCTTTACGAAGCGGCAACGATTGACGGCGCGGGCGATTTGCAAAAATTCTTCCGCATCACCATTCCGCTGCTCACGCCGCAGATATTCTTCGTGCTGGTCGTCAGCTTTATCGGCGGCTTTCAATCCTTCGGCCTGATTTACGTCATGACGCAGGGCGGCCCGGTCAATTCGACCAACGTTTACGTCTACTACCTCTGGCAGACGGCCTTTAGCTCTGCCAAGATGGGCTATGCCTCCGCCCTCTCGTGGGTGCTGACGCTGATTCTGGTCGTCGCCACCTACGCGCAGGTGAAGCTGTCGCGGCGCTGGGTGTATTACTGAGAGCGCGTTTGCAAATGGTAGATTACGTTCATTTTGCCCTCATCCCCGACCCTTCTCCCTCAGGGAGAAGGGCGAAAACTGAGTTTTCAAGGTTTTTAAGTCCCTCGCCCTGAGGGAGAGGGATTGAGGGTGAGGGCTGTATATGGTCTTTTACAAACACGCTCTAAGATTTAATAAAGGCATTCCTTGATGAATACAGATTTGACCCGTACCCGAACCGTGATGCCAACGTCGCGCTGGCAGATGGGGCTGAAAACCAGCACGCGCATCAAAAAGACGCTCGTGACGCTGGTGCTGATTGTGTTGAGCCTCGCGTCGCTCTTTCCGTTTTACTGGATGGTGTCCGGTTCGCTCAAAACCGAGTTCGAGACGTTTCAGTTCCCGCCGACGTTCTATCCGCACGAGCCAACGCTCGACAACTATGTCGGCTTAACCCACGACCTGCCTTTCGGCCTGTTCTACCTGAACACGATCAAGATCGCGGGGTTGAGCGTGATCGGTGAGTTGATCACTTCGTCGCTGGCGGGCTATGCCTTCGCGCGGCTGGAATTTCCAGGGAAGAACAAGCTCTTTCTGTTCGTGCTGGGGACGATGATGGTTCCCGCCATCGTGACCATTATCCCGCTCTATATCCTGGTGTACCCGCTCAACTGGATCAACACGCATTACCCATTGATCATCCCCTCGATGCTCGGCTCGGCCTACGGAACGTTCCTCCTGCGCCAGTACATGCTCTCGCTGCCCAAAGAACTCGAAGACGCGGCGCGCATCGATGGCTGCAACTCATTTCAGGTCTACTACTACATCGCCCTGCCGCTGATGAAACCCGCGCTGGCGACCTTAGGGCTGTTCATCTTCATGGCGCAGTGGAACGACTTCTTCGCCCCGCTGATCTTCCTCGACAAAATCGACCTGTACACCGTCCAACTGGGCGCGAATCTGGCGCAGGGACAGTGGCACACCGATCAGCCGCGCCTGATGGCGGGCAGCGTCATGATCACGGTTCCGGTTCTCATCATTTTTATCTTCTTGCAGCGTTACTTCGTGCGCGGCATCAACCTGACTGGCATTCAGGGATAAGGAAACACATGGTGGCTTGGGCAGACAATCTCAATCTCGATAACCTCGTTCCCTACACCGAGCAGCCCGCCGGATGGAGTGATCGGTATTCGTGGCTGGCGCTGACGTGGACGAATCCGCAGGCGTCCGGTCTGCAAACCGCCGAGGCGCTGCTCGGTTGGGGCGGTACGGTGCTGACCGAGCGGCTGTTGAACTGGTCGGTGCTGGAAAACGGGCAGGCGCTCGATTTGCCGTTCAAGGCGCGTAACTATCGCCCCGACATCGTGACGGAAACCGACGAGAACGCCGATCTGCGGCTGACGGCAGCAGCGGCGTGGCCGGAACGCAACGTGCTGGCGGTTCAGTTCACGCTCGAAAACCGCTCGGCGCAGGCGCGCAGCCTGACCGTCCGCTTCGATTATCCCGGCAAAGGCGTGCCGCCCAACTGGGAAGGCGCGCTGCAACCCGGTCACTGCGTCAGCATCGAAGATGAGCCGGAAGGCTCGTGGTCAACGTTATTCAAGCACGGGGAGCATGGCC
>DASZXN010000306.1:0-13728 GCA_035545875.1 Phototrophicaceae bacterium
GTGCGCATCACCCATGATGCGGAAGGCGACCGTGTAGGCGCTGTCCTGATAGCGCAGGATCAGCGCGTTGAAGGCGTCGAGGTCGCCGCGTCGCGCTCGGTTGATCAGAACTTGTTCGTCGTCAGGGTTGCCCACCATTGACACTCCTAGTGGGTGCGTTTACCATTCACACAGTAGCAATTGAAATCAATTGTTCTATTAACGCCGGTGTGGCGGAACTGGCAGACGCGCACGACTCAAAATCGTGTACCCGCGAGGGTGTGTGGGTTCGATTCCCACCACCGGCATAAAACCGAGCAGACTGCTCGGTTTTATATTGCTTGTTTCCTGCCATCGCTGCCAAGTATAGCAGATCAATCTCGTATCTCTTTGCGCAAAAGCGCGCCCGCGATTAAGATAACCTCTGCATAGCAACATCGCTTCGTCCGCCGCACATCGAGGATGGCATGGTTCGCTTTCTGCTGTCGTTCATCGTCGCGCTGATCGTCGGCGCGCTGCTGGGTCTCTACTTCGGCTGGGTGCAGTTCCCGGTCAAGTATACCGACAGCACGCCGGATCGTCTGGCGCAGCAATACAAAGATGACTATACCGTGATGGTCGCCAATGCCTACCTTGACGACGGCGATCTGACGGGCGCGCTCGACCGGATGCGCGTCCTCGGCGTCGATAACGTCCCGGCCTACATTCAGGACACCACCGAGCGCTTCATCACTAATTCGAGTGATGTCAAAGATATTCAGGCATTGGTCGCCTTGTCTGCGGGTCTCGGTCGCCTGACGCCGATCATGCAGCCTTATCAGATCATCACCCCGGTGCCGAGCCAATGAGCGAAGCTGTTCCGAGCCGCTATCGGCGTCCGCGCCGCTTCTTTTCGATTTCTGGCATCATTCTTGGGCTGATTCTCGGCCTCGCCGGAGCGTTGTTCTACGCCTGGAATCTCGCCCCGGTGCAGGAGTTCGACACCCAACCCTGGCAGTTGAAAGCCGACGCGAAGGATCAGTACATCGTTGCCATCGCGCTCAACTACAACCATGACAACGACCTCGCGGGCGCGATCAACCGACTGGCGGACTTGCAGCTTCCCGGCGACCCAATTCAGGCGGTCGCGGATACAGCCTGCCGCCTGGCGACGACCGGGTACGTCAACAGCAGCAGCGGTCTGCACGCGATCCGCGCGATGATGAAGCTCTATCAGCCGCAGGGACGCACGGGCTGCGCCGATTCGCTGATCTCCGCTAACAGCACGCAGGAGAGCAGTGTCGTCACAATCGAACTGCCCACGCCGACCATGACGCTCACGCCGCCGCCCAGTAAAACGCCGACCCCGGCTGTCGCCGTGCCAACGCAGACGCCTGTGCTGGTGATCGTGCCGACGGTTGCGCCGCAAAACGATTTCGACCTGATCAGCGTAACGCCGCTGACGTGCAGCACCACACAGTCCGGCCTGATCACCGTCGAAGTCTACGACAATGACGGCGTGACGGGTCTGCCGGGTCAGGAGATTCGCGCACGCTGGGATAACGGCGAAAGCGACTTCTATACGGGGCTGATGCCGGAAAAAGACCCCGGCTATGCCGACTTCCAGATGACGCAGGGCAAGGACTACATCATCGACATGCCCGGTCACGCTGATCCGCTGCCACAGCCGCTCTCGGCGGTTCCCTGCAATACCGCTGACGGCGGTCACGCGATCATCTCCTACCGCGTGCTGTTCCGCTCCAACCAATAAACAATTGGTGAGAAACAGCACGCTGCTTCCCTCGCCACATTACAAATCGGTTGACAGATAGAGGTAAAATAGAGATTGTAATGTAGATGGAGGTCATCGTATGGCACACGATACGCATATCTACGGCGAGGTCAACAGCAAGACCGGACTGAAAACAATCTTCAAGGAGATTCGCGCGGATGTCGAGAAAGCCAGGTCACGCCCCGATTTGACCGAACTCTATCGGCGTGCGGGCTACCTGATCACCCTCACCCACGCGCCCTCGTGGGAGGAGAAATTCGGTAAGGAAGCGAGTGACTATCGCCAGGTCGCTACCGACGAGTTCGCTACGACTGCGCGCAAAATCAACGCCCGCGCGAAGGCCATCGGCACCGACGCCGATTACGACGAGTCGTGGGGCAATAAATCATGAGCAAAGTGCCGCGCTACTACAAATCAACCGAATCCAAGTACAAGGGCGGCGCGCAGGAAATGTACGTCACCTACGATCTGATACAGGAGACGCGCGGCGACCATCACGCCCTCTACCCCAAAGTGACGCGCGTCTACATCGCGGGTGATGTCAAAGACTGGCACGTCGGCGATTTTACCAAGCGGACGGGGAAAGCCGTTCACGGCGTCAAAATCGACTACGAGCAGAGCCGGGGCGGGTACGCGCGCAAGGGCTACACCGCCAAACGCGGCGGCACCGAGTATCAGGTTCAGCCGACGCAGATTCCCGCAGGCAAGTCGCACTTCTCGAAGATCGTCGAAGTGCCTTCCGACGCGCAGAACGTCGCCTTCCATCAACACAACCTGCCGCAGCGGTATCAGGCCGCACTTCAGGATATTCGCTAGCGGCTAGAAACATCTCCGTAGGGGCGGGTTTGAAACCCGCTCCTGCCAATTCCTGATTTGTGCTATTTCTGCGTCTGAATCAACTGCAAATTAGCGGTGTTATTGTCGCCGGGAGCAGCCCACGCAATTGCGAAATTCCCTGAGACGTTGAGCACCAGCGTGGGCGCGCCGATCAGCTTGACGTTCGGTGCGGCGAGCGTGTAGCCCTCCAGATCGCCGCCCTGAAGCGTGATGATCCCCAACCCAGCATCGCTTTCGACCACTGCCGCAAGCGAGTTGTACTGATCGGTAAGCGGCTCGACCCAGCGCAGCGCGGTATCGCCGCCCAGCGAGGCCGCCGGAATACTGCCGAGCTTGAAACCGGTATCGACCTGCGCCGTCGGATCGACTTTGATGCTCAGGCGCTGCGGCTGTCCCCACGCGCTCGCACTCAGCGATCCGGCGGTCAGCCACGCTTCGTTCGTGCCGTCAGCGCGGGTGATGTCCCAGAAAGCATAGGCGCTGGTCGCGTCAAGCGCGGCGCGGAAATCGGTCAGGCGGTCACCGGATGCAAGACTGAGGATGCTGGTCAGGGCTTCAGCGGGACTGGTCGTCGAAGGGCCAAGCGCCTCGCGCATCAACTGACCGTTTTGCAACCAGAACAACCACAGATCGCCACGATTGGTCACGACCAGCGCGGGATGATCGGCATTGGAAGCGACGGTGTTCGCTTCGAGCAACGGTCGTCCCTCGTCGTCGATGTGGCGGGTGTAAACCGAAAGCTCGGAGAGTTGTCCGCCGCTCCACGCGACCCACAAGCCGCCCGCTCCATCGGGTACGGCGCTGAAGTTGAGCGCCAGCCCGCTTGAAACCGCGACTGGCCCGCGCGCGACGGTCAGATCAGGCGTAAGGAGCGCCTCGTAAAGCGTCGTCTGACCGCCGCTGTCAGCATCAAGCCAGAGCAGATGGGTATTGCCGTTATCGGCGGGAAATAAGCGCTGACCATAGGGATGGGTTGGCGGCAGCGGCAGCGTGATTACGTCGGTCAACTGGCCGCTGCCGTTCAACTGGCGCGCGTCCTGATGCACGCCGCGCGAGTCCGAGCCGATCCATGCCGCGACCAGTCCGCCGTTGTTGCTGACCAGCGCCGGAGCATCCGACTGCGGCGTTTGCGCCAGCGTGAGCGGCGCGCTCCAGACCGAAGGTGTTCCCGTAGGCTGAACGGTCGCGGGGGCGGAGCCGCAAGCCGTGACGAAAAGCAACAAAGCGACGACGATCAGCGCACGACGCATAACTCACCCCTCAGTGACCGGGGCGATACCCTCCACTCCGGTATAGCGAATCGTATTGTTGGCGTAATAAGCGATGGTTTGTACAACAAATTTGGCAGCTTCCAGCGTGACGTTGGTCAGCACCAGTTCATCACGCCCGAAGTAGACACCGACATGATAGCGATCTCCGGCAAAAACAACGTTCTTGACGAACCAGCCCGACGGCCCGCTCTGCCGAGCGGCTTTCGCTACCTCTACCTCGTCGATGCGCCTCCATTCGATATGGTGGCCGTCCACATTGATCTCGTAGGCGTTGGCATCGAAGCGCTTCGCTAATGTCCGTTTGTCATCTTCGGACAGCCCATCCATGCTGGGGCGCTGATCGATACGCGCAAGATTAGACATAGCATTTGCTCCGTAGTGCAATCGCGCTCTATTGTAACGCGGAAATAGTGGAAGTGCGGTTAGCGGTTAGCCATTCGCAATAACCCGGCGCGAGTTAGTCGCAAGGATTGTTTTTTGTAGGGGCGCACAGCCGTACACCCCCATGCGCATCAATTTAAGGTTCTATCGCACCGCCGTCGCTCGCGCTGCCCGACGCTCGAACCTCCGGCGATGCAAGCGGAATTGCTCCTCAAATTGCTTAACTTGATGCCTATGGGCGCACCTACATGTGCGCCCATTGTTTTCCTTTGCGTTGAATCTTTTCTCTTTTTGAACTTGATACTACTTCGGCGGTTCGATCTCGTTCTTTCGTCTTGAGCGAACCGCTAATCGCTTCTCTCAAAACAGCGTGGGATTTTCGAGGCGGCGCAAATCGTCGGCCTGAATGACGAACGAGACATCGACGCGCCCCGCGTTGAGGAAAATCTCGTCCTCGTTGAAGAAATCCCTGTCCATCAGCAGCGGCAGGCCGAACATCGATGCGGCGGGCGGCAGTTCGCCAAAGTGACAGCCCGTGATCTCGTAGAGCGCCTCCGCTGTGCCCATCTTGACTTCTTTCGCGCCCAGAATTTCCGTGATCCGCTTGAGGTCAGCGCGTTTCTGTGCCTGAATCGTGCAGATGGCATATGAAAACGCGCCGCCGCCCTGTTTGACCTTCAGGAACAGGCATTTGGCCTGCTGCTCGTAGCGGCAGCCGAGCGCCTGATGATAATCCTCGGTCGCCGCGCCGGGCGCGTGCTGAATTTCGCGGTAGGGAACGCCCCGCGCCTGAAAATAGGCGCTCAGTTCGGCGTAAACGTCTTCGTGCATCTCGACTTCTCCTTTGACCATCACGATCATGGTAACGGGAAGCCGCTCAGAGGTCTTGCAAAATCTTGCGCTGATGGGCGTACTGGCTCGGCGTGACGCCGATGTAGCGGCGGAAGGTGTTGGTGAGGTGGCTCTGACTGCTGAAGCCGGTCGCGTAGGCAACATCGGCAATCGGCTGACCTGCCGCGAGCAAATCCTGAGCGCGGCGGACGCGCACGCTGGCGAGGTAGGCGTGGGGCGGCAAGCCGACCTCGTGGTGAAAGACGCGCACGAGGTAATACGGGCTGAGGTTAGCGACCTGTCCTAGCTGATCGAGCGTTACGTCGTCGGCATAGTGGGCATCAAGGTAGGCACGCACGCGCTCGACCTCGCGGCGCTCCGAGCCGACACGCCGTCTCGACCCAAAAGCATCGGCATGGCGTGTGATCAGCGAGGCCAGCAAAATCAGGATACGCGACTGCTGTTCGAGCGCCGAGCCTTCATCTTCGAGGGAACGATGCAGACGTAGAAAGGCGTGATACAGAGTCGGATCATCGACTACGGCGTCGGAGAAAAACGGCACGTCGCGGCTGCGCCCGGCAACTTCGGCGGCGACCTGCTGCATCAGCTCGGCTTCCGGGTAGATCACGCGGTAAGTGAAGCCGTCAGCGGTCGCGGCTTGACCATCATGCGGCTCGTCGGGGTTGAGCAGAAACAACCCAGTCGGCGGCGTGAAATAATGCTCATGCCGATAGGAGAACTGCTGCACGCCCGCCTCGATCACGCCGATGGCAAAATAGTCGTGGACGTGACGGCTGAAAGCATAGGTGATGTAGGTCGCGCGCATCAGCCGGAGGTTCTGAACGCTCCACAGGCGCGCGTTTTCGCCCGTCATCGATCATCCCTGTGGCAAAGCCGGAATGATCGGATCATACAGCCAATGCTGGAAAAAATCAGCCAGGTCTTTGCCGCTGGCCTGCTGCGCGACGGCGATGAAGTCGGCGGTGGTCGCGTTACCATACTTGTACTTCTGCTGATAGGTCTTGAGCGTGTTGAAGAAAGCGGCGTCGCCAATCGTCAGGCGGAGGGCGTGCAAGGTGAGCGCGCCGCGCTCGTAAACGCCGGGATAGTCGAACAGCTTGTCGGGCGTTGGATCACCCGTGACGGCGAACTGGAGCAGCTTCTGGCGAATTTCGTCGGTGGACAGCCCCTGCTGCTTGTACTGCTTGCCACTGACATCCTCGTAGGCGCTGCGGACAATCGAGTTATAGGTTGGCTTGCCCTGACTGTGCTCGAACCACAGCCACGAGCCATAAGTGGCGAAGCCCTCGTTGAGCCAGATGTCCTTCCAGGAAGTCAGGCTCACGCTGTCGCCGAACCACTGGTGGGTCATCTCGTGCGCGATGGTTCCTTCACCGCGCATCGGATTGTCATCAAGGACGGCTTCCATCACGAAGGGCGTGAAGGTCGTCATGCTCTGCGATTCGAGCGAGAAGCCGAGGTTGGTATCGAGGACGAGCGCGCCGTAAGCGTCGAACGGGTACGATCCGAAAAGGCTGCTGAAGTAATCGAGCATGTCGCCCTGATCCTTGAAAGCGCCTTCGGCGTCGTCAGCATAGGCGGTCGGGAAATAGTTGCGAATCGTGATGCCGCCGGGCGACCTGGCATCCTCACGGGTGAAACTGCCGACCGCCAGCACCGCCAGATAGCTCGCCATCGGCTGATCCATCTCCCAGGTATAGGTCGATTCGCTCGCGTTCTTCGGGTTATCGACCACGCTCTTGAGATCGCCGTTGCTGACGGCGATCAGCGGCTTGGCGACCGAGATGTGCATGGTGTAAGTCGCTTTGTCGAGCGGATGCTCGTTGACCGGAAACCATGAGGATGATCCGGCAGGCTCACCCAACACGGCGAGACCGCTGCTGGTCGGCAGCCAACCGAGCGCCGCGAACGTTTCCTGATCGCTGCGCGCCTGAGTCACGCCTTTGTAGCTCGTGACGACCTTGAAGGTGTCGCCGTTCTTGAGCGAGGCGGCGGGCGTGAGGGTCAGTTCGTCGCCGCTGCGTGCCGCCTGCGCGGGCTGACCGTTCACCTCGGCGCTGTCCAACTCGGCGGCGGTGAAGTCGAGATTGAAAGCGCTCAAATCCTGCGTTGCTTTGGCACTCATGATGCTGGTCGCCGTGAACTGCTGATCCTGCACGTCCACGTCAATGTTGATGTCGTAGTGCTGCGCGTCGTAGCCGCCATTGCCGAGCGTCGGGAAATACGGATCGCCGAGACCATCCGAGCCAGCGGTTTGCGCGTCAGCGACCGCCGTTCCCAGCAGCAGAATCAGCAGAACCAAAGCGACGCGGAAGCGGTTGTGGATGAGCATCGGTTATTTCCTCGATTTAGGCGCTTATATGCCTTACTCATAGAATACGACGAATGTTCAGTGAACAGAGCTATTGCATCAAATTCATTGCTCCTTTGGTGAAAGGAGATCACGATCTTTGTAGGGACGCCATTCACGGCGTCCGTTGGCTCATAATCAAGCGGACGCGATCAATCGCGCCCCTACAAAAGATTCCCCCGTTCGTTTACCTAGCGGCAAGACCAATCACCACTAGAGCAGGGCAAACGCATCAAAATCAGATGGAAAGTCACAAAGGGTCACAAGGAATCGTAGGGACGGCATTGATGCCGTCCGCTATGCCGGACGCGATCAATCGCGTCCCTACAAAATCCGTATCGCTTTTCATGACCCGAATATAAATTTGATGCGTTCGCCCTGACCACTAGAGGCTGTTATGCACTTTTTATACCCCTCTATCCCCGCCCCTTTCTCCCACGCCAGCGGGGAGAAAGGGAGACAATCCGGTTCTTGCCCCTCTCCCCGCTGGCGTGGGAAAGGGACAGGACGCGCCAGCGTCCAGGGTGAGGGGAAATTCAGCCGCGAAGTTCATAACAGGCTCTAGCGATTCAATCCATTTTAAATTTCAAATAAGGTCTGCGATGGAATCCGCATCCACATTGATTGATCGGTAGGCCGAGTGTTATAATTCGCATATCGTGAAATTTGGCGCTTTTACGCCCGTTCTAACGACACACTCACTTCCCACTGCTACCTTAGTAGTCAGATGCGAATGCGCCCGTTCACGGGCTTTTATGGAGTCAGCGAAGGAGAACTCTGATGACGCAAGCACCCGCGAAGAAAGGACTTGACGGCGTTTCGATTGGCCCTAGCCGCCTGAGCCTCGTCAATGGGACGGAAGGCAAGCTGATCTATGCCGGATACAAGATCGAAGACCTGGCCGCTAATGCCAGCTATGAGGAAGTCGTTTATCTGCTCTGGAACGACCGCCTGCCCAACAAGCAGGAACTCGAAGAGCTGCGCGCCGCGATTGCCGAGCAAGCCGTCGTCTACCCCGAAGTGCTCAAGCACCTCAAGGAATACCCGAAGCAGTCTAACTCAATGGCGGTGCTGCGGACTGCCGTCTCCGAACTGGCCTTCTATGACCCTGATTCCGAGGACTACAGCCTCGATGCCCTGCACCGCAAGGCGATCCGCATGACCGGGCAGGTCACGACGATCTGCGCGGCGTGGGCGCGTATCCGGCAGGGACTCGAACCGGTCGCACCGCGCAAGGATTTGGCACTCTCGGCTAACTTCGTCTACATGCTGACCGGGAAAGAGCCGGAAAAGACCGCCGTCGATGCGATTGACGCCTACATGGTGCTGCTGACCGAGCATGGCATGAACGCCAGCACCTTCGCCTCGCGCGTGACCGTCAGCACCAACTCGGACATGCACAGCGCGATTGTCAGCGCGATTGGCACGCTCAAGGGTTCCGCGCATGGCGGCGCGAATGCCGAAGCGATGAATATGTTCCTCGAAATCGGCTCGCCGGACAACGTACAACAGTGGTTCGACGAGAACATCAAGAGCGGCAAGCGCCGCATCATGGGCATCGGCCACCGCGTTTACAAGGCGCTTGACCCACGTGCCGCAATTCTGCGCACCCGCGCGGAAGCGCTGGCGAAGGGCAGCGGCAACGAGCAATGGTTCGAGATCGCCGACAAGCTGGCGAAGCTGGCGCGCGCCGATCAATACTTCATCGACCGCAATCTGTACCCGAACGTCGATTACTACAGCGCGATTGTCCTCTACACGCTCGAACTGCCCGTCGATATGTTCACTCCACTCTTCGCCATGAGCCGCATGGCGGGCTGGACGGCGCACATCATCGAGCAGGTGACCGACAACCGCCTGATCCGCCCGTCGGTCGATTATGTCGGCAAGCTGGATCTGCCCTGGACGCCTATCGACCAGCGCTAAGACGAAGTTGCGAATGGCGAGGGCGCGCGGATTATTTCTGCACGCCCTCGTTTTTTTATTTCTTTCCCGCGCTAAATCTTTTACAATGAATACACACCCATTAACAACAGTCCTACGCCGAAGCGATTCGGCGGCTCGTTACCCCAGGAGAACATCTGATGGCCGCAGATATGAGCGCCGAAATTCTCAGCGCTGACGCCCAAGCCTTCCTGATCAAGCTGGCACGCACGTTCCGGTCGCGCCGCAATACGCTGCTCGCCAAACGTGCCGAGCGTCAGATCGAGATCGACGCCGGAATCATGCCCGATTTTCTGCCAGAGACGCGGCAAATCCGCGAAGGCACGTGGAGAATCGCGCCCATCCCCAACGATCTGAAGGATCGGCGCGTCGAGATCACCGGGCCAACCGACCGCAAGATGATCATCAACGCGCTCAACTGCGGCGCGAAAGTCTTTATGGCCGACTTCGAGGACGCCAACTCGCCCACCTGGGAGAACATGATTGAAGGGCAGGCCAATCTGCGTGACGCGGTGCGCCGGACGATCACCTTCACCAATGAGGCCGGGAAGCGCTATCAACTGAATGAAAAGACAGCCGTCCTGATGGTGCGTCCGCGCGGCTGGCATCTCGACGAGAAGCATTTCAGGGTTGACGACCAGCCGATCTCGGCCAGCCTGTTCGATTTTGGGTTGTACTTCTTCCACAACGCCCGCGAACTGATCGAGCGGGGCAGCGGCCCCTATTTCTATCTGCCCAAGCTGGAAAGCCGCCTCGAAGCGCGCCTGTGGAACGACGTGTTCAACTTCGCGCAGGACGAACTCGGCATCGAGCGTGGGACGATCAAAGCGACGGTGCTGATCGAGACAATCCTCGGCTCGTTCGAGGCCGAGGAAATCCTCTACGAACTGCGCGATCACTCGGCTGGGCTAAACTGCGGTCGCTGGGACTACATCTTCAGCTATATCAAGAAATTCCATACCAAGCCCGCCTGCGTGCTGCCGGATCGCGCGCAGGTGACGATGACCGTGCCGTTCATGCGCAACTACGCGCTTCAGGTGATCAAGGTCTGCCACCGACGCGGCGCGCACGCGATGGGCGGGATGGCGGCGCAAATTCCGATCAAGGACAATCCTGAACTGAACGAGCAGGCGCTCGAAAAAGTTCGTGCTGATAAGCTGCGCGAGGTGCAGGACGGTCACGATGGGACGTGGGTCGCGCATCCGGGACTGGTTCCGGTCGCGCTGGAAGTGTTCAACAAGCACATGCCCGCCGCAAATCAGGTCACACGCCAGCGCGAGGACGTTCACGTCAGCGCGGCTGATCTACTCACGCCGAGCGCAGGCGACATCACCGAGCAGGGCTTACGCTGGAATTTGCGCGTTGGCATTCAATATCTGGAGGCGTGGCTCGGCGGTAACGGCTGCGTGCCGCTCTACCACCTGATGGAAGACGCCGCCACCGCCGAAATCAGCCGCTCGCAGGTCTGGCAGTGGCTTCATCATCACGTGATGCTCAAGGATGGACGCACCGTCGATGAAGCGCTCTATGGCAGGATATTCGAAGAAGAGATGGACGCGATCCGCGCCGAAATCGGGGATCAGCGTTTCAGCGATGGGCATTTCGCGCGCGCGGCACAGTTGTTTGACGAGATGATCCGCAAGGCGGAGTTCACCGAGTTCCTGACGCTGCCCGCTTACGCGGATTTGGCGTGACGAGAGCGATTAGCCGTTAGCGGTTAGTAAATAACGCCAGTTATGGATAAGCCGCAGCAGGAACAGATTTTTCCCTTGTAGGGGCACGACATGTCGTGCCCCTACAAAAACCTTCCCTCAAAATTTGCTATCCGAAATTCAGGTTAAATACAGCGCTTTAAGGCATGGATTTGTAGGGGCGGGTTTAAAACCCGCCCAGACTTTCGTAGGGACGCGATTTATCGCGTCCGCTGACGCATACCCCTCGAAATACCTCTTAACGGACGAGACAAATCTCGTCCCTACAAGGATCATGTTGTGACAAGGGGCGTTTACGACAAATCGATTCGCACAACGCTCTCTTTGATCTATTCGGCAGCTTCGGGAGCTTCCACGTCCTCGCGGGCGTGCCGGATGTGGCGATAGACGTAGTAGACGAACAGCACGATGATGATGGCAATGATCGGATAATCGAAGGGACGCATGGCGTTGCGCAGGTCTTCCCAATGCTCGCCCGCGATGAAACCGCCGAGCGCCAGCAGCGCGCACCAGATGAACGATCCGAGGAACGTGAAGGCCACGAAGCGGACGAAGTTCACGCGCACCAGCCCCGCCGGGAACGAAATGAACGTCCGCACGACGGGCAGCAGACGCGAGATGAACGACGCCCAGTCGCCCCAGCGCGCGAACCACTTATCGGCGCGAGCAATGTCGCGCTTGCTGATCAGGATGTATTTGCCGTAGCGTTCGACAAACGGGCGACCGCCATACGCGCCAATCGCGTAGTTAATCACCGAGCCGATCACGCAGCCGAGCGATCCGACCAGCCCGCCGATCAGGATCGCCTGCACAGGCGTGCCGCCCAGCTTCTCGACCAGCAGCCAGCCCGCCAGCGGCATCGTCACTTCCGACGGAATCGGAATGTTGCAGCTTTCCAGAATCATGATGAACAGGATGCCCAGCCAGCCGATGTTCTGCACCAGCGTCGTCATGGCATTGGTCAGTTGAATTTCAAGTCCCTGCGGCATGTGAACTCCCCGCCCCGGTGAATAAGCCAAACCCCGTCAGTATATCATTGCATCGACGGAAATCGAGCGGTGATATAATCGCGGGCATGGCAAACCTTCAACCGCGTCCCCCCAGCGAAATCGTCCCCGGCAGCGTCGGCCTGACCTTCAACTTCGCGCTCGCCCTGCCCGGTCAGGCGAGCAGCCAGCACACGTCGCGCGCCTACTTCCGCTGGGTCGATCAATATCTGGTCGATGTGGCAGGCTGGCAGCCGAGCAAGGGCGACGCGCGTCTGGATCGGATGCAGCATCTTCCGGTCGGCGTGCTAACCACCAGTCTCACCCCGGCACAGATGCGCGCCTGGCTCGGCATTCTCGTGCGCCGCAAGCACGGCAAACAGGGACTTCAGCAGGCACGCGCCTCAGTCGTCACGCTGGCGAGTCTGCTGGCGGAAGCAGGCTGGATCGACGACTACGTGAGCGCGGCGATCTCGCGGGTGAAAATCCCGCGTGCGGAAGAAGGCCAGCGGATTGGTCACTGGCTCTCGACTGATCAACTGCGCCTGTTGATGAACGCCGCGCGCCAGATCGCCACCAGCGACAACCAAATGCTGCGCAACTACGCGCTGATGACCATGCTTTGCACGATGGCGTTACGCCGCGAGGAACTGGCCTCCGCGCGCTGGGAGGATTTCAGCGTGCAGAATGACCGCGCCGTGCTGCTGGTTCACGGCAAGGGACGCAAGGTCGCACCGGTCGATGTGCCGCGCGCCGTCCTCGCCGCGCTGACCAGTTGGCGTAATGCGCTGCTGGCACAGGATCAGCTTAAATCGCCTGCCACGCCGATTCTACGCCGCTTGTGGAAAGGCGGCGGGATCAGTAAACAGGGACTCACGCCCACCGGAATCTGGCTGATCGTCGGGGAATCGGCGCGCGCCGCCGATCTCGGTCAGGTCGCGCCGCACGATTTACGCCGCTCGGTTGCCGGAGCGCTCAATACCAGCGGCGTGCCGATTGAGAAGATCAGCCGATTGCTGCGGCACAGCAACGTCGCCGTGACCGAGCGCTACCTGAGCAAGCTGCCGCGCGCCAACGAAGGCGCGATCCTGATGAGCGGCATCCTCGGCCTTGAGGACGATCCGTTTGCGCCATGAATTGACACAAGGGTACGCAATTTCCTGCTCAAATGAGGTGAATTGAGCGACCCAACCCTGTCTGATAGATGCTCAATTTATGTCTCATACCTGCCCTATCGACCGCTATCCGTCCAATCAGGATCAGAATTGGTGATTGCACAAATCACATTACGGGCGAGGCGTGCCTCGCCCCTACAAAAACGCCTGCTTGATTTCTGTAATTGTTCTTATCTGAGAACTCAATGAATCGCTCTTGATTAAATCATAGACTGGGTATAAGTTTTTATTCAGTCCAATTGATCAAGAGGAGTCTCTCTGTGACTGAGCAAGCCAACGGCGGATTGGAACTGCTGCAATCCGCGTTCATGAACCCGGAAATGGCCGCTAACCCCTTCCCGATGTACCAGATGATGCGCGGCATGGGGCCGGTGATGCAAATCCCCGTATCCTTTGGCGGCAACAGCGGCTGGGTCGTCAGCCGCTTTGACGAAGCGGTGACGGTGCTCAAGGACAACCAGCACTTCACC
>DASZXN010000307.1:0-5712 GCA_035545875.1 Phototrophicaceae bacterium
TATGGTCGCCCGATCTACCTGATCTCGGACGAAGCCTACAGCCGGATCATCTACGATGGTCGCGCCTATATGACGCCGACCGCTTATTACCCGAACTCGTTCCTGATCTACACCTACGGCAAAACGCTCCTGACGCCCGGTCAGCGCATCGGCTACATCGCGCTTGCACCCGACATGCCGAATCGGGAACTGATGAGCAGCGCGCTGCTGGTCGCGCAGGTCACGCTCGGCTATGCCTTCCCGAACGCGCTGCTGCAACACGCGCTGCCTGATCTGGAGCAACTGTCGATTGACGTGGAGCATTTGCAGGTCAAGCGCGACCGGATGGTCACGACGCTGCGCGAAAGCGGCTACGAGGTTCATGCGCCCGAAGGCACCTTCTACCTGATGCCGAAAGCGCCGATTGCGGACGATGCGCAGTTTATCAAGCTGCTGGCGGAGCAGAAAGTCTACTGCCTGCCCGGTTGGGTGATCGAGATGCCGGGCTATTTCCGCATCTCGCTGACCGCCAACGACGACATGATCGAGCGGGCAGAACCCGCATGGGCGGCTGTGCGTCAACGAGCCGTCGCGCTGGCGTAGGCGAGCAGTCCGCTTCCAGTCCGCAAGCAGCTTGCCAGAGGGCTTACAATAGAGCGTAACGATTAAGATGACGAAGCCCAATTGTGAGACGACTTCTGCTCAGCCTGATTATGCTGCTGCTCGCGGCCTGCAACCTCAACACGGCGGACAACGCGCGGGAAATTCAACTGAACGCGACCCAGACGGCGCTGCCGGAGACGACTCAGCAGGTGGGCGCGACGACCCTCCAGCCGACCTTTGGCTCGGTGGTTCGCGCAACGCCTGCGCTGCAACCGCTTCAGACGAGCGCGTGCGGTCAACTGCGCGTGACCGTCGGCACCGATCCCGCCGCGACGCTGCGCCTGCGCGATCAGCCGAACAATAATGCCACTGTCGTCCTGCTGATTCCCAACAACACGGTCGTGACCAAAGTGCCAGGGTCGCAGGAGATCAGCGCCAGCGGCTACACGTGGGTCAATATTCAGTACACCGATCCGAGCAGTCACGTCACAACCGGATGGGCAGCCAAAGACGCGATGAAGAACACGGTCACGCTGGTGGCGCAGGGATGTTGACATCGCAAATTTGTGCTAGACTGAAGCATCAATTGACGAGCAAAAATCATGGCGATTGAACACAAACTCTATACCGTCGATGAATTCGAGCAATTTCTAAAGCAGCCGGAAAACCGAGATCGCTTGTTTGAACTCGTCAACGGGGAAATCGTTGAAAAGATGCCCACCGAAGAACATGGAATCATTTCGCTGAGAATTGGCTCAAAGCTGCTTATTTTTAGTGATACAAATCACTTAGGGCGTGTTGGTGTCGAAATTCGCCATCAGACTCCCGAAGATCGCTACAACGACCGCATCCCCGATGTTTCGTTCACGGTGGACACAACTGCGCCTGTCGTTAGGCAGGGTGCAATCCCACACTTCCCTGATTTAGCTGTCGAAGTCAAGTCACCGGACGATTCGTATCGCCAGATGCGCGACAAAGCCGCTTACTACCTCACCAACGGCGTCAAGCTGGTCTGGCTGATTTATCCTGAAAAGCGCTTGGTCGAGGTCTATCCCGTTGAAGGCGACATTCAAATCCTCAACGAAGCCGATACCCTTGACGGTGGTGATGTGCTGCCCGGATTTTCCCTCAGAGTCAGTGATATTTTCAAAGCCTGATCCGCTTCATCACGACGATGGTTCAAGCGTGTTGCTCAGGAACGTGAGCACGTCCGTTCCCCAGATGTGAAAACCCGCCGCGCCGCCGAAGCAGTGCCCCTGCTCTCCCGTCGGGCCATAGGGCGGGTAGATTTCAAAGCCATAGGGTTTGTCGAGCTTCTGGAACTCCTGACCGAGTGTGTAGCCGGGCGCGGTATTCACGTCGCCTTCCGGCTGAAGCAGAAAAGTCGGGATAGTGATGTGATCGACGGCCTGAAGCAGGCGGGTTTGCAAATAGGTATCGCCTTGCCAGCTTTCCGCGCCGGGTGACTCGGCGACGGCAGCTTTGTAACCCGCGTTGGCTTCTGCGCCAAAAAGTGTCTCGATGCCGCCATAGGAACAGCCGACGACTGCCAGCTTACCGGTATCAACATCGGGCTGGCTCTTGAGGTAACTCAGGCCAGCCAGTTGATCGTCCAACTGCGGGCCAGCCATTTGCTGGACGAAAAACTGCTGCGTCTGCGCGACGGTATGCGTCTTGCGATAATTCATAATCGTGGTCTGGATGTACTCGCCCTGTGAGTCGCCGTGACCGCGCCGCATCGGAGCAAAAACGACGTAGCCCGCAGGCACGAAAATGTCGGCGATGGCGTCGAACTCTGGCCCGGTGCCGGGATTCTGCTCGCTGCCGTGATTCCAGATGATCGCGGGCAATTTCGCGCCGCTCGGCTCGCTGCTGGATCGATAGAGGAAGCCGATCAGGGTCAGGCTGTCGCTCTGGAAGGTGACGCGCTGCTTGCTGATGCCGGAGGCCAGCGGTGGGCCGGGGAGGTAGGTCGCGGTCGGTGTGGGCGCAAGTCCCTGCGCCGGGGCAGCCGCGAACATTGCAATCAAGAGGAGACAGAGGCCGAACGCGATTCCGCAAACGATCCGTAAGCGTATCATCGGACAACCTTTCAAATAACGATATATAACTTCATCGTAATGATGTCGATAGGGGATGCAAGCGAGATTCATCACACTCTCAGGAGAGATTAGGATAAAGGCACGGCAGTCTCGTGTCTCTACCAGGACATGCGCACGGCGCTCCTAACGCCGCAAAACTAGCGCCGCCGACGGACACGTCGCTATAATAATCAAATCTGCGTTTGATTATTTTTTGAGGAAAATTGCGATGGACAAAGTAGCCTTTAACGGCATCAATTTTGAACTGACCGAGGATCAGAAGGCGCTGCAAAAGCTGGCACGCGACTTCGCCGCCAAAGAGATCATCCCGCAGGCCGAGCATTTCGACCGCAGCGCCGAGTTCCCGCTGGAAATTCTCAAGAAGGGGCAGGCGATTGGGCTGGTCAACCTGAACATCCCCGAAGCCTACGGCGGCCCCGGCGCGAACGTGCTCGACGAGTGCATCGCGGGCGAGGAACTGGCCTACGGCTGCTCCGGCATCAGCACGGCAATGAACATCAACGGGCTGGCCTCGCTGCCGCTTCAGATCGCCGGGACGGAGCAGCAGAAAAAATACTGGATCGGTGAGCGCCTGAT
The DNA here is from genome assembly GCA_035545875.1 of Phototrophicaceae bacterium. Lineage (GTDB taxonomy): Bacteria > Chloroflexota > Anaerolineae > Aggregatilineales > Phototrophicaceae > Flexifilum. Next base: position 3,261 of record DASZXN010000307.1, read on the forward strand.
CGACAAGGGCGAGTTCGCGTCGTACTGCGTGACCGAGCCGGGCGCGGGATCGAACGTCGCGGGTATCCAGACGCGGGCGGAGAAAGTCGGCGCGCATTACGTGATCAACGGCAGCAAGACCTTCATCAGCAATGCCAACCACGCGAATTTCTACCTCGTCTTCGCCGTGACGGACGCCAGCAAGAAGCATCGCGGGATTTCCTGCTTCGTGGTCGAGCGGCAGTCGCCGGGGATCAAGGTCAGCAAGCATTTCGACAAACTCGGCCAGCGCGCCGCCGATACCGCCGAGATCACCTTCGAGAACGTCGAAGTGCCGGAAGCGAACCGCGTCGGCGAGGAAGGCATGGGCTTCATCATTGCCATGCAGGTGTTCGATCATTCGCGCCCCGGCGTGGCGGCGGGCGCGGTCGGCGTGGCGCGGCGGGCGATGGAGGAGAGCATCAAGTACGCGAAGGAGCGCGAAACCTTCGGCCAACCGATCTGGCAGCATCAGGCGGTTGGGCACAAAATCGCGGACATGGCGATCAACATCGAGGCGGCGCGGCTGCTGGTCTGGCAGGCAGCGTGGATGGTCGATCAGGGCGCGTCGAATCCCAAATCGGCGGCTTACGCGAAGGCGTTCGCGGCGGATATGGCGATGAAGACGACAGTTGACGCGGTGCAGGTGTTCGGCGGCTACGGCTTCATGAAGGAATATCCGGTCGAGAAGCTCATGCGCGACGTGAAGGTCTTCCAGATTTACGAAGGCACGAGCGAAATCCAGCGCAATATCATCGTGCGCGAACTGTTCCGCTAAGATTCTCCGCTTCCAAGCGAATCAATATCCTACTACGCCCCTCGTCCCGCTGCGGGATGAGGGGCGTTTTGCTATTAGCAATTTGTGTCTATTTTCTCAAAAGTGTAAATTAGCAGATGGTAGTTATAATGTCGTTTATTACGAAACAAATCGATTCTCGTTCGCCAGCAGCATTGATAGCGGCTATTAAGGAGAAAAGCGTGAGCAAACGATTGGTATTCGGAGTTTTCTTCCTTCTGGTGACCCTCATGCTGACTGTAACCGGTGTTTCCGGCCAAAGTGATCCGACGATTGTTCAAACACAGTCTGGCGCTGTGCAGGGAGCGCTGGCAAACGGCGTGATTGCTTTTAAAGGGATTCCCTTCGCCGCGCCGCCTGTTGGCGACCTGCGCTGGCGCGCACCGCAGCCCGTTCAACCCTGGACGGGCGTCAAGCAAACCACCGCGTTTGTCCACGATTGTATGCAGGTAGTGGTCGATTTTGAACCCATCCAAACAACACCCGCTGAGGATTGCCTCTATCTCAACGTGTGGATGCCGACTTATGCTGATCCCGGCGACAAGCTGCCCGTGATGGTCTGGATTCACGGCGGCGGCTTTGTCGGCGGCGGCACGTCAGAAGCGATCTATGACGGCAGCGCTTTTGCTCGACAGGGGATTGTCGTCGTTAGCGCGAATTATCGTCTCGGTCGTCTGGGCTTCTTCGCACATCCGGCGCTGCAAGCCGCCACCAATGGCGAGGTCGGCAACTTCGGCTACATGGATCAGATCGCCGCGCTGAAATGGGTGCAGAACAACGTTGACGCTTTTGGCGGCGATGCGCAGAAAGTGACGATCATCGGCGAATCGGCGGGCGGCGCTTCGGTGCTGGCGCTGCTCACCTCCCCCGTGACGCAAGGATTGTTCCAGCAGGCGATGGTGATGTCCGGCGGCGGACGGCTGCCGCTGGTCGGCGGGCAGATGACAGGCGGCACCGCAGCAGCGCCTTCCGTCGATCAGGTTGACGCGGCGTTCGCCAAAACGCTCGGCATTGATGGGACTGACGCGGCGGCGCTGGCGGCGCTGCGCGCGCTGCCCGCCGACGATTTCGTCAAAGGGTACGATCTGAATGCTGTACTGCTGGTCGGGTTGAGCTGCCAGATTGCCCAGATCAAAGACCCGGCTACCTATGATCCGTCCTGCCGTCCGCCGCTTTCGGGCACGCAGATGATCGACGGTAAGATTGTCACAGGCACGCCCGGCGACATCATCAAAAACGGGCAGGCGCAGTACGTGCCGATTATCATTGGGACGACCGCCGCCGACCTGCCGGAGTATTTCCCGCCGTCCATCACCGATCCCTATTCGTATTTTGGTGCTGACGCGCGAGCCGCGCGCAGCAATTACAGCCTACCCTTCATCGCCTCAGCCGTTCTGGTGCTGAAAGGGCAGTCCCAGTTGAAGGATTTGCTGCCCGTGCTGTCGATGGGTTCCGACATGACCATGCACGAACCTGCGCGCTTTGTCGCCAGAGAATACCGAGCGCAAGGGCAACCCTCGTGGCTGTATCGCTTCACCTACACGGCTGAATCGACTCGCCCTGGCTCGGACAAGCAGGCGCACGCGGGCGAGCTTCCCTTCATGTTCGATACACTGAAAGCCAAATATGGCGCTGCCG
>DASZXN010000308.1:0-4468 GCA_035545875.1 Phototrophicaceae bacterium
TTCCACCATACACCCGTAGGGACACGACATGTCGTGTCCCTACGGGTGTATGGTGGAATTAGCGGTTGGCGAAGCGGTAGCCCACGCCCCGCGACGTGAGGATGTAATCCGGGCGTTCGGGGTCGCGCTCGACTTTCTGGCGCAGGTAGTGAATGTAGAGCTTCAAACTGTCGATGGCGTCACCGTACTCCTCGCCCCACGCTTCGGTGACCAGTTCGGTACGCGGGACGACACGTCCGGCATTACGGACGAGCACGCCGAGCAGATTGAATTCTTTCGGCGTCAGATGTTTCAGTTCGTTGCGGACGCGAACTTCGCGGTTCATGAAGTTGATGCGAAATTCGCCACCGTTGAAAGCCAGTTCCTCGCTCATATTGGGTTTGGGCGCGCGGCGCAGGTGCGCGCGAATGCGAGCGACCAACTCGTCGTTATCGAACGGCTTGGGCACGTAATCGTCCGCGCCTAATTCCAAGCCATGCACGACATCGCGGGTATCGCCGCGCGCGGTCAGGAATATAATAGGCACATCGGACATGTCGCGCAGGCGTTTGCAGACTTCCCAACCGTCCATCTCCGGCATCATAATATCCAGCAGCACCAGATCAGGCTGGTGACGGTATGCTTTGCGCAGCCCTTCTTCAGCGCCCATGGCCTTAATGACTTCAAACCCTTTGCGCTCTAACAGAAGGCTCATCAGGTTTACGGTGATTTCCTCGTCGTCGATGACCAGTATTTTTTCGCTCATGCCCGCGTCTCGTCAGGTAAATCAAACGGTTGTTGCAGATTTCTAACCAACTGTAACATGAGGTTTGAATCAGCGCAAGCACCGGACTGTAAAGAATTGAAAACGTAGGTCAATCGTTGTTTGTGACATCCAATATTCTGCGCTAAACTTCTGCGGCTGTGCTGCAAGCTGGAAAGAATGACCATGACGCACGCGCTGATTACGGGCGGGGCAGGGTTCATCGGCAGTCATCTTGCCGAGTACCTGCTCAACGCTGGCTATGAAGTCACCATCATCGATAACCTGAGCACCGGACGGATCGAAAACGTTCAGCCGCTCGACGCAAATCCGCGTTTTCACAGCGCGATTGAAGACATCCGCAACGTGAACGTCATGGATCGGCTGGTGAGCGAATGTGACGTGATTTTCCACCTCGCGGCGGCGGTGGGGGTGCACCGCATCATCGACGAACCCATCGAGACGATTGAAACCAACATCGGCGGCACGGAAGTCGTTCTGAAAGCCGCGCGCCGCTATCGCCGCAAGGTGATGATCGCTTCGACCTCCGAGGTCTACGGCAAGGGCGTGCGCTTTCCCTTCTCCGAGGACGACGACTCGGTGCTTGGCCCGACGACGCGCAGTCGCTGGAGCTACGCGACTTCGAAAGCCGTTGACGAATTTCTGGCGCTGGCCTATCACAAGGAAGCCAATCTCTCGGTCGTGATCTTCCGGTTGTTCAACACGGTTGGGCCGCGTCAGCGCGGGCAGTATGGGATGGTGCTGCCGCGTTTCATCAAATGGGCGCTGCAAAATGAGCCGATCCTCGTCTACGGCGACGGTCAGCAGCAGCGCTGTTTCTGTAACGTCAGCGATGTCGTCGGCGCGATTACCGCCCTGGGCGAGAGTCCGGCGGCGCTTGGGCAGGTCTTCAACATTGGCGGGCAGGAAGAGATCAGCATCGCGGCGTTGGCCGAGCGCGTCCGAGATCGCTCCGGGAGCCAGTCGGAAATTCGCCTGATCAGCTACGAGCAGGCTTACGAGGCTGGGTTTGAGGATTTTCGGCGGCGCGTGCCCTCGCTGGAGAAAATTCGGCATACAATCGAATGGGAGCCAACGACTTCGTTGGATGAAACGATTGACCAGATGATTGCCTATCAGCGTGAGGAGTTCAAGAATAATGGCCGGAGAAATTAGTCGTCAACAGTTGATTCTGGCTTTGATCCCGTCGGGGGCGAATCCCCGGCTCGCGGGAGTTGACCTGAGTGTGCTCGATCTGACCCGCCTCGACATGAGCGGCTCGAACATGCGCGGCTGCAATCTGCAAGCTGCGACCCTGCGCGAAGCGATTTTACGCGCTGCCAACCTGTCCTATGCCAACATGACCACGATCAACGCGGTTGGCCTCGACCTCGACAGCGCGAATCTGACCGGCGCGACGCTCGCCAGCGCCAACCTGCAAGGCGCGCGCCTGACCAACACGAACCTGAGCAACGCGATCTTCAACGGCGCGAACCTTCAGGGCGCGTCGATGAAGGGGGCGGTTGTCTCCGGGCTGAAGTTTGACGAAGCGACGATTTGGCCGGACGGCAAAAAAGGTAGTCAGGGTAACCCTGCCAGCTACACGACGTAATTCACCTCCAACCGCAGCATTTTCGTAGGGGCACGGCGCGCCGTGCCTCTACAGGGTCTTAACTCTACGCTTGCTATTCCCTGCCGTTCATGAAGCGGTGAGCGTGCGTCAGGTTCGCAGCATGGACGCACTCAGACTCTCTGCTAGAATCAGACTATCACCACGTTTTGAGTGGAGCAGAGTATGTCTGACGAAAAACCATTACCGCCGGAGCAGCAGGAACCCAGCGGAGATGAATCGCCCAACGACCAAACCTCGCCGCGTGATCCGACCCCCGTCGAACCGCCCGACGTTGATCTGCACGATCTGCCGACACTGATCGATCTCGAAAAGAATGCCGAGCACGACGACGAGGAAACCGACGACATTTTCCCGGTCGGCAAGCAAAATCAGCCGCCATCGTCGCCGCGCACGCTTCCCGGCAGCGGCGGTTTCGATCCCAACCCGGATTTCACGCCGACCAATCCCGAAGGCGGACAAACCGTCCCGCACATCGTCCCGTTCCAGCATACGATGGTGCACGTCCCCGGCGAAGAACACGCGCCGATTCAGGCTCCCCGACCTGCGCAGCAGCCACGTCCGCCGCAGTCGCCGGGGGCGCAGCACACGATCCCCGCGCCGCCCGCCCAGCAAATGACCCAGCCCGCGCCTTATCCGACGCCGCAGACGCAGCAGCCGTATCCTGCGCAGCAACCTGTTCCCGCGCTGCCGCGTCGTCCCAAGCCGAAGCAGCGTCGAATTCTCGGCTGCACACCCGGCTGTCTGGCGATTTTCGTCGGCGTGGCGCTGACCTTTTGCGGCGGTCTCACGCTGGCGGTGATCCTCATCTCCGCTACGCTCGGCTCCAAGCTCGATCAGCAGTTACAGGCGCAGGTCGCGCAGATCGACAATTACACCAATTTCCAGAGCACCTTTTTCTACGACCGTACAGGCAAGCTGCTCTACGAGGCATACAACGAGGGCAAGCGCACCAACGTCGCCTACAGCCAGTTCCCGCAGAACTTGATCAACGCGACCATTGCGACCGAGGACGACACGTTCTTCACCAACCCCGGCTTTGAAATCCCGGCGACGGTACGCGCTTTCCTGCAATACGTCGGGCTGGCGCAGGGATCGAGCGGTGGCAGCACGATCACGCAGCAGTTGGTGCGCGACGTGCTGTTCCCCTACGACTACCGTACCGAGCGCTCGATTCAGCGCAAGGCCGAGGAGATCGTGCTGGCCTTCCTGCTGACGCAGCGCAAATCCAAGCAGGATATTCTCACCCTCTATCTGAATGAGATTTACTATGGCAACCGCGCTTACGGCGCGGAAGCGGCTTCCCAGACGTTTTTCAGCAAGGACGTGAGTCAATTAACGCTGGGCGAAGCGGCACTGCTCGCTGGACTGCCGCAAGCCCCCGCCGACCTCGACCCGCTCAACCCGGATCCTCAGGTACAGCAGGCGGTCGATGCGCGCTGGCGCGTGGTACTCGATGCCATGCTCAAGGATCACTTTATCACGCAGCAGCAGCACGACGACGCGCTCAAGCAGGGCATCACCTACAATCCATCGCAGGAGCCGCTGCAAGCGCCGCACTTCACGGTTTACGCCGAGCAGGAACTCGACACGCTGCTGCAAAGCCTGCAAGTGCCCGATACGCAGATTCAGGCGGGCGGCTTCAAGGTCTATACCACCGTCGATCTCGACATCGACAACATGGCGCAGCAGGTCGCGCAGAGCCAGATCGCGGCACTCAAGGCCAATAATGCCAGCAACGCGGCGGTCGTCGTGCTTCAGCCGATCACGGGCGAGATTCTGGCGATGGTCGGCAGCGTCGATTACAACAACGACGCCATTGATGGCCGCGTTAACGTGGCGATCTCGCTGCGGCAGCCCGGCAGCGCTATGAAACCGCTGACCTACTCGGCGGCGATGGAACAGGGCATGACTCCCGGCGACATCATCTGGGATACGCCCGTCAACATCGACGGCTATCAGCCCGTCGATTATGATCGCCAGTGGCACGGCCCGGTGCGGATGCGGGTCGCGCTGGCGAACAGCTATAACGTCCCGGCGGTGCAAACCCTCCGGCGGATTGGCGTGCCTTATTTCCTGCAAATCGCCCAGCGCTT
>DASZXN010000309.1:0-6552 GCA_035545875.1 Phototrophicaceae bacterium
CGGCGCTTTGAAGGCCGCCTGCTCGTCGGGAGTCATATCCGGCTCGCCCCGGCGCGCTAACTGATCGCGCTTGACGGTCAGCAGCACGTTGGCGGCCTGATCGCCGCCCATCACGCTGATGCGACTGTTCGGCCACATCCACAGAAAGCGCGGGTTGTAGGCGCGTCCGCACATGCCGTAATTGCCCGCGCCGAAGCTCCCGCCGACGATCACCGTCAGCTTGGGCACGGCGGCGTTGGCGACCGCGTGAACCATCTTCGCGCCATCTTTGGCGATCCCGCCTGCCTCGTACTCGCGCCCGACCATGAATCCGGTGATATTTTGCAGGAACAGCAGCGGGATTTTGCGCGCGCCGCACAATTCGATGAAGTGCGTCCCTTTGAGCGCCGATTCGCTGAACAGCACGCCGTTGTTGGCGATAATCCCGACCGGGTAGCCCTCAATCGCCGCGAAGCCGGTCACGAGCGTCGTGCCATAATCGGCCTTGAACTCGCGGAAGCGGCTGCCATCGACCAGCCGCGCGATCAGTTCGCGCGCGTCGTAGCTTTCGCGGAAGGTCGTCGGGATGATGCCGTACAACTCCTGCGGATCGTAGAGCGGCGCTTCCGGCGCAAGGCTCGGCGGCGCTTTGGGTGGACGATTGAGCGTCGCTACGATATTGCGCAGAATGTCGAGCGCGTGGTTGTCGTCCTCGGCGAAGTGATCGGCTACGCCGGAGACGTGGGTATGCACGTATGCGCCGCCCAAATCTTCGGCGCTGACTTCCTCGCCCGTCGCGGCCTTGACCAGCGGCGGCCCACCCAGAAAGATCGTGCCGGTTTTGTTGACGATCACCGATTCGTCGGACATGGCCGGGACGTACGCGCCGCCCGCCGTGCAGCTTCCCATCACCGCGCTGATCTGCGGAATACCCGCCGCGCTCATGATCGCCTGATGGTAGAAGATGCGCCCGAAGTCGTCGGAGTCGGGGAACACCTCGTCCTGCATCGGCAGAAACGCGCCGCCGCTGTCCACCAGATAGATGCAGGGCAGGCGATTGTCGAGCGCGATCTGCTGGGCGCGCAGGTGCTTCTTGACCGTGATCGGGTAGTAGGTGCCGCCCTTGACCGTCGCGTCGTTGGCGACAATCATACATTCGACGCCGCTGACGCGCCCGATCCCGGCGACGATCCCGGCGGAAGGCGTCTCATCGTCGTAAAGCTGCCAGCCCGCCAGCGGCGCGATCTCCAGAAGGGGCGAGCCGGAGTCGAGCAGGCGATCCACGCGCTCGCGCACGAACAGCTTGCCCTGTTCCTGCTGGCGCTGGCGTTGAACCTCGCCGCCACCCTGCCGCACCCGTGCCAGGCGCTCGCGCAGTTCCGCCGCCAGCGCGCGATTGTGGACGGCGTTGGCCTGAAAGCGCTCATCCTGCGGGTTGATTTGCGAATCGAGAACGTCCATCGTGACCCTTTCGATTACGGCTATTGTAGCGCCATCAGACGTAATCCCCTCTATGATTACATTTTCACAGCGCAGACTTAACAGCGCACGGCTTTTAGGGTATGATTTGCGCGATTTACGCCCTGAGCTTCGGAGTCGGAAAACCCTATGCAACAAAATAGTGCCAAGAAAGCCAGTATTTATCTCGGTGTGTTTCTCGCGGTGGTCATGATCGCAGGTGTATTTTTGCCCTATTTAAACCAGAGCGCGACCACGACGACCACCGACGTGCAGCCGACCGATACGGTCGTCGCCACCTTCCCGCCGCCGCCTTCCAATTTGGATGCGATTACGTTTGACAAAGCCTACTTACATCCCAGCGGCGTCTTTAGCATTGGCGACCCGGACGGCTGGGATCCCAGCCAACCGAACATGGGGCCGGGCATCGCGCAAATTAACCTGACCAACAATGACGCCCTCAGCGTTGTCGATACCTATATCGAAGACACGCCGATCACCACCGACCAGCTTTCCAACCATTTCAGCGAGTCGGTGATCGCCGCCAGTTGGTCGAACTTCACCACCTGGCAGGAGAGCAGCCGCCAGATGCAGGGCGATAAGCTGATTATCGACTTCACCGTCACGCTGACCGGACGCACCTTCGTCGCCCGTCAGGAAGCCTGGACGGATGGTCAGTGGATTTACGTCGTGCGCGTACTCGTGCCTGACAACGCCACCGATCTGCTGCGCTACCTGCTCGACAACTTCGTCAAATCGTTCGCGCCGCAAACCGAGTTTGAAGGAAGCCCGCTTGACTGGAACGGCTTCTACGACCCCGATTCCAGCCACATCATTCGCTACCCGTCGGACTGGAAGATCACCGACAGCGCAGCAGGCCGCCCGACCAGCATCAGCAGCGGCGAGGGCATCTTCCTGCGCGTCGAAACCCGCGACAACACCAGCGTCGCTGATCAGAACGCCGCGACGACGCTCGTCTCCGGGCTGCGCAGCGGCGTCAAGATCGTCAGCGTCAAGCCGGTCACGCGCCTGCTTGGACAGGGCTTCTCCGTCGCCTACAGCTATCCGACGGTCGATGGCAGCCAGCAGAGCGGCCTGACCGTGCTGCTCAATGGGCCGGATGACAAGCTCCACATCGCCGATTTGGTCTTCCCGGCCAGCGGCGTCGATCTCAATCAGGTCGTCTTGAGCGTTCCGCCGTCCGCGAATGCGACCGCCGAAGCGACGGCTGCTGCCACCCCCGAAGCCACGCCCGAATCGACTGCGCAGGCCAACGATCAGACCTACGTGCTGCTGGCGCAGGTGATGGATACCTTCTACGTCATCCAGCCGCTCAATCTGATTGTGCAGGCGACGCCGACGCCGACTGTCGAGCCGACCGAAGCGGTGGTCAGCACCGAAGAAAGCGGCGTCCTGAACTTCGGCGCGGTCACGGAGGCGGCGACTGCCGCCGTGACTGCTCCCGCAGCAGCGCCGACCAGCGCCGCGACTCCTGAAGCAACGGCAGTTCCGACGACCGCAGTTCCCACAACTGCGCCGACAACGGCTGTCCCAACGACAGTTCCGACCACTGCCGCGCCAACCAAAGCACCAACGACGGCAGCGCCAAGCGCAACCGCGACCTCAACGGCAACAGCCACGCCAACCAGCGGATCGTAAGATCGTCGGGGCGCAGCGCGCTGCGCCCTTACCCGATCCCAATTTAATTGCTGTTCAGGGCTTGCAGAAGCTGCCGAAAGGCAGCTTTATAATTTACGGCGAAGTCGAAGCGGGGGCGGCGGCGCAGATCGTCAGGCGGCGCGACCGGATCGATCTGCGCGACGACAATCGGCTTGTTCTTTTGACGAAAGTAGCGCCAGGCATTCTCGACGTGGGCATCGTCGAGCGCAGCGGAGGTTAGCACGTAGATCATGCGCTCGCAGGCGCTCAAGGCGGGATGAACGCCGCCCGCCCAGTTGATTGCCGCCGATCCGGTTTCATGCAACCAGCAGGCCACGCCGACACGCTCTAGCTCGGCGGCAAGCTGCTCCGCGAGTGCGGAATCCGTAGGTGCGAAGTCGATGTAGACCGTCTCACGCGCCAGTTTGATGCGCGTGTGCGGCTCCGGCGCTTCGGCATCACCTTCATCACGGCGCTCGTGAACTGCCGATTTCCCCATCCGAAAGACCGTGCCGCCGCAAATGGGGCATTCGCCGCGCGTCGCAGGCAGTCCTCGCCGCGTCCAGACGGCGACCGGATTGTCTATTTCAACGGTTTCGCGGCAGTGAACGCAATACGCCTCAATCGGATCGAGCGGCAGGTCGAGCGGGTCGTCGTCAAAATTCATGAGCTACCTCTATAACGTTGTAGGGGCGACCTGACAGGTCGCCCCTACGAAACATAGCATTCAAATCCAGATCACCGCGACAACCTACATCTCGTCGTCTTCGAAACTGCCGTTGCCGTCGCCGTTCGAACTCACGCGCAGCGGCGGCGCACCATTACCATTGCCGTTGGCTGCGACCTTCACGCCGGAGAGCGTCGGCATCCCGTACTGGATGCGAATCTGGTCTTCGATCTCGTCGCGCATGGCTCTGTTCTCGCTCAGGAAGGCTTTGGCATTCTCGCGCCCCTGACCGAGCAGACCTTCCTTGTAGCGATAGAACGCGCCGCGCTTCTCAACCACGCCCATCTCCGAAGCGAGGTCGAGAACTTCGCCGCTCTTGCTGATGCCGCCTTCGAGGAACATAATGTCGAACTCGGCTTCGCGGAACGGCGGCGCGACCTTGTTTTTGGTCACCTTAATGCGCACGCGGTTGCCGAGGACTTCGCCGCCACCGCCCTTGATCGATTCGAGGCGACGAATGTCGAGGCGGATGCTGGCATAGAACTTGAGCGCCTTACCGCCGGAAGTTGTCTCAGGAGAGCCGTACATCACGCCGATCTTGTCGCGCAGTTGGTTGGTGAAAATGACGACGACGTTCGACTGCTTGATCGCGCCGGAGAGCTTACGCAGCGCCTGACTCATCAGGCGCGCCTGAATACCAACGTGACTGTCGCCCATCTCGCCTTCGAGTTCAACGCGCGGCACGAGCGCGGCTACGCTGTCCACCACCACCACGTCGAGCGCGCCGGAGCGCACCAGCGCCTCGGTGATTTCGAGTGCCTGCTCTGCGGTATCGGGCTGCGAAATGTAGAGTGTATCGACGTTGACGCCAATCGCGCGGGCGTAATTCGGGTCGAGCGCGTGTTCCATATCAACAAAGGCGCACAGACCGTTGCGCTTCTGCGCTTCGGCGATCACGTGCAGGCAGAAAGTCGTCTTACCAGAGCTTTCTGGCCCATAGATTTCAATGATGCGGCCACGTGGAACGCCGCCCGTGCCCAGTGCGATGTCCACCGTGAGCGATCCGCTCGGAATGACATCGACCTCCAGATGCGAGGCGTCGCCGAGGCGGACAATCGTGCCATCGCCGAAACGCTTGGTCAGATCAGCCAGAGTCGCGTCGAGCGCTTTCATGCGCCCTTCGTCATCAAGCGTCAGTGGAGTCACACTGAAGTCTTTTGTATCCTTAGAGGCTTTTTTTCCAGGCAAGGCACCCGTCCTTTTTCATGTGCTTCTGACCTTATTATAGTCGAGAATCAGGCCGCGCATAGCAAACATGTAGAATCTGATTATAGCATTTTTGTTCTAGAAAAACAAGGCGGATCAACCCAAAAGCCAGGGTCATCGCATCAAAATGCGATTGAAAGTCACACAGGGTCATCAGGAATCGTAGGGGCGCGATGGATCGCGTCCGTTGTAGCGGACGGCATGAATGCCGTCCCTACGAAACCCCGTTCACCTTTTATGACCCAAATAGAAATTTGATGCGATGCCCCTGCCCAAAGCCAGCATTCTACTCGGACGCCAACACCATCAACTGCGCGATTTTGTCGGCAGTCGCCTGGCTGCGCGGGGTATAAACGAGCAGCCGTAAATCCGGCGAATCAAGCGCCTGTAACCACAGAAACTCAAAAGCCAGTTCGCCGACATCGGGATGGTTGACTGCTTTGTGCGCTTCCAGCGCCGTGAGCACGTCAGGACGCGCCCATAATTCCCGGAACTCCGGGCTGACTTCGCTCAATTCCGCGATCTGCTGTGCCCACCAGGGGTCTTCGACGAAACGCCCGTATTCCGCCCGAAAGCGCGCCAGAAACAGACGCGCCAGTTCTTCCCAGTGCGCCCCTTTGGGGCCGGGATACGTGAACAAGCGCCAGATGACGTTCCGCTCGCGCTCCGTTCGCCCGTCAGAGCCGCCAAAGACGACCCGATGCGCCTGATTGCGCGCGACGCCATTGAGTCGGGCATCGACCACGCAGGCGGGGGTGGTTCCAAGTTGATCCAGAAACAGGTGTAAGGCCGGGCTGATCGTGGGCGGGGAAAAAGTCTCGACGGGCGGCGGTTGCCGCAGCGCCAACAGGAAGAGATAGGTGCGCTCGTTGTCGTCCAGTTGCAGCGCGCGTGCCAGACTTTCCAACAACTGCACCGAGACGTTAATGGCACGCCCCTGCTCCAGCCACGTATACCACTCCGGGCTGACCCCGGCGAGCGAAGCGACTTCTTCACGGCGTAAACCGGGTGTGCGCCGACGCAGCCCGCGCGCGAAGCCGACCTGTTCCGGCGCTAAACGAGCGCGCCGACTGCGCAGGAATTCCGCGAGTTCCTGATGCCGATCCGATTCCAATGGATTAACCGCCATCCGACCTTCTCCGCGTGGTCATCAAACTGTAAACAGGAAGTATCAGCACTAGGATAAACACCTATCTGACTGAGCCAGCACCTTTATTATATAGTACGACCCATGAGGCGCGTTGACTTGCCTCGGTCGTACACGCAGGTCGGACACGAACGCTGCGTCGAATGGAGGAAATTCCCGTGAAGGTGTTTGTCACTGGCGCATCAGGCTTTATCGGCTCGGTGACTGTCCGCGATTTGCTGGCAGCAGGGCATCAGGTCGTCGGTTTGGCCCGCTCGGACAAATCGGCTGAGACCGTCGCGGCGCTGGGCGCGGACGTGCTGCGCGGCGACCTCGATGATCTGGACAGCCTGCGGCGCGGCGCGGCTGAAGCCGATGGTGTAATCCATACCGCCTA
>DASZXN010000310.1:0-2108 GCA_035545875.1 Phototrophicaceae bacterium
GTTGTTGTTCATCAACACGATGGTGACGTTCTTGAGGTCGAGATTCTTGACCGCGAACAGTCCGTTCATATCGTGATAGAAGGTGATGTCGCCGACCAACAGGACGAGCGGCTCGCCTGTCTGTGACGCGACGCCGAGTCCGGTCGAGATGTTGCCGTCGATGCCGCTCGCGCCTCGATTGCCAAACACGTGCAAATTCTTCGCAGATGGCTTGCCGAACTGATCGACGTGACGGATCGCCAGGCTGTTGCCGACGAACAAATGCGCGTTGTCGGGCAGCGCTTCGATCAGATCGTAAATGAACGCAGCATCGAAGTCGTCGCCGGAGTTGAGCGCTTCGGCTGTAGCATCCCAAGTTGATGCTTCCAACATCTGCCATTGTTCACGCCACTCAAGCCACCGCCACTCGATATTCGCAAGCTCCTTCGAGCTTCGATGCGGCGAATCTCCGGGCTGTTCGAGGCGATTGCTTAGGCTTACTGCCTCGTCCAGTCTGTAACAGAAGTTTCTCGGTTCTCCCTGAATAACTTCCGTCGTTCGATGCGAGTCGTCTGACCAAACGCCGCTTTCACCAATTTGAACCTCATACTTCGGCTGTGCGCGATCCAGATATTCATTCAGCCACTTTGAAGTCGGCACTTGTCCGAAACGGAACACGACATCTGGATTTTCCAGCACAGGTGAATTGAGAAATGATTCGTAGCTGCCGATCACATTCACTGGAAGATCGGAGATATGCGCTCCAAAACGAACGCCAGAGAGCGGATCAGCGACTATTGGATACCCTGTTGAGAGTGAAAGCTCCGCAACCTCATCCGCAAAATTCTCAGCGCAGTTCGGCCCACAGACGATCAGTCCCTTGACATGTTTAGAAACAACGTCCGCAAGTGACTTTATTTGTGCGCCTGGTTGAAAATAGATCGGACGTGAGATGCTCGTAAATGGTCGATCATCTGCGCTTACCGGGAAATCCGTCTTATCCGTCTCAACGAGCGTCGGTTCGAGCGGCTTGCGAAACGGCAGATTCAGATGCACCACGCCCTTGCGAATCCCGTTGGCAGTCGCATAAGCGCGAGCGGCAGTCGTGCGCAGGTAGCGAATCAGCAGCGGATCGGGATCGGCCTCCGGCAGCGCCAGATCGACCGACCAGAGCGCGAACGTGCCGTACATCTTGACCTGATCAATCGTCTGATTCGCGCCGCTGTCGCGCAGTTCGGGCGGGCGATCCCCGGTTAGGACGATCAGCGGAACCTGCGACTCGTGCGCTTCGACAATCGCCGGGAAGAAGTTGGCGGTCGCTGAGCCAGAGGTGCAGACCAGCGCGACAGGCTGATCGGTCTTGAGGGCGATGCCAAGCGCGAAAAAGGCCGCGCTCCGTTCGTCCAAATGCGGATAGACCTTGATGCCCGGATGCTGGGCAAAGGCCAGCGTCAGCGGCGTCGAGCGCGAACCGGGCGCGATGCAGACGGCTTTTAAGCCGCTGCGCGCCAGTTCATCGACCACGATACTCGCCCAGAGCAAATTTCGGTTCGGGATACGCTCAGGCATAGGCTTGCGCTCCTAAGGCGTCGAGCATCGGCTTGAACTTGAGCGCCGTCTCGTCCCATTCCTTCTGCGGCGTCGAATCCGCCATGATGCCCGCGCCCGCATAGAGCCAGACACGCTCGTTCTGGCTGATCGCCGAGCGAATGGCGACCGCGAACTCGCCGTCGAGGTTGTGGTCGATCATGCCAATCGGCGAGGCATACCAGCCGCGCGGAACAGGCTCAGCGTGGGCGATGTAGTCCATCGCGCGTTCCTGCGGGACGCCGCCCATCGCCGGGGTCGGATGCAGACGCTCGACCAGCGGCAGTACGCCCGACGCCGATTTCAGTTCGCCGCGCACCGGCGTATAGAGATGCTGAATGTTGCTCAGGCGCAGAATTTGCGGCGTGTCGCTGATGTCAAGCTGATCGGTCAATGGGGTGAGCCGCTCGCGCACCATCTCCGCGACAACGCGATGCTCATGGCGATTCTTGGGGTCATCGAGCAGTTCGTGCGCCAGCGCATCATCGTCGGCGGGCGTCAGCCCGCGCTTGATCGATCCCGCGAGCGCCATCGTCTCAATT
>DASZXN010000311.1:0-5013 GCA_035545875.1 Phototrophicaceae bacterium
CCGATCATGCCGTAGCTCAGTTCCGCGATTTCGCCTGACGACAGCCGTTCCAGACCGATCAACTGCATTTGCGCAAGCTGTTCCGGCAGGTGCGGCGCTTCGTCATTACGGAACGTGCCGATGATGAACAGGCGCAGCTTAGCCGCGACCAGCAGCAGGTCTTGCAGGATTTGCCGGCTCTCGGTCGTCCACTGTAAATCTTCAAGGAACAGCGCAATAGGCCGCGTCTGCCGCTGAAACAGGGCGCAAATCGTCTCGGAAAGGCGCTGATGCTGTCCACGCCCGGCCAGCGGCGCGGCGGGCGTGACTTCGCGGTCGATCAGAGCGCCGATTTGTGGCACAACCTCGGACAGCACACTCGCCTCGAAATCGCTGATCTCCGATGAGAGGATCAACGGCGGCAGCACGTCGCGCCACGCCTGATAGCGCAAGCCGCCACCCTCGACCGCCTGTCCGCGCAGCACCTGAACGCCTTTCACCAGCGCCTGAATGCGAATTTCGTCCAGCAGGCGCGATTTGCCCACGCCGCTTTCGCCGCCGATCAGCCAGGCGGACAGTTCGCCCCTCAGAGCGCCTTCCAAGCCTTCGTTAAGTCGCTCAAGCTCATGCTGGCGACCGATAAACACGGCGGCAGTCAGGAAGCTCTCGCGGATGGCCGCATTTTCCTCTGGCAGCGGCAAATCGAGTGCCTGACAGAGTTCCTGAATGACTGTATTCGCGTCCTGATAGCGTGCCGCCGGGTCTTTTGCCAACAGCCTGCCGATAATGCGGCGTAAGCCCTCGTCCGGCAGCAGCGAGAGATCGGGCGCTTCATTTACAATTTGAAAAAGCAGTCGGCGCAAATCATGGAGCGCGAATGGATGCAGCCCCGCGATCAGTTCGTAGGCCAGCACACCCAGCGCGTACAAATCCGAAACTTCGCTCGCGGGTCGTCCCTGAAGAATCTCAGGAGCCATGTACGCCAGCGTTCCCGTCGAGCGCTGCCGGGATTGATTGGTGCGCAGCAGCGCCACGCCGAAATCGAGTACCTTGACCTTGCCCTGCGCGTCTACGAGGACATTGTGCGGTTTCAGGTCGTGATGGATCACCCCCCGGCGGTGCAGATAAGCCAGCGCTTGCAATATCTGGATCAGCAGTTCGACCCGCCCTGCCAGCGGCATCGAGCGCGCGGCCTCGTCCAGCGGCTGGGCGTGATCGAGATACGCCATCGTGAAGTAGGGCTGCTGCGCCGTGTCAAAGCCGTAATCGATCACCTCGACGACATGCGGATGATGCAGCGTCGCCAGCGTCTCAAACTCGCGCGTGATCGCCAAGCGCAGGCTTTCGCTGTTGATCGAGCCTGCGCGTTCCAGATTCACCGATTTCAGGGCGACGACCTGTCCCGTTAATCGGTCGTCGCAGTGGTAGACCGATCCCATGCCACCCGCGCCAATGACCTCGCCTACCCGGTAACGTTTGCTCGCCAGCATCAATTCTGTTGTCATAGAACCGCAGTCTCGTCGTATGTGTTTTACTTAACCTCAGTTTCGGATAGCGTCTGTCCGTAGGGGCACGACATGTCGTGCCCCTACAAAAACCTTCCCTCAAAATTTGCTATCCGAAATTCAGGTTACTTAAATTCGTTTTCTTTTAAGGTTAATACTACATCCGCCTCTCTATAATCGATCACAAGGCGCAATGGAGAAAATGGATGAATAGTCAGCTCACGGGTCAAAAGCTGGGCAGTTATGCGGTCGGTCGTTTGCTTGGTTCTGGATCAATGGGCGAAGTTTATGAGGCTTATGATGGCAAAACCGCGCTTGCCTTGAAGGTTCTGCACAAGAGTCTCGCCCATGAGGAGCGCGTGGTCGAGCGCTTTCTACGCGAAGTTCGCCTGATGCAGGTCGTACAGCACCCGAACGTTATTCCGATTCTCGATTTTGGCTGGCAGGAGGGTCACGTCTTTCTGATCATGCCCCTGATCGACGGCGCGACCCTGCGTCAGATCATGAAGTCACGCCGTTTTTCGCCCGCACAGATTTGGACAATTCTCGATCCGCTTACCCAGGGACTCGCGCAGGCGCATCGACACGGCATCGTTCACCGCGACGTGAAGCCGGGGAATGTCCTGATCGCGCGCAGCGACAATCATCTTTATCTCTCGGATTTTGGTCTGAGCAAGCGCCCCGGCCTCGATTCGCGCATCACCGAGACGGGTATGGTCGTCGGGACGCCCTACTACATTTCGCCGGAGGCCGTCGTCGGCGAAGAAATGGACGAGCGCTCGGACATCTACAGCCTCGGCGTGATCCTCTACGAACTGCTGCTCAACCGACGCCCTTTTGATCTCCCGGACATCGATCTGACCATGTACGCGCACGTCTATCAGCCGGTGCCGCTTCCCTGCGAAATCTGTCCGGGCTTTCCACAGGTACTCAATCAGGTGCTTCTGACCAGTTTGGGCAAGACGCGTGAGGAGCGTTATCCATCGATGGAGGCGTTTGCCCGCGCTTACGGGGATGCGCTCGATCAGTTGAGCGAGGCCGAAGCCAACGCTGTTTACGGCGCAGGGAACTGATCGCCGTTTCGCCCTATCAAAATCAGATAGGCGTAGAGCAGCAGTCCGCTGCCAATCCCAACCAGCGCGTGAACTGCGAACGGTAAGTCGCTCGGCGAGATGAAGCCTTCAATCGTTCCTGCGACGATCAGCGTCGGAATCGCCAGCACCGCCAGCGGAACGATCTGCCGCGCTTTGAGCGCCAGCGCATCACGGCGCGTATACAGGCCAGGATTGAGCAGCGACCACGCCAGCGATAACCCCGCCCCTCCCGCGATGAAGATGATCGACAGTTCAATCACCCCGTGCCCGATGATAAACGTCAGCAGCGAACCGCCGAGTCCATAATGCACGGCGAGTCCCAGCACCCCGCCAACCATCAGACCGTTCGTCACGAGGATGTAAATCGTGAACACGCCAAACGCCACCCCGCCCGCGAACGCCAGCAGCGCCACGCGAATATTGTTGCTCATGATGAAGGCTGAGGCGTAAGGCCGTTCTTCGACGGGAATATCCGTCCAGGTTTGCTGCGCCGCCAGCGTTTCACGCTCGCTTTCCAGTCCCAGTACCTGCGCGTTTTCGGGCGCGGTATCCATCAGCCGAAAGCCGATCACCGCCGGGATGATGAACAGGATGAACGCGCACAGAATGAACAGGCTCGACTGGCGAAACACGCGCGGAATCCGCTCGCTGAAGTAGCGCGCGAACTGCTTCGGATCGCTCACATCCTGCTGATAGATGAAGCTGTGCGCCCGCGTCAGTAGTTGATTCAGCAGGATCACCACAGGTTGATTCGGGTAGTCGCGCCGAGCTAAAGCCAAATCGCTGGCGACTGCGCGGTATAATTGGCCTAGTTCGTGAACTTCGCGCGCGCTGAGGGGTGTTTGTCGAGCGCGGCGGGTGACCAACTGTTCCAGCCGCTGCCAGTCCTTTTCGCGCAGTCGAATAAACTCATTCACCTGCATAGGAGCGCCTTTCGTGAATGATCAGCTTTCCATCGATACGCCAGAAAATATCATTCTCAATGCCGAAATCGCGGGCTTTGGGACGCGCTGCGTCGCCGCCATCATCGATTACCTGATCCTGCTGGTCTTTATCGTTCTGATCAGCAACTTCTACATCCAGTCGCTTCCGCCTGCCAACCGCACTGGCGCGAGTTTCGTCGCCGTGCTCGTCCTGATCCAGTTTATCATCATCACTTTTTACCATCTGGTGCTTGAACTGTTCTGGAACGGTCAAACCGTCGGCAAGCGTATCTGCGGAACGCGCGTCGTGCAGGCCAATGGCCTTCCGCTGACGGCCAGCAGCGCGATCATTCGCAATCTCGTGCGCCTGTTTGACTTCCTGCCCGTCTTTTACGGCATCGGCTTGATCACCATGTTCGCCACCAACCAGACGCAGCGCCTCGGTGATCTGGCAGCGCGCACGATTGTGATCCGCGACCAGCGCCAGGTTACGATTCAGAGCATCAAGCAGAATTTCGAGGTCGGCTACGTCTATATCAGCGTGACCAGCCCCCTGCCCTATTACATCCACGTCGATCAACTCACCCCGGCGGATCGCCAAATCGTCGTTGATTTCCTGCATCGCCGCCGCGAAATCAACGACCGCGAAATGATCGCCCGGATGCTGGCGCGCAAGATCGCGGGCAAGATGACGGGCGAAGGCATCCCGCCGCTCTACTCGTCCAAAGAAGCCGAAACGTTTCTCGAACAAATCGCGCGCGGCTTCGAAATCGCTGAGTACAATCAAGCGCATGAACCTCAGATGTAGAACGAGAACAGAGTCCAATCCGTAGGGGCATGGCGCTGCTATGCCCTTTCTTAAACAACGTGAATTATGGATACGCCGCAGCGGGAACCGGTTTTTCCCTTGTAGGGGCACGCCATGGCGTGCCCCTACGATAAAATTCTTCGCTCAAAATCGTTATCCATAATTGACGTTAAACAAATACCCGCTTCTTGAGTTCGAGATAGCGGTTGATCACGTCGGTGCTCAGGTGCTGCGCGTCGACATCGAGCGTGAACACGCCCTGCCTCTGCAAGCGATTGAGCAGTAAGCGCCGCTCGTCGATCAACTGCTCCGCGACCGCCCGCCGATAGACCGCCTCCGAGCTTGTCGGGAACTGATCGGCCTCCTGATCGAGAATCGGGTCGCGGATCGTCACCAGCAGCGGCAAATGCTGCGGCGCGAGGCGCGGCATATGGGCGAGCAAAGCCTCCGATGCCCGCGCGCCGCTCAAATCGGTGAACATGATCACGAAAGCGCGCTTCTTGAAATGCGCCTTCAGGTAGCTGATGCTGCTCTGGTAGTCCGCCTCGACGGGTTCGCTCTGGAGCGCGTACATCGCTTCAAGCAGCCGTTGAAAGTGCGCGCCACCCGGCGCGGGCGC
Source organism: Phototrophicaceae bacterium (assembly GCA_035545875.1). GTDB lineage: Bacteria > Chloroflexota > Anaerolineae > Aggregatilineales > Phototrophicaceae > Flexifilum. Next base: position 4,929 of record DASZXN010000311.1, read on the forward strand.
GATGAACTGCTTGACCTGATCGGCGAACACCAGCAAGCCGACCTGATCGCTGGTGCGCGAGGCGACGTAACTCAGCAGCAAAATG
>DASZXN010000312.1:0-10123 GCA_035545875.1 Phototrophicaceae bacterium
AAATTCGGTAAACGCACGTTTATGATTTACTCGCCGCTTCTGGTTTCGTTTCCGCGCAATGGTCGAGACGATAAAGGTTACCGAGACTTAAGGTATCACGGTCAAGACCCTATTCTATGCGCTTATACTGAGCGTGTCCGCATACTCTCGGAGCAGTTGCTGACATTACTGAATTCAGATGGCGACTGGCGTTTTGGGGGATTTCATCCCTATCTGATGCAAAAAAGACTTGGCACGAGATTTAATAAGCGCAACCGAAAAGCACATACGGAGCAACGCAAGCGTGAACGTGAAGAAGAAAAACGGAAAGCGCGCGAGGCCAAGCAAGCCGAAAAGCTCGCGGCGAATCCACCTCAAGAACTGACTCATGGCGCGGGGCGTGTCGTCGGTGCGCGACCGGGCATCTACGGCGGTATTCAGATGCGCTCACAGCTTGAAATCCGTTTCGCTGCCGAACTGGACGAGCGCGGGGTCAAGTGGGTGTATGAGGGTGAAGCACTTGGCGCGGCGAGTTATCTGGTCGATTTCTACCTGCCCGATTTGGGTGTGTGGGTCGAAGTCAAAGGCCGCTTCGAGGCGCGGGATCGTCAAGTGCTGCCCGAAGTCGCCAAATACCTCAAAACCGAACGCAAACATCGCTTGCTGGTCTATACCGGATCGGGTAAGTGCTGTGTCGTCAATCCGAGCGGTTTTCGCGAAGTCGAGCGCAAGAATTTCTGGGGCGAACTGATGCGTTAGCGAGGCACAATAATTCTGTGCCTCGCCTGTTTTTCGATCTACGGCAGCTTGAAATGCGGATTCTCGATGATGCCGACCAGGTTGCCGAAGGGATCAAGCACCGTTGCCACCTTGATGCCGTCGCCCACGTCCTCGATTTGATCAACCGCCGTCGCGCCGAGTTCGAGCAGCCGTTGATGCGCCTGCTCAATGTTGGCGACACCCCAGTACGCGACCACGCCCGTCTTTTGCGACGGCGGCGGCGCGCCGGGATTTAACCCTAGCTCATAGCCGCCGACGTTGAAGCCGACGTAGAACGGTTCGTCAAAGTACGGGCCAAAGCCGAGCACCTCCGTATACCACGCCTTCGCTTTTGCCAGATCGCCGGGGTTGTAGATCACCGTGCGTAAGCCCTGAAACATGCTGCGCTCCTCCTGAGATTGGTCTATAACTCTAGTGTAAAATGGAAGTAGGCTGGATTCGATCCTAGTTTGAGCGATTTATGTATCATCCAACAACGCGCCTGCTGACCGTATTGGAACTCTTGCAGACGCACGAGCAACTGAGCAGTTCGGAACTGGCGGCGCGGCTGGAAGTCGCGCCGCGCACCGTGCGCCGCTATATCCTCATGCTTCAGGATTTGGGCATCCCGATTGAAGCGGAGATGGGGCGCAGCGGCGGCTATTCGCTGCGACCGGGCTTCAGGCTGCCGCCGATGATGTTCACCAACGACGAGGCGCTGGCCTTGATCGTCGGCTTGATGGCGGCGCAGCACCTCGGCCTATCGAGCGCGGCGCACGCCATCGAAGGGGCGAAAGCCAAGCTTCAGCGTGTGCTGCCGGAAGTCGTGCGTGGGCAGACACAGGGCATCGAAAGCTCGCTGATGTTCGATTTCAGCGCGCCCGCCCAGCAGATCGAGAGCGCCGTGCTGACGATCCTCGGTCAGGCTGCCCACGCCGAGCAGCAGGTCAGGCTGATCTATCGTACCGAGGCGAGCGAAACCGAGCGCGTCGTTGATCCCTACGGCGTCGTTTATCACGATGGCTGGTATCTGGTCGGCTACTGCCACCTGCGCACGGCGATCCGCGTCTTTCGGCTGGATCGGATCGTCGCTGTGCGGCGCGTACCGGGGACGTTTGTCCGCCCCGCCGATTTCAACAGCCTCGATTACCTGATCCACTCGTTCGCCGTCATCCCGGATCGCTGGGATGTCGAAGTGATCCTCAAGGTGTCAGTGGACGCGGCGCGCAGCGTTATTGCTGCCGGGCTGGGGCTGCTCGAAGCGCATCCCGAAGGCACGCGCTTCACGACGGGGATCACCGATCTCGACTGGATGGCGCGCTATCTGGTCAGCCTCGGTTGGCCGCTGATCGTCTGCCAACCTGCCGAACTGCGGCAAGCGTTCGCCAAGCTCGCCGACGAGATCGCTGCTTTCGCCCGGCTGCCGCAGGAGCAGGCCGTTCCGTAAATTGCTGGATCGTATTATTTTTGCATCAGAGGAAACTGAGGGATAATGGAAAAGTCCGTCGCATTACAAGACCTATGCCTGCCCGAAGGAACCTGTTATGGCTGCGGATCAGCCAATCCTGACGGCCTGCACATCAAGAGCTACTGGTCAGAGGATGGGCAGTTCGTCGTGGCGACCTTCGCGCCGGAGCCGAAATTCTCGTCGGGTTTCAAAGGCGCACTCTACGGTGGCCTGATCGCCTCGCTGATCGACTGTCACTCGAACTGGACGGCAATGGCCTTCGGCTATAAGGCCGAGGGACGCGCACCCGGCACACTGCCGCTGATTACGTCGGTCACGGGGACGCTCTGCGTCAAGTATCTCAAGCCGACGCCGCTCGATCAGACGATCCATCTGAAGGCGTGGGTCGAGGGGGAAGTCGGGCGTAAGACGCGCGTCCTGTGCGAATTGGGGACGGCGACGACGGTCACAGCGACAGGCGATTCGATCTTTGTGCGGGTCGATCCGGCGCAATTCGAATAAACAGAGAAAGTAATGAGTAATGAGTGATGAGTAATGAGATCAGATCGAGCCAGATTGAACGATTTGAGGATTTAATCGCGTGGCAAAAAGCGCGAGTGCTGACACGGCTCATTTACGAGATCACACGGCAGGAAAAATTCGCCAAAGATTTTGGTCTCGTGGGACAACTCCAGCGCGCCGCAGTTTCGATTATGTCGAACATCACTGAAGGTTATGAGCGCGGAAATCCCGGCGACTTTTTCCGGTTTCTGTGTATCGCTAAAGCTTCCTGTGCCGAGGTTCGCTCTCAGCTTTACGTCGCACTTGATATTGGCTATCTGACTCAAACTCAATTTGACCAACTCATGAAACAGGCTGAAGAAGTCGGTCGAGTTGTTGGCGGGCTGCGCGCATCGGTAGGCTGACAGCGCAATTAGCGCACTTAAAACTCATTACTCATTACTCATCACTCATCACTATTGGAACGGAGTGACAAGGTGGCAAAACTCAAAATCAGTTTGGGGCAGATGCAGATCGCCATCGGCGACGTGCGCAAGAACATGAACACGGCTGAGGAAATGATCACCGAGGCGGCGGCGCGCGGCTCGCATCTGATCGTCCTGCCGGAACTCTGGTCAACGGGCTACGCGCTCGACCAGTCGCGCGATCTCGCCAATCAGTTGAACGTCGGCGCGTTCGCGCAGGTAGCGACATGGGCAACCCAGCACAAGATCAGCATCGTCGGCTCGATGCTGGAAAAGCGCGGGCTGGAAGTCACCAACAGCGGGACGTTCTTCGCGCCCAATGGTCGCTTGATGGGGGTCTATCGCAAAATTCACCTGTTCCGGCTGATGGAAGAAGATCGCTGGCTGCAACCGGGCGCGGCTCCGCTGCTGATGGATCTCCCCTGGGGCACAACGGGCATGGCGATTTGCTATGACCTGCGCTTCCCGGAACTGTTCCGCCGCTACGCCGTGCAGGGCGCGAAAATGATCGTTATGCCGTCCGAATGGCCGATTGAACGCATCGATCACTTCCGCACGCTGGTGCAGGCGCGCGCGATTGAAAACCAGTGTTTCATGGTCGTGACCAACAACGCGGGGCCAAGTGGCGACAAGACCTTCGGCGGTCACTCGATGATCGTCGATCCCTGGGGCAAGATCGTGGTTGAGATTGGCGAAAACCCAATGCTGATCACGGCGGAAATCGACATGGATTACGTCGATGTCATTCGCAACCGCATCCCCGTGTTCGAGGATCGCCGCTCTGACGTATATGGGACGATCTAAGCAATGATGCTGATCGATAAGCGCTCCATCGGCTACGATGGAGCGCTTGTTTGAAAAACGAACGGGATTGAAACAAAAAGCGAATGCCTTTACGCATCAGGAATAGACGCGATCATTTGGGTCAGTGATGTATTCGTGTGGCTGCTCGGCGCAATTCCCAAACCGCGCCCTTACCTGGGTAGCAATGTCGGTGAGCAGAGTGCTGAACGCCAGAAGGATTCGGCTCATGCGCGATACACGGTCACGCGTTGCCTCGTGAGCGAGCCTTGCGCGCCACGCTTGCCGAGTTAATACCCGTCGATTCTGCTCCATCAAACACCATTCTCTCTCTGGATTGAACATCATCTTTCCTCCTTGCCTGATCGATGATGCGCGGTTTGAGCCAGTAGAGCACGCGTGGGGCAGCTTATGCCTTTAACTTCAGTATAGCTTCAAGATAGAGCGGTGTAAATTACTGCTGTAATATTCAGGGTGTGTATTTTACTTTACGCCAGTTATCGATAACGATTTTGAGCGAAGCATTTTATCGTCGGGGCACGACCAGTCGTGCCCCGACCGGGGAAAAACCGGTTCCTGCTGCGGCGTATCCATAATTCACGTTACTGTGCAGACCTACTCGCCCAAATCGCCCCGATTTGCTACACTTGCGTGCGAATAGTTCATTATCGTTACTCGTTTTACTGGTATTGTCGGTTTAGGTTTAGAGTAAACATCGATGTCGTTGAAAGCCGCCGTGATCGGCTGTTTAGCGATCTGTGCTGTTCTCTTGCTGTGCGCCTATCACCTGCGCGACTATCCGAGCACGGAATACGACGAAGGCGTCTATCTGACGACCTTCAAATCGGTACAGGCTGGCTTTCCACTCTACCAGCAGACCTACTTTTCGCAGCTTCCCGGTATTTTCCTGACGACCTTCCCAATTTACGCGCTGCTCGGCTCGACGCTGGCGGCGGCGCGGCTGGCCGTCTTTATTTACTCGCTGCTCGGCCTGCTGGCGATCTTCTGGCTCGGCTGGGAGTTCAACAGCCCAAGCTTCGGCTTTGTCGCTATCGGCTTCCTCTATCTGATCCCGATCTACACGGCGCAAATTCTGACCTTTCACGGCGACAGCCTGCCGCCGACCTTCTCGACACTGGCGCTGGCCGCGATAATCCACTTTCGTCGTTCCCGTCAGCGCCGCTGGATCGTCCTCTCGGCCTGCTGCGCCGCAATTGCCGTTGCCATTAAAGCCGATCTCTCGTCGCTGCCGCCAATTCTGCTGCTTTTCCTGATTATCGGCGTGATCGAACGGCACAGCCTGCGCCGCTTCATTCAAATCGCGGTCATTTTTGGCGCGGCTTTCGGGATCGCTGCCCTGCTGAGTACCCTGCCGTTCGGGTTAGGCGCGATCATCAACAACGTGATCGATCTGCGCCTCGATGCGGCTTCCTACGCGCCCTTCGATCCGAACGTGTTCCTCGGCTTCCTCAAGGATCAGCCGCAGTTGATTGTCCTGCTGGCGCTCGGCCTTGTCCTCAGCAGTAGCGTTGCGATCCAGCGTAAAACCGCACGGCTCCCGCTGGCGCTCCTGCTGACGTGGGTCGCCTCGACCTTCGTGCTGCTGTTCTCGTATCGCCCGCTGATGGAACATCACCTGGTTTTGCTGGCCGTGCCGATTGTACTGCTGTTCGCCTTCGCGCTCGTTCAGGGGATCGATCTGCTCGACGGTGCGGTCGTGCTGCGCGCTGCCGTGCCGATTTTCGTGTTGGCCGTCCTGATCAGCCGCGTCAGCTATGTGCTGGACGAACCGCGCGGCATTACTACGTCGATTGAAAAGACGGGCATCAGTCTCGTCCGCGCTGACAGCGCAGCGGGCGATTACATTATCACCGACGACGGTCTCGTCTCCGCTTTCTCGCAGCGACTCACGCCACCCGACCTGACCGATCTCTCGGCGGTGCGTATCAGCACAGGCGACATCACGGACAAGCAGTTCGAGACCATTCTGACGGAGTACAAGCCCAAACTGGTGCTGGCGTGGGATTATCGCCTGATGTTTTTGCCCGATTTCGCCCAGATCATGCAGCAGTTCCATTACCTGCCGCTGCTGAACGGCGATCCCGGCCATCAGGCGTATGTGCTCAACGGCTGATGTGCCGCCTGTCAGCGACCTACACCTCCCTATTTCCTGACCGACACCTTGCGCGCGTGCGCAGGCGCGTAAGCAGTGGCCGATTCGATCCCCCAACTGGCGACATAGGTCGGCCACACACGGATCATTTCCTCGTCGAAATTCTCACGGATCGTTTTGCCACCTGTCAGCAGCACTTCCGCCTCGCCGCGAATCTCGATCCCCCGTGCTTTCCAGGGATTGGTCATTACGTCGTCGATCACGACGGCAATGTGGGGATTGGTCTGAACGTCGCGCCACTTTTTGCGTGTGGCAAAGCCGTGCGCTCCACCGAGATCGATGGTGTCGAGTTCCGGGTTGTAGCGAAACGTCACCGGGACGACGTGCGGCTGACCACTCGCGCCGACGGTCGCCATGCGGCATAGGCCCTGGCTCTGGATATAGGCCAGCTCTTGAACGCTAAAAACGCTTTCCTGACCTGCGGACATCGTAGCTTCCTCCAAACGATAGACTACGCTTGATTCTAATCAGCCGCGCGCCGATCAACACTGTCCTCTTGACCAGAATCAAAAATCCCGCTCATGCAGCGGGATTTTTGTCGGAGGGAGGTAGTAATCAGTTGGAAGCGGTGGCAGCCGTTTCAGTTTCGGGGACGAGGATCGCTTCTACGTCGATTTCGAGCTTGATTTCCTTGCCGACCAGCACGCCACCGGCTTCGACGGCGACGTTCCAGGTCAGTCCCCAGTCCTCGCGGTTGATCTTGGTGGTGGCGCTGAAGCCCGCGCGCTTGTCGCCGAAGGGCGAATTGAGCGCGCCCAGGTATTCGACGTTGAGCGTCACCGGATGGGTCACGCCGTGAATGGTCAGGTCGCCCGTGACCTTACCCTCGTTCTCGCCCTTGACTTCGACCTTCGTGCTCTTGAAGGTGATGGTCGGATACTTCTCGGTTTCGAGGAAGTCAGCGCTGCGCAGGTGGTTGTCACGCTGCTCGACGCCGGAGGTCAGGGTCTTGGCGTCAATCGTCGCTTCAACGTAGGAAGCTGCCGGATTTTCGGGATCGAAGACCAGCTTGCCTTCAGGCGGCGCGAACTGCCCGCGAACCGTCGTCACCATCATGTGCCGTGCCGTAAAGCCCACCGTCGTGTGAGCGGGATCAAATTTCCAGGTTGCCATCGTCGTTATCTCCTGAGCGCAGTTTGTTTATCGGGAAACGGACTTGAGTCCGTTTTCAATAGACACAAGAATACCACAGCGCAGCGCCAAAAAAGATTAATGCTTGATGAGAAATGGACTGGAGTCCGTTTAGGCGACGAGGCGGTCGAGAATGGCGACGAGCGCGTCGGCGATGCGCTCGAAACTGTAGCCGCGTCCGCTAAGTTGGTAGTGAATCGTGCGGGGGTCGAGCATCACGAACAGCATGTCAGTCGTGTATTCGACATCGACCTGCGGTTTGAGGCGCAGCAGCAGCCCGCGAATCGTCTGCCGCCACCACAGATGCGCCGGGTGATCCAGTTGCGTGCCGAGCGCGGCCATCGCGAACACGACCGCCTGATTGCGCGAGACAAAGGCGACGACTTCGCGCAGGAACCATTCAAGATCGGCCAGCGGATCGCCCTGTTCGCGCAGGCGCGCGAGCGTCCGTTCCTGCAAATCGCGCTGATCCTGATCGATCAACACCTGACACAGATCGTTCTTGTTGGAGAAATGGCGATACAGCGTCCCTTTGCCGACGCCCGCCGCTTCCGCGACATCCGACATCGTGACCGCATCGACGCCCTTCAAATCGAACAGGCGCTGCGCGGTTTGCAGGAGCAGTTCCCGGTTTTTGATGGCATCAGCCCGACTGGGGCGGTGATCGACGAGAATTAAGTTGTCATCCATGAGATCACCTCATGTATAAAAGAGATGGTGTGTCAATACAGTATAGTCGTTTCTTACAGGCTGTACAGATTAAAGAGTCGGCAGTGAAATTAACTTCGTTCATTCACTGGAAAATGGTTTTTTTTGCTGTTTATCAGAATTTCGATTTGCTTTTTCGAACAGACACAGACGCACAATCGTTCGATAATAAGATCATGACGCGAACGATCCTCCACCTCGATCTCGATGCCTTTTTCTGCGCCGTCGAAGAGCAGCGCAACCCCAAGCTGCGCGGCCAGATTTTCGCGGTTGGCGGGCAGCCCAATCAGCGCGGCGTCGTTGCTTCCTGCTCGTATCCCGCGCGACGCTTTGGCATTCACTCCGCCATGCCCATGAGTCAGGCGGTCAAGCTCTGTCCCAATCTGATCATCGTTCCCGGCCATCACGACGCTTACGGCGCAGTCTCGCAGCAGGTGATGGAGCGGCTCAACCAGATCACGCCGCTGATCGAGCAGATTTCGATTGACGAGGCGTTTCTCGACGTGACCCCGCTCGATGGCGCGGCGCTGGCGAAGCGCCTGCAAACCATGATCAACACGGAACTGCATCTGCCGATTTCGTTCGGCGTCGCCAGCAACAAGCTGGTCGCCAAGATCGCCAACAACGTTGGCAAAGCTCAGAAGGGGAAAGACGCGCCGCCCAATGCGATTCAGGTTGTGCCGCCCGGTGAAGAAGCTGCCTTTCTCGCGCCGCTGCCGATCAACGAGTTGTGGGGCGTCGGGCCAAAAACTGCCGAGCGCCTGCGTGCGCTCGGCATCCAGACCATCGGCGATCTGGCTGACTGGCGTGAAACCGATCTCGTGCTGATGTTCGGCAAGCACGGCGCTGATCTCGGACGCGAAGCGCGCGGCATCGATGATCGCCCGGTCGAATCCGAGCGCGATACCAAGTCGATCAGCCGCGAAGTCACTTTCACGCGCGACATTACCGATCTGGAATCGCTGCGCCGCACGATTCGCCAGTTGAGCGAGGGCGTCGGCTGGCGGGTGCGCAAGGAAGGGCTGCGCGGCACGACCGTCAAAGTCAAAATCCGCTGGTCAGATTTCACGACGCTCTCGCGCCAGCAGACGCTCACACAGGCGACTGACGACGACGCTGAGATCGAAAAGCTGGCGCAAAGCCTCTTTCGCGCTGTTTGGACGCCTGGTCAGGCGGTGCGTTTGCTCGGCGTGGGCGTCAGTGGCTTTGACGACGCCGATCAACAGTTGAGTCTCTGGCAGGATGAGGCTGCTGAGTCGAGCGAGCAGGAAAACAAGAAGCGCTTGCAAACGGCGCTCGACGATCTGCGCGACCGCTTTGGCGAGGACATTATCAAGCGCGGCAGCGATCTGCGGCGCAAACACTGAGTTTGTAACTTTTTTCTCAAATTGACGTATTGCTTTGTGTAAAGCGCAGTTACGGGGGATGTAAAGAATATGAGTACCTACCCTGATCCATACGAAAAACCGAAACGAGATGTCGCCAGCGGCGAACTGGCCGACACAGGCACGCGCTTCGTCGCCCTGATCATCGACGGCATCATTCTGGGGATTATTACCGGGGTGCTGACGCGCACGGGACTTGCCGTCGGTGGGGTGGCGAGTTTTGTCGTCGGCATCATCTATCAGTGGTATTTCCTGACGCAGAATAACGGTCAGACACCGGGCAAGCGCGTCATGGGGATTCGCGTGGTCAAGGTCAATGGCGAGCCGCTCCAGGCCGCAGACGTGATCGTGCGCTACGTCGGCTACTACATCGACAGCATTGTCTTCATGATTGGCTGGCTGTGGGCGCTGATTGACCGCGACCGTCAGTGCTGGCACGACAAGCTCGCCGGAACGTTCGTCGTCCGCGCCTAAGCCGCCGACCGACCGTAGGGGCGCAGCCCGCTGCGCCCATAGGCATCAAGTTAAGCCCTCACTCTAAATCTCTCTCCCTCAGAGGGTTTCTGAAAACTCCCTCGAATGGGCGGTATCTCTCCCGCTTTCCAGAAACGCTCTCAGGGCGAGAGACTTCAAACCCCTGAAGCGGAGTTTCTCCCTTCTCCCTGAGGGAGAAGGGCAGGGGATGAGGGCAAAAACACACTGGCTCAATCCTTAAGTTGATGCGCATGGGCGCAGCCCGCTGCGCCCTCTTTTT
>DASZXN010000313.1:0-6348 GCA_035545875.1 Phototrophicaceae bacterium
CACCACTGGTTATCTACGCGATCACGAAGCAGCTTTTGTAGAAGAACTGTTACAAACAAAGCCATACCGCATATATCGAACGCCCGATGGAGCAGGGCTAGGAGATTTTGTTATTATCAACTGGGTTGATAAAAGTGAGAATCAGGCAGAAGTGTGGATAGTCGAACTAAAATCTGGAGGAGCGTCAAGTGCGCGTTCGAGTCAAGTAAACCACTACCGCCTAAAGGCGGTAGCATTGGAGGCGACTGAAAGTCGCCTAAAGTCGGTCACTCGTCAATCTGGAAATTGCCATCTTGGTCGGTAGGCATATCTTTGTGCGACTCAATATACTGCTGGATGACCTCATCGGTCACGTTCCCTGTACTGACGGCAAAATAGCCGCGTGCCCACATGTGCCGTCCCCAATACTGCCGTTTCAATTCGCCAAACTCCTCCTGCAAGCGCCGACTGCTGCGTCCTTTCAGCCGTTGCACCAAGTCACTGACAGCGATATTCGGCGGTACCGAGACCAGCAGGTGAATATGGTCACCCGATACATGACCTTTGAGAATGTAGATGTCCATCGTCGCGCAGGTTTGCCGGATCAACTCGCGTGTCCGCACCGCTATCTCCCCACGCAACACGGGCTTCCGATACTTGGTCACCCAGACCACATGGTACTTCAAGTCGTACACCGAATGTGCCGTTTTTCGGTAGCTCATCGCCCAGTCAACATACAAGCTTTCGTTGATCATGAGCGCGATGATAACGTCCGGGCGGGCGACCCGCCACTTGCACAGCGGTCGGCTCGCCCCGCCCGACCTCCGGTTAAAACGGCCTGCCTAAAGGCAGGGGTTTTAGACCCTATTTACAGACAATAAAGATCAAGGCGATTATCCTTTCATGGCAGGTATTGTAGGGGCACGACATGTCGTGCCCCTACCGTCAAAGGATAATCCCCAAGATCAAAGCAGGGGCACACAGCCGTGCGCCCCTACGAAAATCTCCTTGCAAATGCGTCAATCATCCTTGAAATGACTGCTTGGCTTCGCCGAGAATCATTCTGACAACGCCGTCGAGTTCCATTGCTTTGCCGAGGTCAAACTCGGTCGCGTAAACTATCTTGTCGAGCGCTGCCAGCACGGGAGCATAATAAATCTGGCGAAGCTGCGCCGTCATTGCCGGATGCTGATCGATAGCGCCGAGCAGTATCCCGGCGTGATAGCCCTGACCGTCGTGAATCTTGACCAACGCCCAGCCGATCAGCGCCTTGAGGATGAGGAAATTAGCCGGAATCTGCTGCGCCAGCTCCAACCCTTCGTAGAGGTTGGGGCGCGCCGACAGCACCTCGCCCGCTCTGGCCTGCGCATAGCCGAGGCTGGCAAAGCTGTTCGCGACGTTCCATTTATCCTCCGCGCCCAGCCACGTACTCAGCGATTGCCCGAACAAGCGAATCGCCGCGCCGTACTGCGCCTGCGCCAGACAGAGTTCGCCGAGCGCGTTCTGGCAGCTTGCCACGCCGCGCTGATTATCGACCGAGCGCCGCAAGGCAAGGCTCTCCATGAAGTTGGTGTAAGCCTGCTCGTAATCGCCCAGCAGTGTCAGGCAGATGCCGAGATTATTCAGATCGTCGCCTAAGCCACGCCCATCGACCAGACTGCGGCGCAGTTCGATGCTTTCCTGAAGATAAGCAACGGCTTTGCTATATTCGCCGCGATTGCGGGCGTGAACGCTCAGTTGATAGAGGTTGTCGCCCATCCCATGCCAATCGTGGATCGCGCGCCGCAGCGCGAGACTTTGCTCCGCCGCCTGAATCGATTCGCTGTATTTGCCCAGGAAGCGATAGACAACGCTGACCGAGTTCAGGACGCTGGCGATCCCACGCAAATCGCCTGCCACTTCCCGCTGGTCGATGCTCTGCTCAAACCAGCCCAACGCCGTCTCGAAGTCGCTCATCGACTGCGCTGCCGCGCCCAGTCCTTCCAGCGCCTCGCCAATCGCCTTCTGATCGTGAAGCTGACGCGCCAGCCGCAGCGCTTCACCGTGCGCTTCCCGGCTCTGCTGCGGCTTACCCAGATCGAAATAGATGTTCCCGGTCAGGATGTGCAAGCGCAACTGCACCTGTGGGTCTTGCGGCTTCAAAAGCTGTGCCCGTTCCAGCAGTTTGCTCGCCTCGTTGAGAATGCCGAGCATCCACTGCTGCTCCATCACCATGACGATGTACTGGGCTTCTTTTTCCTGATTGCGCGCGGCGCGCCAATGCTCGTAGAGCACGACCGCCAGATTCGCGGTATCGGGATAGAGCGTTTCCAGCCCCTCGGCAATCCGGCGATGATAGGTCGGTAATTCATCCTCGGCGATCATGCCGATGACCGCATCGCGCAGGCGATCATGGGCGAAACGAAGCTGCGCGTCCTGCACTTCGAGGATCGCGGCATCCAGACCAGCTTGCAGCCAACGCGCGGCCTCTGCGCCGACGACGAAGTTGAGCAGTTGCTCGTCCACGTTGCGCCCGGCGACCGCCGCCAGTTGCAGCGTCGGCAGGGCTTCCGCCGGAAGTCGTTCGAGGCGGCGCGCAACGATCCGCTCGATGCCGCCTGCCGCAACCTGATCCGGCAGCGTCGCCATTTTGCTGATGCTGCGCAGATTGCCCGCGCCTTCAGCCAGCGCGCGCAGAACTTCGACCAGAAAGAGGACGTTGCCTTCGCTCTTCTGATGCAGATATTCGACAAGACCCTTTTGCTCGCCCGTCACGCCGATCATGGCCTGGCTCAAATCGGCGATCTCTGCGAGCGTCAGCCGTCCCAGCGTAAAGGTGTGCATTTCCGGCAGTTGGCTTGGCAGCGTCGGCGCTTCTTCGCTGCGGTAGCTGCCGACGATGAACAGCGGCAGGTCAGCCGCGAGGTGAAGCAAACGCCGCAGCGGAACGAGGCTCTCGCCACCCCACTGCAAATCTTCAAGAATCAACACGGTTGGGTGCTTTTGCTGCTGGAACAGGCTCAGGATTGCCTCGACCAGACGAATCTGGGCGGAACTCGCGCCCAGCGCGGGCGCGGCAGCAACCTCCCGCTCCAACAGATCGGCAATATCCGGGACGATCTCGCGCAGGATGCTCGCTTCGACCGCGCTCACGTCGGCTTCGAGCAGTAAGCGGCGCACAACATCGCGCCACATCTGGAACGGCTGACTGCTCTCGGCGACGCACTGTCCACGCAGGACGAGCGCGCCTTTGAGCAGCGCGTGCGTCCGCAGTTCATCGAGCAAGCGCGACTTGCCCACACCTGATTCGCCGCCGATCAGATAGGCCGAACCGTGAACGCCTGCGTCGGTCGGCGTTTCGACCGCGCCGATAATGGTGTCGAGTTGATCAGTGAGCAGGTTCAGTTCGCGCTCACGCCCGACGAAGCGCGCGGCTTGCAGAAAGCTCTCGCGTACACTGGCATCCTCAACGGTGACAGCGCCGCCCGTCAAATCGGCCAGCGCTGTCAGCACAGCCTCGGCATCAGGGTAACGATCCGCTGGGTCTTTCATCATCAGCCGAAAAATGATCGGGCGCACGCTGTCCGGGATAGTCTGCACGTCGGGCATCTGCCCGATCATCTGATCGAGCAGCTCGTTGGCGCTTTTGGCGCCGAAGGGATATTTTCCGGCGAACAGCTCGTAAGCGACCATCCCCAGTGAATACAGGTCGCTCTGCGGGGTCGCGGCGTGCTGCTGGATGATCTCCGGTGGCATGTAGGCGAGCGTCCCGGCGGTATCGCGGACAACCTCCTGCGTCGCCAACCCGAAATCGAGCAGCTTCACATCGTTGTGCTCGTCGATGAGCACGTTGCCCGGTTTAAGGTCGCGGTGCAGAATCCCGCGCCGATGCAGGTAAGCGAGCGCTTGCAGCATTTGCGCGAAAGCATTGATCCGTTCCGGCAGCGTGAAGCTGTTGGCTGCTTGCAGAATCGTGCGCGGCGTCTCCAGCAGCGTCATCGTGTAGTAGGTATAGCTATCGGTGTCGAAGCCGTAATCCAGCACACTGATAATGTGCGGATGGCGCAGCGACGCCAGCACACGAAACTCGTTCGCCAGAATGTGCCGCAAATCCGAGCCGCCACTGAAAGCAAAACGAGTGCTGAACAGGAGGTCTTTGGGTTCGTAAAGCACACGCTTGAGCGCCACCGTCGTCCCGGTCAGGCGATCCAGCGCCGCGTAAACCTCGCCCATACCCCCTTCGCCCAACTTCTGCTTCAACGAGTAACGCCGCGTCACCCCGATTGATGTGGTCGGCATAGCGATATTTTAGTCTCACCTCGCGCTGATGCTTGCAATATTATAACGCGATCCCAACGTCCTCATCTTCAATACACTCCCGAAGTCTTTGTCAATGCTCATTAACGCAATCTTAACGCAGGCGCAGGCATGGTCTGGCACTAGAGACGCGCCGGAAGTCGCTTATACTGTGAGGAATACCGTTCGGCTTCGACCATAGAAAGGCTCCACGATGAATTGGGACGCGCTCTTCGCTGATCGCACGCAGCAAATGAAACGCTCGACCGTCCGCGAAATCCTCAAGCTGACTTCCAAGCCAGAGATGATTTCGTTCGCGGGCGGGCTGCCCGCGCCGGAACTGTTCCCGCTGGAGCGGATTCAGCAGGCGAGCGATGTCGTGCTGCAAGAGCGCGGTCAGGAAGCGATGCAGTACAGCACCACCGAAGGGATGCCTGAACTGCGCGACCTGATCGCGCGGCGGCTCTCCAAAGGCAAGCTCCAGATTAGCCGTGAGAACATTCTGATCACGACCGGTTCGCAGCAGGCGGTCGATATGCTGGCGCGCATTTTCCTCAACGAAGGGGATCGCGTCGTGGTCGAGAATCCGACCTACGTCGGCATGATGACCTCGTGGCGACCGTTCAACCTGAGATTCTCCGCCGTGCCGACCGACGACAACGGCATGATTGTGGACGAGTTAGAGGCGATTCTGAAGGATGAGCACAAGCTCCTTTACGCCATCCCGACCTTCCAGAATCCGCAGGGCACAACCCTGACGCTGGAGCGCCGCGTCAAACTGGCGCAAATCCTCAATCAGCACAATCTGCCGCTGGTCGAGGACGATCCCTACAGCGAACTGCGCTACAGTGGCGATCCCGTGCCGAGCGTGCTGCAAATCGAGGCCGAGCAGCGCGGATCGACCACCATCGACGGCAGTGTGATCTACTGCGGCACGTTCTCGAAAATCCTGACGCCCGGCCTGCGCATCGGCTGGGTCGCGGCGGCATATCCGGTAATCGACAAGCTGGTGCAGGTCAAGCAGGCAACTGATCTGCATACCAGCACTTTCAACCAGTTTGTCTCCTACGAGGTCGCCCGCGACGATGCTTTCCTGACCGAGCACATCACCAACCTGCGCCGCGTCTACCGCGAGCGCCGCGATCTCATGCTGCGCACGATGGAAGAACACTTCCCGCAGGAAGTCACGTGGACGCACCCGGAAGGTGGCCTGTTCCTGATGGTGTTCATGCCGGAATATCTCAACGCCCGTGACGTGCTCAAGCAGGCGCTGACGCATAACGTCGCCTTCGTCCCCTGCGACGACTTCTTCATTGGCGACGCGGGGCACAACGCCTTCCGCCTGAATTTCAGCAATATGCGCCCGGAGATGATCGTCGAGGGCATCACCCGGCTCGGCGCGGTGCTGAAAGAGTTCGTTCGTCAGACGAGCGGGGCGTAATCAACGCCAATTATGGATAACGATTTTGTGCGTAGAATTTCTGCCGAGGGCGGGTCTAAGACCCGCCCCTACAAGAGAAAACCTGCTGCTGTCGCAGCTTCTCCATAGCTCACGATCATCAATGAATTTCTGTAGGGGCGCAGTGTGCCGCGCCCTGCAAACCCATCGCCCTTAGATCATCCCCCGCTGTTGAAATAGTTCGACGGCAGCGCCGAGCAGACCGGTTTCGCCGCCGCCCTCGCCCAGCACAATCTCGACATCCCGGAAATGACCGCCTGTGTTGAGCGCCAAATCGCGGAAGAAGTCGCCTGCGAGATCATCAAATTCTTTACGGCAGGCGTTGAGCAGCACGTCACCTGCGGAAGCCGTGCCACCTGTGAGCGCGATGCGCTGCGGGTAGAAGATCACACTCAGGCTGGCGAGCGTTTGACCGAGCCACGTGCCAATCTGCGCCATGATTGCCTGCGCGATGGAATCATCCCCTGCGCGCGCCGCCGCGATCACCTGATGCGCTTCGACTTCATGACCATAGCGCTCCAGCGCCAGCCGCTCGATCCCCAGCGTACCGCACAGCCCTTCCGCCGAGCCGCGTATCCCATTCGAGTCGCGCGGCGCACGCGGATCGAGAATGATCAGCCCGGTATTGCCGGAAT
>DASZXN010000314.1:0-21866 GCA_035545875.1 Phototrophicaceae bacterium
GCTGCTCGGCAAACGGGATCAGCGCTTCGACCAGATCGATATTGTGCTCTGTTCCAAAGCGATTCTCGTAGCCGGGGTCGCTGACGCGGCTGTTCGCGGGCTTGGGCTGCCCCTTGCGGACTTTGCCCGTCAACATGCCTGCCGCCAGTGGGAAATAGGGCAGGAAGGCGATGCCGCGCCGCTCACACTCGGCCAGAACGCCGTTGGTCTCCGGGTCGCGGTGGAGCATACTATAGTGATTCTGGATGCTGATGAAGCGCGCGCCCTGCGCGGCAGCCTCGGCCTCGGCGATTTGCTGCACCGAGAAGTTTGACGCGCCGATCTCGCGCACTTTGCCCGCCTTGACCAGATCGTCGAGCGCGCCGAGCGTATCGGCAATCGGCGTGTTTGCGTCCGGCGTATGCAGTTGATACAGGTCGATCACGTCGGTTCCGAGGCGGCGCAGGCTGGCTTCGACTGCCGTGCGGATGTAGGCCGGACTCGCTCCCTGCCCCTGACCCTCCAGGTGATTGCCGAACTTGGTGGCGATAATCGCCTCGGAGCGGCGGCTGCCGAGCGCGCGACCGAGAAATTCCTCGCTCTGCCCCGCACCGTACACGTCCGCCGTGTCGAAGAAGTTGATCCCGGCGTCGAGCGCGGCGTGAACCACATCCGCCGTGCGCTCCGCATCGAGCCGCCGACCGAAATTGTTGCAGCCCAATCCCACCACCGAGACATCAAGCGATCCGATTTTGCGTGTTTCCATCACGGGCGTTTGCTCCTTGTCCTTTTGAGCTTAGTGTAACCATTCCAGCGGATGCCAATCACACTGGACTTATCGATCAAAAACGGCGGCGACCCCCTGCCAGAGCCGCCGCCGTCATCCACTCAAACGAGCGAAGGCGTTGGGCAACCGAAAGTCGCGCAACGCCCATCTCCCGATGATGGCAAATCCATGCCTTAACTGCCGCTGGTCGCCGTCGCCGTCGGCAGACTGCTGCACGCACCTTTCGTCGTGGTGTACTGACCATCGACCCAACCGTCATGCCCGCCGTAGGAAACGGCATACCAGCCATCCGACGTTTTGCTGGTCGGCGTGAGCGAGGTATTCGCCGGAACGGAGAGCAGGACGACGCCCGTATCCTTGTTCGGCTTGTCGCGCAGGTTCAGGTTGAAAGTTGTGACGAGCGTACAGGTTCCCGTACCGCTGCTGACGCTCGCGCCGCCCGCTTCAGCCGTCGCTTCGGCGGTTGCCGCCTCAGTGCCTTCGGGCGTAGGCGTATCGGTCGGAAAGACGATGCGCGTCGGACGCATGACCGTCGCCGTCGGCGGCGCTAAGGTTGGCGTTGGTGTGGGCGGAACCTGATTCGCACCGCCATTGCCGCCACTGCCGCTATTGCCGCCGCTGGTGTTGTTGCCGCCGAAACCGCCGCTGCCGCCGAAAGCGGGCAGTGATCCGGTTAGCAGCACGGCCATGACGATTTGCTGCGAGCGACCGGGTAACTGCCCCTGAATGACTTCGCCCGCGATGTCACTGGAACTATTGCCGAGCCGACTGAGCAACTGCGAGCCTTGCGGGTTGGACGACGCGAATTTGTCGAGCGCGTTGGTGATAGCTGTCGAGACGGCGGTCGCATCGCCATTGTGCGCGGAGACCAACTGGGCAAGCGTGCTGCCGTTGTTCAACTGGGTGGTCAGGTCAGCGACCGAAAGCCCGGTTTGCTGCGAAAGCACCTGCGCGACTTCCGTCTCTGTTCCCTGCGTGGCTGCCTGAGTTGGCACCTGCGCGACGCTTTGATTCTCTGGCGTGTTGGTCGGCGCGATGGATTGCTCGCTGGTATTGTTGGCTGGCGCGGGCTGCGTCGCGTTGGGATTGCCGCCAAAGCCGCCGAAGCTGCCGCCGCTGCCATTGTCGTTGGGCGCGCCGGGGGTTGCATTGGGGTTGCCACCAAAGCCGCCGAAACCACCGTTCCCGCTGGGAGTCGCGTTGGGATTGCCACCGAAACCGCCGAAGCTGCCGCCGTTCCCGCCGCTCCCGTTGTTCGGCGCGGCTTCCTGCGTCGTCTGGGCGTTGCTGCCGCCGTTCCCGCCGAAGCCGCCGTTCCCGCCAGTGGTGTTATTGCCCCCATTGCCGTTTCCGCCGGAGCCATTGCCGCCGAAGCTGCCCGCGCCGCTAAAGCCGGTCGATCCGGTTAGGAGCAGATTGACCATCAACGTTTGAACGCGGCTCTGAAGCTGACCCTGTACCAGTTGGGTAGCGATGTCGCTGGAACTGCCGAGGCGCGAGAGCAACTGTGCGCTCTGGGAACCTGATGAGGTCATCTGGTCGAGGGCGGTGGTGATCGCGCTGGTGACGGCGGTGAGGTTGCCGTTGTGGGCGCTAACCAATTTGGCGATGGTCGTGCTGCCGGAGTTCATCTGGGTGGTCAGGTCAGCGACGGTCAGCCCGGTCTGCTGGGTGAGCGCCTGAATGACCTGCGGGTTGCCCTGTCCAGTCGTTTGCGTCGTGCCTGCGCCGTTGGTGGTGTTGCCGCTGATGGCGTTGCTGGCTTTGGCGAGCATCGGCGTGAGGAAAATGCCGAGCGCCAGCAAAATCGCCAGCCCGACGCCGAGCATCCCGTAGGAGTGGTTCATGTCCCGCGCGGGATTGCCACGCTCGATGAGCAGGATGACGATGCTGCCGACAAAGACGATGATCGCGTTGAGCGCCATGAACTGGATCAACTCGACCTGAACGTTCGCGTCGTTGATCAGGATGTAGGCCGCGACCGGGACACCGATAGCCAGCAGTGCCAGAAACGCGGTTCCGCCGCCCTGCTGCTTATGGCGGATCGCCTGAATCAAGGCGAAGAACAGGAAGATCACCGCCAGAAATGGAGTGAATGGGATAAACGCTTGCACATTCATGGATATGCCTACTTATTCATAGCGCAGAGCTTCTATCGGGTTGAGTTTGGCCGCTCTGGATGCCGGATAGACGCCGAAGAAAATGCCGATGGCCGCCGAAATCGTGACGGCGAAGATGACGTTGCCGGGCTGCACGAGTACCGTGAACCCGGAGACGAGCGATGTGATGATCTTCGCGGCGGCAACCGCGATGGCGACTCCAATCCCGCCGCCAATCAGGGTAAGGACGACGGCCTGGGTCAGAAAGAGAACCACGATGTCGGAGTCCTGCGCGCCGGTCGCTTTGCGCAAGCCGATTTCGCGCGTGCGTTCGGTGATGGTCACCAGCATGATGTTCATCACGTTGATGCCGCCGACCAGCAGCGATATTCCGGCAACCGCGCCGAGAAAGACCGTGAAAATACTGATAATCGAGGTGATCGAATCGAGAATGGTCGAAGCAGTGAAGATGCGGAAGTTATCCGAGTTGCCCGACTGATCCTGAATGCCGCGCTGCTGGCGCAGCACCGTTGTCAGTTCGTTGGTGGCTGCCGTCACGGTGCTTAGATCGGCAGCAGCGGCTTCAATCGTGTTGACGACCGTCTCGCCCGTCGTCGAGAGCGTGTCGTTCAGGCGGGCTTTGTAGGCCGACAGCGGGATGACCACCAAATCATCCTGCGTGCCGCTCTTGTTGAACAGGCCAATCACCTGAAAGATCACGTTCTTGATACGAATTTGCTGACCGAGCGCTTTGGAAGGATCGCCGAAGAGGTTGGTCGCGGTCGTCTGACCGATGATGGCAACCTGCGCACTCTGATTGTACTCGTCCTGCGTGAAGAAGCGCCCGCTGTCCACGGTGCGGCCTTCGAGCGCCAGAAAATCGGTCGTTACGCCGTCCACACTCTCGTTGAACTGATTGTTCTCGTAGATTACCGAGAAGTTACCCGTCGCTTCGGGCATGAGAATGGTGACATCAGGAATCTCGCCGGAGTTCTTGATCCGGTCAGCCAGTTCTTCGGTGATCGGCACGAGCCGCCGACTGGAGTCGGGCTGCGCCGAGATACGGATGGTGTTCGCGCCAAGCGTCTCGAACTGATCAGTCACGTAGGCTTGCACGCTCTGACCGAGCGAGAGCAGCAGCACCACCGCTGCGATGCCGATGGTGATGCCGAGCACGGTCAGGAAGGCACGCAGCTTGTTGGTGAGCAGTTCGCCAACAGACAGGCGAATATTATCGAGAACAGCGGCAATCATTACTCAAACCTCAACGCTTGAATGGGAGCCATCATCGCCGCGCGCCGCGCCGGATACAGCCCGGAGAGCACGCCGATCAGCGTGCTGATACCGGTTGCCAGCACGGTCGAGATCGGCGTCAGCGCAATCGGAAGCTGTGGCGCGAGCCGCCCGCCGATCACCAGCACGAGGCCGCCGAGGGCAATGCCAATCGCGCCGCCGAGCAGCGAGAGCAGGATGCTTTCGAGCAGAAATTGGGTCAGGATGGTGCTCGCCTGCGCGCCAACCGCTTTGCGCAGGCCGATCTCGCGGGTACGCTCAGTGACCGAGACGAGCATGATGTTCATCACGCCGATGCCACCGACCAGCAGCGAAATTCCGGCAATTGCGCTCAGGAAAATCGTGAGCAGGCCGAGCGTGGACGAGAGCGAGTCGAGGATGGTCGCCTGACTAAAGACGGTGAAGTCAGCGGCAGTCGCGGTGCGAATGCCATGCTGACGGAGCAGATAGGCCGTGATCTCGTTGGTCGCCGCCGTGATGGTGGGGGAGTCCGCTGCTGCCGCTTTCGCCTGAATCTGGCTGACGCGGTAGCCCTTTCCAGCGACACGCGCGTTCGCCAGGCGGGTCTGCGCGGTCGTCGCCGGGATCAGCACCGTCTGATTGGAGAAGCCAGTCGATTTGGTGGTCATCTCGCCAATGATCGTGAAAACCTGATCCTTGATCAGGACGGTTTGTCCGACCGGATTGGCAGTACCGAACAGGTCGGTCGCGGTCTGAGGATCGATCAGCGCGACGCGCGCCGCGTTGTCCATATCCGCCTGGGTAATGAAGCGACCACCGGGCATTGGCTCCCAGTTATTGATGTCGGTGTAGTTCGGCGTCACGCCCTGAATCGACAGGTTGTCGCTCTTCTGATTGTAGACAATCGGCGCTTGCAGGCTGTAGGTGTAGCCGACCTCTTTCACGTCCGGGGCAGCGGCCATGATGCCGTCCGCGTCGGTGGTGGTGAGGGGCTGCGTCCCGGTTGCCGTGAAGCGGTTGCGCGACGAACTGATTTGCAGCGTATCCGCGCCCAGGCTGAGGAACTGATCCTGGATGTAGGCTTGCAGGCTTCCGCCCAGGCTCATCAGCGCCACGACCGACGCCACGCCGATCATGATGCCGAGCGTCGTCAGCATCGCGCGCAGTCGGTTGGTCGAAAGGGCGACCAGCGCGACACGGAGTGTTTCAACGATGTCCATTGCCTTAGTTGTATTCCTCGGCTTTGCCGCCGTAGTAAGCGTCTTCGAACACGCCCGCCAGTTCTTCGGCTTCGGACGGACGCTCGGAGGTTTGGGCGTCGAGCGGGTTGCTGACTTTCTGATCGGCGATGATCAGCCCGTCACGGAGCATGACCACGCGGTTGGTGTGACGGGCGATCCAGGGATCGTGCGTCACGAACACCGTCGTGATACCCTTTTCCCGGTTGAGCGACTGGAAAATCTGCATGACCTCTTTACCGCTGCGGGTGTCGAGGTTGCCTGTTGGCTCGTCCGCGAGGATCAGTGATGGCTCGTTGACCAGCGCCCGCGCAATCGCCACGCGCTGCTGCTGACCGCCCGATAGCTCGCTGGGCAGGTGGTTGAGACGATTGCCGAGGCCGACGCTTTCGAGCGCGTCTTTTGCCCTTTGGCTGCGCCCGCGCGTTCCCGCGTAGAGCAGGGGGAGTTCAACCTGCCGCTGCGCGGTCGTGCGCTTGAGCAGGTTGAAGTTCTGAAAGACGAAGCCGATTTTCTTGTTGCGAATTTTCGCCAGTTCCGTCTCGTTCAGCTTCGATACATCGGTTCCGTCAAGGTAGTAGACGCCGCTGGTCGGCTGGTCGAGCGCGCCGAGAATATTCATCAGCGTCGATTTGCCGGAGCCGGACGGCCCCATGATCGAGACAAACTCGCCGCGCTCGATTTTGAGGTTGATCCCCTTCAGAATTTGAAGGGGAACCTCACCGACCTGGTAGCTCTTGGTGATGTCGCGGATGTCGATGACGACATTCGATAGCTCTTCAACTACGGGCTTTTTTCTGCCGAACATGATCAGCCACCTCTGCCAGTCGCTCTTGCACCACCACCCGCAAATCCACCAGCGCCGCCGCCTGCGAAGCCGCCGGGAGCGCCACCGCCGAAGCCGCCGCCGCCGCCACCAGCACCACCGAAGCCACCGCCGAACAGACCTGCGCGTCCACCTGCCGTCGTCGATCCGGCAGCGGGCAGAATGACGAGCGTCTGACCGACGCTGACGCCGCTGACGATCTCGCTGTCCGTGTCCGTGACCGTGCCGAGCGTCACTGGAACGTCAGCGTAGGTGTTAGGCGCGGTTTCGACCTTGACGGTCGATTTTCCGGTCGCCGCGTTGGTGGTGATGAAGCGGTTCGGCACCACCAGCACGTTGTTCAACTGTTTGAGGACGATGCTGGCGACTGTTGACATGCCGGGGCGCAGTGGTTGATTGCCCGTATTGAGCGTGACTTCGACGTTGTAGGTCACCAGACCGTTGGAGGAAGTCACAGGCACAGGATCGACGCGCGTCACGGTGCCGGGAAGCGTTTCGCGGCTCTGGAGCGCCTGCACCGTCACGTTAACCGCCTGCCCGACGGCCAACTGCGGAATATCCTTCTCATCGACCGACACCGTGATCGTGTAGCTGCTGGTGTCGATCATGGTCATCGCGCCCGTGCCGGGGGGCAGTTCGCCGGGAACGATGTTGACAGTCGCCACGATACCGTCGAACGGCGCGACCAATACCGCGTTGGAGAGCTGGCGCTGCGCCGAGTCGAGGGCAAGCTGCGCCGTCTGCACGCCGATCTCGGCCTGCTTGATGTCCGAGTCGCTCGCGCCTGCCAGCAGCGCGTTCAGATTAGCCTGTGCCTGCGTCAATGAGGCGTTGGCAGACGCCAGTTGACCTCCGTTTGGCCCCTCGCTGGCGGTCGTCGCCGCGCTGTTTTGCGCATTCGTGACACTCGCTTCGTCCGCCGCGAGACTGGCGTTGGTCTGGATTTGATTGGCGTAAGCATTCGGCGCGTTCGGACGAGCGCTGGCCGCCGATTCATCCCGGCTCAACTGCGCCTGCCAGAGCGAGTTCTTTTGGAGTTCCACTTGAAGGTTGGCGATTTGCACATCTTCATTCGTCGGCCCGCTCTGCGAGGCGCTGCTCAGGCTGGCCTGCGCCGAGTCAATCGCCAATTGATCGAGTTTCACGTCGATGTCACTGGGCGGCGCTTTCAGTTCGTTGAGCGAATTCTGCGCCTGTGTCAGGCTGATCTGCGCGCTGCGAATCTGCGACTCAATCGAAGTCGTATCGACGCGCGCCAGTACATCACCCTGATGCACCTGATCGCCCGCCGAGACCAGCACCTGCGTTACGGGCGCGTTGACACTGAAAGCCAGCGACTCGTCGTTGGCGGGAGTGAGCGCTCCGGTCGCGCTGAGGGTTTGCGTCAGCGTGCCCGGCTGCACGACCATCGTTTCGAGCGGCTGCACGACAATGGGCTTGGCCTGCGGCAGCAGGTTGGACGAAGTGCGCAGCATCGTCAGCGAGAACAGCACGATCAGGATGGCGAATACCGGGATGGCGATGATGCGCACGAGCGCGCGCAGGAAGCGAAAGCCGATACGCCCGGACAGCCACCAGATGGCGATTAAGCTGCCGAACAGCAGAATTGCGCCAGCAACGCCGATAATCATCGTTGGTCTCATGAGGCTGAACCTCCGTTCCCGGTCGGGGCACCGTCAGGCGGGTTTAACCCGGCGGGCGGAGCGCCATCAGGCGCGTTAAAGCCAGCGGGCGGGGTATCCGCAGTCTGGTTATTCCCGGTCTGGTTATTGCCAGACTGGTTGTTATTCGTTGAGTTGTTGCCCGTCGTGCTGGTTCCGGTTGTGTTGATCGTGATTTCACCCGTCATGCCAATCTTGACGCGCGGATCGTCGGTATTCAGCACGATCTCGACGGCATAGGTGACGATGCCATTGCTGTCCGTCGTGGCGAGCCAACTGATGTTATCGACTTTGCCGGTGAAGTTGGTGCCCGGCAGCGAGTCGAGCGTGATGTCCGCTGTATCGCCGATTTTGACCTTCTCGATGTCGAGTTCGTTGACCGGAACACTGATCTTGAACTGCGACACGTCGGCAAGTTCCACGTCGCCGGAGGTCGTCGCCGAGGTCGAGGTTGTGCTGGTCACACCCGCGCCATTACCGACCGCATCGTTGGTCTTGATGTTCACGCCGATGACGTAACCCGCGCGCGGCGCGATCAGTTGGAGATTCTGCAAGGCGGTTTCCGCGTCGGCGACGGCGGCTTCCGCACGGACGACGGCGACGTTAGCGCTGTCCAACTGCTGCATCGTCGGGCCTGCCTGAAGTTTTTGCAGGTTCAACTGTGCCTGTTGAATGCGGATCGAGGCCGACCAGAGTGACGAACTGTCCGGCGTCTGATCTTTTTGCAGTGTCAGCCGCGCGATTTCGGCATTAAAGGAAGCTGCGCCGATTTTCGCGTCCTGCATGGCAATCTGGTCATCGGTGCCGCTCATGTTCTGGCGCGCCTGCTGAAGCGCCGCCAGATTCGCCTGCGCCGACTGATATTTTTCCTGATCCGCCGTAATCTGAGCGCTGGTCTGCGCGTTGTTGGCGGTTGAGCCGTAGGCTGCCTGCGCGCTCGCCAAATTCGCCTCAGCGACTTTCAGGTCGTCTTCCGAAGGCGGTTGGTTGAGTTCCTCAAGGGCAAGCTGCGCTTTTTGTAAATTCAGTTGTGCCTGGTTATAGGTGCTCCACGCGCTGGTGCCGTCCATGTCCGCAAGCACGTCGCCCGCGTCCACGTAATCGCCCACCTGCACGTAAACACCCGAAACGGTTCCGGAACCCTGAAAATTGATCGAAACCGTCGCGTTCGCAGCGACCGAGCCGAGCGCTGAGATGCCGGTGTTGGCCTCTTCAGTCGCCTGCTGCTGGAACTGACGGAATCCGTTGCCGCCAGTACCGCCAGTACCGCCAGTACCGTTACCGCCAGTACCGTTACCGCCAGCACCCGTGAAACCACCGCCACCCTGAGCGGTCTGCCCGGTTTGTCCCTGTGGCTGCTGTTGCTGCTGCGCTTGCTGCGCATTTTGATTCGCTCTGACATTGCCAATGATCAGCGGAACCGCGAGCATGGCGATGATCAAGATTAAAAAGGTTCGCCTCACTGTCATCGAACACTCCCCATACGATGTCCAGGATGAATTATGCCGACCCGGTATGAATATCTGATGGGAGAATTATGGGGAATCTGTAAAATTTTTCACAGCTTCACAATTTCCCCAAAATCGCTCCCTATAATAAAGAAAATTCTTATGTAGGAAGCAGAACCTATGCCTAAGATTCTCGTCGTAGATGATAACAAGGAGACAGTGCGAGCAGTTCGAACCTATCTTGAGCGTGACGGCTTTGAGGTCTTTAGCGCTTTTGACGGCAGTACCGCCCTGCACACGCTGCGCCGCGAACATCCTGATCTGGTCGTGCTCGACCTGATGCTCCCCGACCGCGACGGCCTCGACATCACGCGCGTGGTGCGCAAAGATGCGACCCTGCGTCAGATTCCCATTATAATGCTGACGGCACGGGTCGAAGATGAAGATCGGATTACCGGATTAGAAATCGGCGCGGACGATTACATCGTCAAGCCGTTCAACCCGCGTGAAGTGGTCGCCCGCGTGCGCTCGGTTTTGCGCCGCAGCCGGGGGGAAGTCGGCGACGAGGAAAGTGACCGCGTGCTGCGCTACGAGGGACTCAAGCTCGATCCGTCGCGGCGGCAGGTGTCGCTCAACGGTCAGGTGATTGACCTGACACGCATCGAGTTCGACCTGATGCACGCGCTGATGAGCAGCCCGGAACACGTCTTTACCCGCGCGGAACTGATCGAAAGCGCGCTCGACTTCGATTATGAGGGTATGGAGCGCTCGCTGGACACGCACATCAAGAACCTGCGCAAGAAAATTGAGATCGATCCCCGCAATCCGCAATACATCCAGACGGTCTACAGTATCGGCTATCGGCTCGGCGGGAAGTAATCTCAGCCTGAATGCCTGCGTGGATTCTGGTAGGGGTATAGCGCGCCATGCTCCTACCAGAATCCGCGACTTCGAGTCATTACCACGTTTCGTCATTTTCTCGCTCGACACTCATCTACCAGTGATAGAATCAAAGGCGCAGGTGATATGGGAGTAAAGTCCGTGAATCGTCTCTGGGTTCGCCTGAGCCTGGCCTTCAGCGCCGTCGTCCTGTTGAGCTTTGTCACCGTATCCTTGATCAGCGCGGCAATCATTCGCGCCAACCTGAATCAACTGCACGATCTTCAGGGGGATCGCGTCGATCAGCCGATTGAGGCCATCGCGCCTGATCAGGCCGTGATCGACGACACCACCAACCGCCTGGTTCCAGTCGCGGTGAATGGTCAAACCGTCGCCTACCTCGATTTTCAGCGCAGCTTTAACGAGCCGCCGCTGCGCTTCCTGCCGTTCATCGACTGGCAGGCGATTTTGCTGGTCGTGGCAGTGGTTGGCGGGGTGATCGGCGTGCTGTTTGGCGTGCTGGTGAGCCGGATGTTCAGCGCGCCGCTGAATGAGTTAGCCGTCGCCGCCGACGAGATCGGCGCCGGCCATTGGGATCACCGCGTGCGCGTGCGCGGCACGACCGAGATCAAGTCGCTGGCGCAGTCGTTCAATACAATGGTCGATCAGCTTCAGCGCAACGAGACGCTGCGGCGCAATCTGGTCGCGGACGTAGCCCACGAACTGCGCACGCCAATCACGGCGCTGCAAGCCAACATCTACGCGATACTCGACGACGCTTACCCGATGACCAAGACCGAGATCGCCGGGCTGTACGACCAGATTCGCATGTTGAGCCGTCTCGTCAAGGATTTGCACGAGCTTTCGCAAGCCGAGTCCGGTCAGCTCCCGATGGATCGCCAGCCGATTGATTTCAGCGAAACGCTGGAAGAACTGGTGTCGCCGTTCCGCTCGGTGGCCGAGAGCAAGGGCGTCAGGCTGGAGGTCGATATTCCGGCGAATCTGCCGCTGGTTTCGGCGGACGAGGAACGGATCAATCAGGTAATGCACAACCTGCTCAACAACGCACTGCGCTACACGCCGGAAGGCGGCACGATTGAGATTTGCGTGCGCAGCGCAGGCGGCTGGCTGCGCATCGAGGTCAAGGATACGGGCGAGGGCATCGGCGCGGAGCACCTGCCTTACGTGTTCGAGCGCTTTTACCGCGCCGATTACGCTCGCAGCCGTCAGCGCGGTGGAATGGGCTTAGGGCTGGCGATTGCGAAGGCGATTGTCGAGGCGCACAACGGCAAAATCAGCGTGACGAGCGAGGGCGTTCCCGGCAAAGGCACAACCTTCACCGTCGAGCTTCCGGTGATGCAGGACGAAAAAGTTCCGCTGCTGGCGTAACCATAAACAATCCAGGTGGCAATGTAGGGGCAGGTTTTAAACCTGCCCTGATTCATTCCGCCGACTCATCTGTAGGCGCAAGCCAGTATTTACCACCACCGCGCTCACGGCGCAGATAACCGAAATCGACCAAATCGCGGCGCAAACTCACGAAATCGTGCTCGTAGAGGCCGCGCAAAATTGCGTTGACCTCCGGTTCGGTATAAAGCCGGTCGGCCTCGAAGAAAGTCGCCAGCCAACGCAGTATGACGAGCATCTTCTTCTGTTTGGACGGAACAGTGGTCAGCTTCTTGTTTTCGGTGTAATCGCGCAATACCTGTAAATCTTCCTCGTCCCAACCCAACTCATCGATCCAGCCGTTATCGACCGTTTTCGCTTCTGGCGTGAAGGGGATTTGCTCGACTGTCGAGACCATGCGCTTGAAGGCCGCTAATCCCTGCGGATTGCTGCGATAAAAACGCTGGTTCCCGGCCATGCGCAGCGTGACCAGACCCACTTCGCGTAAGCGGGTGAGGTGATGCGAGACGGTTGGCTCACCCAACTGCACCTGATCAGCCAAATCGCCAACGGTGCGCTCGCGCTCGTTGACCAAGCGCAGCAGGCTCAGGCGGCTTTCGTCGGCCAGCGCCTTGAGCGTGTCGAGCAGGTGCTTGTCTGTCCAATTTTCCATCATGATCCAAATGACTCCCTTCTGTGCTGCTTGTCGAATTTGACGTATATCGAATTTGATTCTTATCGAAATTTCGGATTTGTCAAGAGTGATGTTGGATAAATCCAAAACCGATGGACAGACGAAGCATTGATCAGCGAGTTTTCAGAGGAAAAGACATGGCTGCGCAACCGTTCCATTTTGATGCGAAAATGGTCGCTCATTACGAGGTCGAAGGCTGGAAAGCCTACTATGATCGCAACTGGCTGAGGCTGCTGCGTCTGATTGTGGCGCTCGATCAGGCGCAGTTTCGGATTCCCTTTCCGCAGTCGGTGATCGCGGCATACTACATCGTGCGCGCATCGGTCGTGTTCGTGCCGAAAGATCACGATTCGGCGGCGGTGTGCGCGTATCTGGCGCAGTTCTACCGACTGGCGCGGCGCTACTCTGGCCTGACCTTCGACCCGGAGCAGGCGGCGCGGCTGGAGACGATTTACTGGGACGTGCATCGCAAGCTGGTGCGCCTGCCCGACAAAACTGAGTTCATCGAGGCAATGACGGCGCTGCACGCCGCGATCTTCGGGCTGACGAGCGAGCAGGCGCGCGAATCGGGCGAACTGCGCGTCGAGGCGAACAACGTCCTCGACACGATCACCGGGCATACCTCACCTGATCCGGTAGCGGACTGGCGGCGCTGCGAGGATTTACTCGCCCGCTGCTATTCCTCGCTGGAACGGCAGAAAGCAACGGTTAGTACGTGACACAAACTTGATCGCTTCGTGTGATATTCGTAAGGGCACGATCTATCGTGCTGCTACACAGAACCAATTCGTTAAGGGATCATCCCTTAACGACAAGGGCGAGGCATGTCTCGCCCCTACAATACGTGGTGTGCCGGGATAATCGCCTTCGTTAATCGCCTGCGCCCGGTTCAGGAACGGGTTCGGGCGTGCGTGAACGGCGCAGCATGAGCGCCGGGACGAGCGCGATCAGGCAGATCGCCGCGCCGACCAGCCCCATTTCCCCCAAGACCTGCACAGTCAGCTTGGCGTAGACATCGACTGCCGCGTAGGGATCGCCGACATTTGGCCCCAGCGCTGCTGCCGCGAGCGTCGCCAAGCGCTGCGAGGCGAAGGCTGTTAGGCCAGCGATGCTGACGGTCATCCCGACCAGGCGCATGATGATTACGAGCGCCGAAGCCACGCCGAGCTTGTCCTCGTCTGCTGAGTTGATCACGGAGGTGCTGATCGGCGAGAAGGTCAAGCCGAGGCCGACGCCAACCAGCGCCATCTCGACGGCAATCAGGCCGTCAGCGGTATCCATTGTCCACGTCTGCGAGATGGCCGCGAAGCCGATCAGCGCCAGCAGCAGGCCGAACGCCGTCGCCCAGTGATAGCCGATGCGCTCACTCAACCAGCCGCCGGGAACCGCCGCCAGTGCCATCGGCACGGTCAGCGCCGAGAGCAGAATGCCGACTTCCAGCGCGGCCTGCGGGAGCTGGCTGGCATCGGGCAGGCGCACGTTGACCAGAATCGGCACGCTGACCAAGCCGATCATCAGACAGCAGCCGACGAACAGATTGGTCGCCAGGCCGGAGGAGAGATTGCGCTGGCGAAACAGGCGCAGATCAAACAAGGGATCGCGCACGCGCAGTTCAACAAGAATGAACAGCCCGAACATGACCGCCGCCGCAATCAGCACGGGCGCGGCATACGGTGGCAGACCGCCGATGTCTGAGAACTGAGTCGCGGAGGTGGCCGTTTCGATGTTCGCGCCGAGGCCGACCACGAGCGCCGTCAGCGCGCCCACGATCAAGATTGTGCCGAGGAAGTCGAAGCGGCCTTTGCCGCGCGCCTGCGGCACGCCGCGCAGATTCCACCACGTCAGCAGCAGCGCGATCAGCGAGACGGGCAAGTTGATCCAGAACAGGGCGCGCCAGTCAGGAGGCGGCCAGTCGAGATTCAGGGAGGCGAACAGGCTGGCGAACTGGGCGCTGTACGTGTTGAACAACTGCACCATGACGCCGCCGTAGAGATGCCCCAGCACCCAGCCGAGGGTGTCAATCGCGCCGATCACGCCGAGCGGCTGGGCGCGTTTCGCTGCTGGAAACAGGTCACCGACGAGCGCGAGGCTGACGGGCACGAGCGCGCCCGCGCCGAGCGCCTGAATCACGCGACCGAGAATGATCGTAATGAGCGCCACGCTGCCCGGATCAGGCCGGACGCCCTGCACGCGAAACAACAGGCTGAAGATCAGCGCCGCCACGCCCGTTTTCGCATCGGGATCGACCTCCGCGACGACGAACGAGCCGATCATGAAGATGATCAGGCAGATCAGGTAAGCGCGCCGCCGACCGACCAGATCGCTGACGCGCCCCATAAAGGTCATGCTGACGGTGTAGGCCAGCAGATAGCCGGTCACGACCCAGGCCGCGTCGTTGACCACGCTCTGCACGGGCAGTTCGAGCTTGACGATGATCTCCGGCAAAAACGCCGAGACAATCGTCAGGTCAAGCGAGCCGATAAAGACCGGGATGCAGATCAGCGCCAGAATGAGCCAGGGGCGTCTCATGAGGCGCTGGTCGCTTCGGGTGTGGCTTCGAGTGTGGCGGTTGCTTCCGGCGTGATCGGCACGAGCAGATTGCCCGCCGGAGCCGTTGCGTTCGCCGGCGCTGAGGCTTCGGCGGTCGCGCCAGTCGTTGCTTCGGCAGTCGAGGCGACGGCTTCGGGCGTCTCGATCTGCGACGCGCCGTTGATGTCGAACAGGTCAATCGTCCAGACGACCGGCTGCGCCGTCTTGCCGGGCGTGGGCGTCACGGCGAAGGGGCTGTCATGCTCGGTAATGGTGAAGCGCGCCGGGAAAAGCGTGTTGGTGTCGATGTAGACGCCGACCTCGACCGTGCCGACGGGTTCGATCAGGTCGCCGAGCAGGGCAGCCACGTCAGGGCCATTGGCGGTCGCGCTCAGTTGATAGACGTTCTCGCCCGTTTCAAGCTGGGTCTGACCCACATAGCTCAGGTTGATGAGCGCTTTCATCGCCGCCTGAAAGCCCGTATTCTCGGCGATCAGCGATTCGGGGTCGAAGTTGGGCGCGAACGCCTGATTGACCCAGTGTCCGCCTGTCCAGATGGCGCGGTAATACTGATTCTTGCCGCGTGAGAAAATGCTCACGTCAATCGGGATCGTCAGCGCGCCCATCGAGACGACGCGGACGGTCGCTTCCATCATCCCCGGCGAGACGTATTGCGCGTTAGCGCTGCGGAAAAAGACAGTCGCGTAATCGGTATAGATCATGTAATCCGGGCCGTTCTCGCTCACGGTGATGCGGAAGGTTTTGGCCGAGCGAATGTTGGCGGCGGCGGTGGTGATCAGTTGAACGGGATCGGGCGGTGTTGGTGTCGGTTGATTTGCGCCGCCGACCGAACAGCCGACCAGCAGCAGGATCACCAGGAGGCAGAGCGTACGAAGCACAAGCAAGCCCTTTCGGTACATCGCCATAGTATATGCAAGTATACGCCACAGGTGAAGATCAGTTGCGTGTGGAACTGTATGTCCACAGCGAAAATGAGGAAAAATTCACAAGCGCGGCGCGGATGGGATTCAGCGCGTGCGATCCGTGCGATAGGCCACGTCAATCACCGCATCCGGCAAAAACTGACTGCGCACTCGCCGTAAGCCCTCCGCGCGATCCTGATCGCCCCTGCCGGACAGGAAGATTTCGTCGCAGTAGGCGGCAAAGTCCTCGACAATGCGCTCGTAGCGATAGTAGGCCAGCGCTGCCGGGTCGATGTCCGTTTGACCGTAGCCCCGATAAAACAGCGCCTGCTCATCAGGCGTATCGAGCCTGCCAACGCCGCCACCGATAAACATCAAATCGCGCTCTTTGAGCGCGAGGAGCGGCGCATCCCAATCGACGATGTAAAAGTCGCCGCTGGCCGTGATCAGCAGATTGCCCGCATGAATGTCGGTGTGGCAGATCACGGAGTCACTGGACGGTCTGCTTTGCAGGATCGCCGCGAGCCGCTCCGACCGCTCGACCAGATCATCGATGACGGCGCGCTTTGATTTCAAGAGCGCGGCCAGTTCTGCCGAGATCGGATCGGCGAACGTCTCGCGCTCAACCTGTGCCTGAAATTCTCGGACGATTTCACGCCATTGGGGAGCATACGTTTCGCGCTGAATCTGACCGGTCAGCGCGGGCGGGGCGATTACCGTATGAATGCGCCTGAGCGCCGCGCCGAACTCAATCCACTGACGCTCCGACATCGGCACATGGAAGCCGTTGTGACCTTCGATGAACGGGTAGAGGATCACCGTGTAGGCATCGAGCGTTCCCCAGAGCCGCCCTGATCTCGTCGCTATCGGATCGATGATCTGCGGAATACCCTGTTGGTGGAGAAAATGGGGCAGCCTGACCGCCGTTTGATCGAAAACGCCGCTGCGCAGCTTGAGAAAATACGGCGTTTGATCCTCAGCCGTCACCCGATAAACCGCTGTATTCGCATCCGCGCCGAGCGGCAGAAACGTGACTTCGACGATGCCGAGGCCATAATGATCGCGCAAACACGCGCTGATGCGGTCGTCTTGAACGTCTGGTTGTTCGAGCATTCGTCTCCTAACGCAGGCGACTCCACGTGCCGCTGTCGCCGCCGGAGAAGCGATAGATGCCGCCGTCGGGCGAGTCGAGGTAGAAGGGATTGCTGCCGCCGATGCCGTTTTCCCACTGAATCGTGCGCTGCTGGTTGACGATGTTGGCGGTCGCCCAGCCGAGCGCGCTGTTCCAACTCCCAATCGGCGCGAGTGTGTTATAGTACGCCCAGTTGAGCATTTCCTGAGGCATAAAGCGACCACTCGGCGCGGCGGCGGTGTTGAGCGTGCTGCCGTCCCAGCCATTGGTGTAGCCGACGTAGAGCGACTGATCGTATTGCAGACCGTAGACGTGATTGAGGCCGTTGCCGCTGACGTAGAACATCACGCCGCGCTCGAAGCTCTGGTAGCGCCCGTCAGACGTGATCGGCGGGGTGGGGCAGCCCGCGTTGGCAGGCGCGTACTGCTGGCCGAAGAATAACTGATACTGACAGGCAATCGTGATCGGCAGCGATTGGCTGGCCTGCACGCCGTTGCGGGTGACGGTCAGCCGGAAGGTGATAGTTTTACCGAGATTGCCCGGCACGGAGATCGACTGCTGACCGCTGGGGAAGACGTTGAGGCTGGTGATGACCGCGCCTTGTGCATTGAGTTCGTCCAGACGCGCCTGATCGCCATCGGTGACCCACGCCAGCGTGATCGACGTGTTAGCGAAAACGCTGGTCATGCTCGACCCGAACGAGACGATGTTCGGCCCCTGAATCGTCGGTGAGGGGATCGGCGTCGGCGTAAAGGTCGATGTGGGCGTGTTGGTATTCGTTGGCGACGGCGTGAAGGTTGCCGTGTCCGTCGGCGACGGCGTGACGGTATTGGTCGGCGTAAGCGTGAAGGTCGGCGTGTTCGACGGCGTGACCGACGGCGTGTTGGTCAGCGACGGTGTGAAGGTCAGGGTGGCGGTGGCGGTATCGGTCGCCGTCGCGGTAAAGGTGCTGGTCGCGGTATCAGTCGCCGTCGGCGTGTTCGTCCAGGTCGGGATCGGCGTTGGAGAAGCCGTGTCGGTGGGAGTCGGGCTGGGCAGCACGGCCAGCGTTGGCACGGTCTGCGGGACAGGCGCTTGCGTACAGGCAGCCATCAAGATCAAGGCAATGGCGAGGAACAGCGCGTGGGTCAATCGTGTTTTCGAAGCCATCAGTCCCACTCCCTGCGGAGGCATCTTTGTTATATCTTCATTCTACTGTGGACTTGCGCTGCCTGCCAAGCAGCCGCCCATGACAACTTTCCTACTCCCAGCGCCGTCCAGCAGCCATCAGCGCTGCCTGCGCTGGCAATCCAGCCGACGCTGACGCCGCGCCCGATCAACGCGCCGACCAATCCGCCGACTGACCTGCCTACCCTCTCGCCCGATCCATTCGTGATCGAGCCTTCGCTCACCCTGCCGCCCCTCGATAATTCACTGCTGACGCAGGTCGCGCAGGACGGCACCAGCGAAACCGTGATCGGCCATTCCGCCGAAGGCCGCGACCTCGTGATCCAGCGCTTCGGTTCCGGCGAGCGCGTGCTGATGCTGGTTGGCGGGATTCACGGCGGCTGGGAAGGGAATACGGTCACGCTGATGCAGCAGTTGATCGATCATTTCACCGCCACGCCCGCTGACGTGCTGCCGGGCATGACGATCCTGATCAACCCGGTGGCTAATCCTGACGGATTAGCTTATGGGCGCATCCCGCGTGGGCGCTTCAACGGCGACGACGTTGATCTCAACCGCAACTGGGCGTGCGACTGGTCAGGCGAGGCTTACTGGCGCGAGGAACGGGTCAACGCGGGCATCGGATCGTTCACCGAGCCGGAGACGGTCGCGCTGGCGAACTTCATCTTGCAGGTGCGCCCGGCGGGGCTGCTGTTCTTTCACAGCGCGGCGGGCGGCGTGTTCGCGGGCAACTGTAACGGCGATCACGGCTCGGCGGCGCTGGCGGCGATCTTTGGCAAGGCGGCGGGCTACAGCTACGACAAGCCGTTCACGGCCTATGGAGTCAGCGGCACGGCCTCCGATTGGGCGGATCAGCAGGGCATACCCGCTGCCGATGTCGAGCTGCTCTCGCCGCTGGACAGCGAATATGAGCGCAACCTGAAGGGCATTCTCGCGCTGGAACACTGGCTGGTTGGGAATTGAGGCGGCATTGGGCTGACGGTGCCGGAGCGCGGCGCGTCACGCAGAACGCATCGGCAAACCTTCGCGCTAACGGTCGTTTTTCACTTTGACGTAGCTGTTGCCGCACCACAGGCACGCATACAGCTCGACCGCGCCTTTGTCCGGCTTGGCCGGATCGACGAACACGGGCGTACCGCCGAGCCGCCGAATCGTCGTGATTGGCAGCCATTGGTAACCGACGAACTTGAAATTGTCATGCCCGCAGACGCGACAGCGCCCCTGCGAGACAACGGGTTGTTCCTGTTCCATGATGCGGATTGTCGGCATGAGCCGAGACCCCCCTTCAGCAAAAATGGTTCGGTGCTCCAGCTTGCGCAGCACCGCGTCAACGGACTTAAATTTGTTGCTCGCAAAGAACGTTATTCAGGGGCAAAGACCGTCCGCCAACAGTTGGAACAGGTGGGTAACATCCTGATGAGCCAGAGCGCGGATTTCGAGATCAATAAATAACTGTCGATAGCCGAAGCTGGTGGACAGCAGCAGCCAGGCGATTTCGTCCGCCTGCCCGGAATCCCGGACGAACGGCAGGACGAGGCTGGCGATCCGCGCGCGCGCGCTCAGGAGGCGCTCGTAAAACAGATCGCGTTCTTCGTTCTGGAGATGCTGAAACTCGCTCACGAGCCAGCGCAGCGTGCGATGCAGCTTACCGCCCTGAAGCCCGGCGACAGCCTGACCATAGCACATGATGAGGTCGCGGAGCGATTCGGCGTCCTGCAAGTTGTCCAGCGCGCTTTCAAAATCGGGAGCGACGGTTGCAAGTACCTGCTGAAGCAGTTCGCGCTTGCCGCCTTTGAAATGATAATAGAGCGCGGCTTCGGTGCAGCCGACCCGCTCGGCAATCTGGCGAACCGAGGTGGCCTGATAGCCGCGCTGCTCAAATAAAGCAGCAGCGGCGTCGAGCATCTGCTCGCGTCGATTTTCCCGATCTGCCATTCGTGAGGTCTTCCTTAGTGAACGCTCGCTAAGTTTATGTAAACGTTTACCTAAGTCAAGGCCGGGTTTGGCATGTAACGAAATTAGAACGCTCAGATGAAATGCACCGCGCAGCCGATACCGTTGATCAATGCCGATATGAGAGGGGCGAGGTATGCCTCGCCCCTACGGAGCAGATCGATCAATCGGTAGGGCGCGAAATAGAAAGAGCTTTGATTATCTGCGCCGGGTCGCTGTTTTTACGATTTAGCCGATGCAGGGGTGGCGGGCGCGGAGCGGACGCTCCAGATTGCCCAGGCTGTCCAGAGCGCGAAGATCACGTCGGCAGGCGCGAGCAGCAGCAGCGCCGAAGGTGCATAGCCGAGCGCCACGAAGACCGCGAACGCGATCAGCAGGCCGATGCGAAAGACAATCGATGCGATGAAAATGTCCGTCACGTCCCGGCGGGCGGCGAAAATCAGGTAGGACGAAGCGGAGATCAGCGCGTAGCCGAGCACGCGCACCCAAACCTCATGCGCCGCAGGCAGGCCGAACAGCCCCAGCGCGAAATTGGGCGCGACCAGCAGCACCAAGCCCTGACCAATCAGATAGACACTGTAGACGTAGATACTAATCGAAGCGCGACTCATGATTATCCTCCATTGGATTGCCAAAATCGCTTATATAACGGCGGGAGGATCAAAAACTGTGCGCTGATCGGAAAAACGGGGGCAGCCGTTATGGAATAGGCGGATAGACCGGGTGCGCTGGAATCTGCTTTCGGCTGACGTACCCATCACCGTGCTGTCCCCAGAGATAACGGATTGGAAGGCTTGGAAAGTTATGACTCTCGATACGGTGATGGTGAGTGCCGAAATCGGCCTTGAGGCGGGAGGTGTAAAGCCGATCAGCCGCCATCTGTTCGGCAGCTTCTTCGAGGACAGCAATTCCTCGGCGGACGGCGATCTAATCGTCAAACGCGCAGTCTTCGAGCGGGAACAGCGGACGGCGGCGCTGGCGATACGGGAACTCGTGCAGCCGCGTCGAGCATAAGCCCGGCGTATCGACTTCGATGATCTGCGCGGCAATCGGCTCATACGCGCCGCGAAACGCGATGGTCGATTTGACGACGATGATCTTCTGCGCCTGCGGATCGATGCCCTGACTGCGCAACTGCTCCAGATCGCCGGGTGGCGTCTTGCGCTCGGTGAGCAGGAGGGTAATGCCGCCGCAGCGCAGACGCGCGCAGCGCCCCATTTCGACTTCGCGCCCGTAGATGTTGGCGAAGTGATCCTTGCCGCTCGTTGTGAAGCGACCGTCGCTGAGGTGTTCGACCGTCGCGTGGATGAGGACGGATTCGCCGTGCCAGGTATCGACTTTACCGCCGATGAGAATGTCAATTTCTGCGCCAACACCTGCCCTGACCGCCT
This sequence comes from Phototrophicaceae bacterium, assembly GCA_035545875.1. GTDB lineage: Bacteria > Chloroflexota > Anaerolineae > Aggregatilineales > Phototrophicaceae > Flexifilum. The sequence goes on from DASZXN010000314.1 coordinate 21,347, forward strand.
GCTCGACCGCCTGTTGATCCGCCAGTATCAGCACCGCGTCCTGTGCAGCGGCATCCAGCAGCGCGCGGAGCAAAACCGTGCCATCGCCGGGGCAGCCACCGCCGATATTGTCACCTATATCTGCCAGAATCACGGGGAAACAGGTCGCCGCCAGCGCCTGTTCAAGCGCCTGATCGACGGGAAGGCCGGAGCTGCGGGCAGCTTCCCGCGCATCCCACGCGATGCGCGCCAGTTCTTGCGCCAGTTCTTCGGCTAAAGGCTGATCGTTGTCGGTCGTGACGAGCACGCTGAAACCCGCGTCGGGAATGTCGCTGAAGGCGAAGCCGCCCATCACGCTGATGTTGAGCACGCGCGAATCGCGGCGAAAGACATTCGCCTGATTGTGAACGGCACGGAGCGGCAGGCGATCCGTGCCCGTCGCCAGCGCATTGAGCAGGAGCGGCGGACGCATAAGGGCTTTGGTCGGCTTCACGCCATCTTCGAGGATGCGCTTCAGCAGCGCAGCCGCTTCGAGGCCGCG
>DASZXN010000315.1:0-14521 GCA_035545875.1 Phototrophicaceae bacterium
TTATCTCCAAGCAGAAGACGCAACGTGAACGCCCCCAGCACTGCCCCGATCAACTGCCCGCCGATATAGAACAGCACCTCACGCCAGGGAAAATGCCGCGTAAGTGCAAAAGCGAGGGTAACGGCGGGGTTGAAATGTGCGCCTGAAATATGCCCTACCGCCGCAATCATGACCAGAACGATGAGACCAAATGTAAGTGCGACCCCTTCATGCCCTAGCGCGCCTGTTTGCGCGTTCACCATGATCGCGCCGCACCCTGCCGTTACCAGCGCATACGTACCGATCAACTCTGCCGTTGCCCGCCGTAGCAATAAACGCTGCGAAGTCATGATCAATGCAGCGGTCGTTGTTCGGCCAGGCCAAGCAGAAAATAATCGATCCGCGCCGAAAGCTGTCCGGCAATTTCCGCGAACCTGCGCTGACGTTCCCTCGTATCGGTGATGGCTACAGGATCGGTAAACCCCCAGTGGATTTGCTCCCCTTCACCGGGAAAGTGCGGACAGATTTCGCGGGCGCGGTCACAGACCGTAATAACATAGTCGAACGGCTGATTTGCAAAATGCTGTACATCCTTGGCGCGCTGATCCCGAATATCGATGCCCAGCGCATCCATGATCTGGACGGCATCAGGATGGATATGTGTCGGTTGGCTACCCGCACTGAATACCGCGATTTGTCCGGCAGAAGCATGGCGCATCAGCCCCTCCGCCATTTGCGAACGCGCGGAATTGTGCGTGCATACGAATAGCACACGCGCTGGCGCAAGCGGCGGCAAAGGCGATGTAACCGCGCCCGAAGCGAAGGCAGGATGCAGCGCGATTCCTGCGGCCTGATACAGATGACGCAGATTCCCCAAGTCCAGGCTGTAATATACGTCGCGCGCATCCGCTTCCGAACGCCGCATGGTCACAACCCCATCGTCACGCAGTTTCTTCAGATGATAGGAAACCAGGTTCATGGGTTCGTCCAGAAAAGTCACCAATTCCTGGACGCGGTAATCGCTTGCGGTGAGCACTTTAACCAGTTTCCACCGTAGCTCATGCGCCAGGAGCTTGATGAATTCTGGCGGAGAGTTGAGGGCTTGCGCTGTCATTTACGCCTGAGCTTCCTGGGTCGCACGTTCCTCCAGCCATAACTCGATTTGCGCCGCAATCTGGTCGCGCACCTGCTCGAACTTCGCCAGAATTTGGTCATCCGTGCCTATCGCCTGAGCGGGATCATCAAAAGGCCAATGGAGTTTCTTGCTGCCCCAGGCCCAAATTGCTTGCGGGCAGCGCTCGTCGGCATCGGAACATAGCGTTATGACGTAAGGGAAAAATTCACGTCCCATATATTCCTTGATCGATTTCGAGCGCTGCCTGCGAATGTCGATACCGATCTTGTCCATTGCGCGCACGGCATAGGGGTTCACGCCTTTGGGATCAAGTCCGGCGCTGTATACATCGAACCGATCTCCGGCACGGGCGCGTAACAGCCCTTCGGCCATCTGCGACCGGGCGGAATTTCCCGTGCAGAGGAAGAGTACCCGAATCTTGTCCATTTTGCCCTCAATACACTTCAAATTGAATTGGTTCAATCTATTTTGAATTATAGAGGCAGTCTGAAGGAATACGCAAATTAAATCCTGGTTAAGTGCGCGGGGAATTATGGGAAACGGTATCTGACATTATTTTAGGTAAGACCATCGCAAATTTTTCATGCCCGTTATTTCCGGCGAATCACAGGTAAAATCAGCGTCGTGCAGCAGCTTTGGGAGAAATCATGACCGAAAATAATTTTGAAGCGCGTGCGCGTGCCCTCGTGAGCGAGATGACGCTCGCCGAAAAGATCAGCCAGATGAGCAACAGCGCCCCGGCGATTCCCCGCCTGAACATTCCCGCCTACGACTGGTGGAATGAATGCCTGCATGGTGTCGGGCGCGCTGGAATCGCCACCGTCTTTCCACAGGCGATTGGCCTCGCCGCGACCTGGGACGTGCCGCTTATCCATCAGACGGCAGCCGTCATCTCCGACGAGGCGCGCGCCAAGCATCACGAGTTTCTGCGTCACGGTGTCACCTCGATTTACACCGGGCTGACCTACTGGACGCCCAACATCAACATCTTCCGCGATCCGCGCTGGGGTCGCGGGCAGGAAACGTATGGCGAAGACCCCTATTTGACCGCGCGCATGGGGGTTGCTTTCGTCACCGGGCTGCAAGGCGACGATCCGGTGTATCTGAAAGTGGTCGCCACGCCCAAGCATTTCGCCGTTCACAGCGGCCCGGAAGCCGGACGCGCGGGCTTCAACGTCGATGTCGATGCGCGCGACCTCTGCGAAACCTATCTGCCCGCGTTCGAAGCGACCATTCGCGAAGCCCACGCCGCATCGATCATGGGCGCATACAATCGGCTCGACGGCGAACCCTGCTGTGCCAGCCCACGCCTGCTTCAGACCATCCTGCGCGATCAATGGGGCTTCGACGGCTTCGTCGTCTCTGACTGCGGCGCGATTGACAACATCTACAAGCATCACAAGGTCGTCGGCACAGCCCCCGAAGCAGCGGCGCTCGCCGTCAATGCCGGTCTCGATATCGAGTGTGGCAATACCTATCAAGCGCTGTCCGATGCCGTCGCGCAGGGCTTGATCAGCGAAGCGACGCTGGATCGCTCGCTTGTGCGGGCTTTTACGGGTCGCTTCCGCCTCGGCATGTTCGACCCGCCCGAACAGGTGGCCTACGCGCAGATTCCATATGCCGTCAATGACGCGCCAGAGCATCGCACGCTCGCGCTGCAAGTCGCCCGCGAGTCGCTGGTGCTGCTCAAAAACGAGAACGGCTTCCTGCCGCTGGCGAAATCGAAGCGCATCGCCGTGATTGGCCCCAACGCCGACGATCCCGAAATTCTGCTCGGCAACTACAACGGAACGCCGTCGAGCAGCGTCACGCCGCTGGCGGGCATTCGCGCGCACGTCAGCAAGGGAGTAGAAGTCACCTACGCGCGGGGCTGCGGGGTCTTCACTCCTGATCGCAGCGGTTTTGACGAGGCCATTGCGCTGGCGCAGCAGGTCGATGTCGTGATCTTCGTCGGTGGCTTGTCGCAGGCGCTCGAAGGCGAAGAAGGCCAACAGGAAGGCATACCGCAGGGCATGAGCAGCCAGGGAGATCGTCTGCGCATCGATCTGCCGGACATTCAGGAGAGCCTGCTCCGTGCCCTTCACGCAACCGCCACGCCGCTGGTGCTGGTGCTGCTCAACGGCAGCGCCGTCGCCGTCAACTGGGCAAACGACCACCTCCCGGCAATTCTGGAAGCCTGGTATCCCGGTGAAGAAGGCGGCACGGCCATCGCCGAAGCGCTCTTTGGCGACTACAACCCCGGTGGACGCCTGCCCGTCACCTTCTACAAGTCGGTCAGCGATCTCCCGCCCTTCGCGGACTATCACATGAAGGAGCGCACCTATCGCTACTTCACGGGCGAGCCGCTCTATCCCTTCGGTTATGGCCTGAGCTACACCCGCTTCCAGTACAGCGATCTCAGCCTGAGCGCCGCTGCGCTCACGGATGGCGCTGCGCTCACGGTCTCGGTCAAGGTGGTAAATGTGGGCAGTGTGGCTGGCGCTGAGGTCGCGCAGGTCTACGTCAGCGCAGGTCGATCCGGCTATCCACTCCGTCAGCTAGCCGCCTTCCAGCGCATTCATCTTGACGCGGGCGCAGCACAGACCCTCACCTTCACGCTCGCGGCGCAGCAGTTTACCCGCGTCCTTGAGAGCGGTCAGCGCGTCCTCGAATCCGGCGCGTTCACGGTGTTTGTCGGCGGCGGTCAGCCCGGTTGGACGGAAGGCGTCCAGACAACCGTCGAAGTCCGCGCTTAAGCTCGAAATCGGGAAGGATGCGCAGGCATCCTTCCATCAACTCCCTTACACTGCCAGAGAATCTTCACCAAAGCAGTGAGTTTTAAGCGACTCACCCTGCTTTGATCGGCTGCTTCTGTTTTTTATGACCCACAAGCAGCACATCTACTCTTGTGAATACTCAATCCGTGAATAATTATTCGATGCGTGAAAAATTATTGAAAAGTTGCCAAAGAATACTCCAACCCCGTGTAAAATCGATTTAATGGCGGATCGGTATTGCGCGCCAACTCGTAGTCTCACGTAGGTCATGATGATCGTTTACAAATTTCTCTCCCTCATCGTACTTCTGACGGCGCTGGTCGCGCCTTCCGCGATCAAGGCGCAGGCCAATCCACCCGCGACGCCTGTGGTCACGGTGCAAACCAGCCCAACCACGACCGCTGACTGGCAGTTGCCATTGACGGCGCTCGGCTTCAGCGCTCAGATGCAGTTGAGCGGGCAAATCGCCCAGCGCGACCTGTTCATTCCCGTGCCCGCTGGCTTGCGCGCCGTATCGTTGAGCGCCAGAACCCAGTTTTCCGCCGATGTCCAGAGCGGTTACCTCGAAGTCCGCAGCGGCGACCGCTTGCTCACGACCATCAACCTGCCGACCAGCGATAACACCGTGACGATCCCGCTCGCCGGGGCGCAGGTGCGCGGCGGCGTCATTCCGCTCACGCTGACAGCCCGCCTGCGCAGTCAGGACGACGTGTGTTCGACAGCTTTGATTGGCGCGTGGCTTGACCTGAATAACGGGCAAATCAACTATCACGGCAGCGCCTCACCGACAACGGTTGCAGATTTCCTGCCGCCGCTGCTCACGCACCTGACTATCCTCGTTCCGCCCGACGTGAACGCATCTGAGGCGGCGGCGGCGCTGCAACTCACCGCCGCGCTCACGGCGCGTTATCAGGGTCAGAAGATGGCGATTCACCTGGCGGCGCTTGCCGCGCGTGGCGCGCCGCCGACCAGCGTCTCCAGCAGCCCCTTCGAGCGCACTATCGTGATTAATTCCGGCGATCCAGCCTCGATCAGTCTGCAATCGAACGGGATCGTGCCCGTCCTGCTCATCAGCGGCAGCGGCGACGATCTATCGAAGCAGGTCGGCCTCTTTCTCGGCTCGGACGCGCTCGCGCTCGCGCCAAGCGTGCAGGTGCAGACGCTCGTTGTGCCGACACCTGCCCCTGCCACCAACCTCGTCACCTTCGCTGCGCTCGGCTTCACCAATTTGCAGGTCAGCGGCATCGGGCGGCTCGAACTGCCTTTCACCGTGTCGCAGGCTGACCTCGGCGAACCGATCAACAGCCTGAGCTTTCGCATCGCCGGTACGTACACGCCGATGCAGTCCGATGATCGCGGCACGCTCTCGCTGCTCGTCAACGGCACGCTGATCGATGCGGCTGCTCTCGACAGCAGCGGCAGATTTGATCGCACCGTCAGCGTCCCCGGCGACGTGTTGAGCCGCGACAACACCTTGACCATACGCTTCGATTACGTGCCCGCGCAGGCCGCCTGCCGCGTTGGGCTTCAGCCCTTTACCGGGCAAATCGACGGCGGTTCTTACGTCCAGTTTGGCGGCGGTCAGTCGCTGCCAACGGGCTTTGACCGCTTCCCACAGTCGTTCGTGAATTCGTTCCAGACGGCTTTCGAGAAACTCGACCCGGCAGCGCTGGCGAGCGCCGTCAACATCGTCGCCGCGCTTCAGCGCGCCACCAAAACGACCTTGCAGCCGACCGTCGTCAACTGGTCGGACGCGCTGACCGCCAAATCCCCTGTCCTGCTGATCAGCGCAACCTCAGCCGCAGTCACCGTGCTCAATCCGCCGCTGACCTCACAGCCGATCCGCGTCGTCAGCGCCAGCGGGACGGAACTCCTGCGTATCGATGCCAATGCCACTTTCGCCGCGCTCGAAGGCTTCGCCCAGAACGGGCGTGACCTGCTGCTGACGCAGGGTGATGAATCAGCGGTTAACACGCTGACCCAATCGCTCCTGACCGACGATCTCGGCTGGTTCGGCTTGCAGGGCGATACCTGGGTGCAGGTTCAGAACGCCGCGCCTGTCAGCATGACCCTGCAAGGTCAAAAGCTGACCGCCCAACCGCTCACGGTCGCGCCGCAGCCCTGGTACGTGCAGGCGCTCCCGATTGTCGGCTTCGTCATCCTGCTGATCATTGTGCTGGCGCTGCTGGCGCTCGCCTATCCGCGCGTCGTCCGTAAAACGCCTGCCGGAGCAAAATCGTGAGCGCTGACGAAGCAACCGCCCCGAAACAGCGGCTCGGCGAGCGGCTGATCGCGCAGGGCTACATCACCCAAAGCGACCTCGACCGGGCGCTGGAGCTTCAGGCGCGCACGAAAGAGCGGCTCGGCTCGATTTTGATGTCGCTCAACCTGATCAAGCGCTACCAGTTGTATCAGGTGCTGGCAGAACTGTGGGGCTACCCTTTTATCAATCTGCTGGAGGCCAAAGCTGACCCGGAACTTGTGCGCCGCTTTCATGCGGAGATACTGGTGCGCGAGCGCTTCCTCCCGGTGCGCCTCGACGCGACCAGCGTCGAGATTGCCAGCGCCGAACAGCCCAGCGACGATCTGACGGCGCTAATTCGCGCGACGCTCGGCGCGGAACTCGACGTGCGCTACTTCGTCACGACCGAGTGGGACATCGACCGCACCCTGAGCGAAGTTTTCCGCGAGGAACTGGTCAGCCGCGCGACCTTTGGCCTCTACTATCGCAACCCGCGCGAATCGGCCTTCACGGTCATGACGCGCTGGCAGTTCTTCGCCCTGATCGGCGCGCTGGCGCTACTCCTGTTCGGGCTGTTCTTCGCCACCGTGCCCACCCTCGTGACCCTCAACCTCCTGATCAACGTGGGCTTCAGCATCAGCATCCTGTTCAAGTTCGTGACGGCGATGGCGGGCGCTTACTCCGAGAACGTTGAGGCCGTGACCGCCGCAGAAGTCGCCGCGCTCAAGGACGACGAACTGCCGCTGTACACGATCCTCGTGCCTGTCTACAGGGAAGCCAATATCGTCAGCCTGCTGATGCAGAACATGCGCGACATCGACTACCCGGCGGGCAGGCTGGAAATTCTGCTGCTGATGGAGGAGGACGATCACGAAACCCTCGACGCCGCCCGCGCCTCGCATCCACCCGAAACCGTGACCTTCGTCATCATCCCCGATGGCCTGCCGCGCACCAAGCCGCGCGCCTGCAACGTCGGGCTGTTCTTCGCCAAAGGCGAATATCTCGTGATCTTCGACGCCGAGGATCGCCCCGAACCTGATCAGTTGAAAAAGGCGGTCGTCGCCTTCAACAAAGGCGGCGAGAAGATGATCTGCGTGCAGGCGGCGCTTAACTATTTCAACGTTTACGAGAACTGGCTGACGCGCATGTTCACGCTGGAATACTCGTACTGGTTCGACTACATCCTGACGGGTTTACAGCGCCTCAATCTGCCGATCCCGCTTGGCGGGACGAGCAATCATTTCCGCACCGATGCCCTGCGCAGGCTCGGCGGTTGGGATCCCTTCAACGTCACCGAAGACGCCGATCTCGGCATCCGCGCCTCGGCGGAAGGCTACACTGTCGGCGTGATCAACTCGACCACCTACGAGGAAGCCAACAACCATCGCGGCAACTGGGTGCGCCAGCGCTCGCGCTGGATCAAGGGTTACATGCAAACGGTGCTGGTGCATCTGCGCAATCCCATCGGCATGGTGCGCTCGATTGGTATCAAGAACACGCTCGGCTTCATCATGCTGATCGCCGGGACGCCCATCACCTTTCTCTGCACGCTGCCGCTCTGGGGCTTATACCTCGTCTGGCTGATCACGCGCACGCACCTCTTCGATCCCTTGTTCCCGCCCGCGATCCTCTATCTGGGGCTGTTCAACCTGCTCATCGGCAACAGCGTCATGATTTACCTGAACATGCTGGCCGTCTTCAAGCGCCGCTATTATGGGTTGATCGGCTACGCCGTGCTCAACCCGGTCTACTGGCTGCTCCACTCGGTCGCGTCCTACAAGGCGCTCTGGCAGTTGTTCACCAAGCCGTTCTTCTGGGAGAAAACCCTTCATGGCATCAGCAACCAACTGGCGCACCCGCCCGGAAGCACCGCCCCGCCCGCGTGAGGACGTTTCGATCTCGCCATCCGCGCAGCTATTAGCGCTGCTCGCCCTCAGCCTGCCTTATCTGCTGCTCGGCTGGCTGACACAGACTTCGCTCTTTCTCGGCGATAGCTATGCGCATCTGCTCGCCAGAACGCTGGTCGCGCTTGGCGATGGACGGCTCGAAAACGTCGTTCTCGGCTACCCCTTGATCCCTTCCCTGCTGGCCGCGCTGCGCCCTGCGCCCTCGACGCTGATGATCGGCGCGGCGCTAACGGCAGGCGCGACACTCTGGCTGCTCTGGCGGACGCTCGCCGCCGCACCGATGAACGTGATCGCGCGGCTGGTGCTGCTGTTCGCTTTCGCCGTCGTGCCGACAACGACCTTTCTCGCTACGCAGTCGTTCGGGGAAATGCTGGCGCTATTCCTGTTCGTGATCGCCTGGAACAACTACGTCGCCTTCGCGCGCACCAACACCACCTGGAAAGGTTTCGTGGCCGGGTTGTTGATCGGCCTGGCCTTCTTCGTCAACCTTTACGCGCTCGTCTACGGGTTGATTCTCATCCTGTTCGCGCCCTTCTATCTCTATGACCGCCGCGCAGGATCATTCCGCCAGCAGCGCGCGCGCATCCTGACCGGAACCGTCGTGATCGCCTTCCCCGCGCTGGCTTCCTTTCTCGCCTGGACGTATCTGTCATGGCTGTTCACAGGCGACCCGTTCAGCTACGTCCGCGATGTCATCTCGCCGCTCTCGGCCTTCGCGGATTCAGCTTCCGCGCCGCTGCTCGGCTGGTCGGCTGTCCTCAACGCCTCGCTCTCCGACGTGCTGCGCCTGCCGCTCTATCTGGCGGTCGGCATCGTGACCATCGTCTGCGCGCCGCACCGCTTCCTCACCCTTCTGATGCCGCTCCTCGTGATCGTCGTGACGCGCGCGCTCGGCTGGGCTTACACGGAGCCGTTCGCGCTGGCGACACTGACGGTCGTGGCGTTGGTCGGTCTGCCGCTGCATAAGCGGCTGGCGTGGCTGCTCATTCCGGCGGCGCTGCTGCAAATCGCTTTCGCCTACGGGCTGGCCGACCGCAGCACCGAACAGACCGACTGGCGTAACGTGTTATTCACCGATGCGCCGACGCTTCAGGCGCAAACCGAAGCGCAAATCGCCGCTCGGCTGGCCGTCGCGCCGCCGCACAGCGTCCTGATTGACAGCAGCGCCAACGACCGTCTGATCGCGCGCATGGGCACGGCGCTTCCGCTGATGGATGCCGACAATGCCGCTTACGAACTGGCAACCAGCGCGCCCGCCCAGTACGTCGATTTCATCGTCATCATTGACGGCGACCAACTCGCGCAGCGTTTCGACCTCGCGCCGCCGCAGGGTTTCATCCTCGATACAAGCTGGTCAGGTGGACGGCTCTATCGCCGCGCCGACTTGTCCTGATTCACGACACACCTGAAAATCCGTCGAGGAACCCGATCACCGCATCGGCGGGCAGCGGCTTGCTGATCAGGTAGCCTTGAATCAGATCACAGTGGAGATTTTTCAGCACCTCCAACTGATACGCCTCCTCGACCCCTTCCGCGACCACCCGCATCTTCAGGCTGTGCGCCATCGTGATCATCGTGTTGACCAGCGTTGGCGAGGTGTCGCCGCGAATCTCGCGTACAAACGAGCGGTCGATTTTGAGCGTGCTGACCGGAAGCCGCTGCAAGTACATCAGCGACGAGTAGCCGGTGCCAAAATCGTCGAGCGCGAAGCGCGTCCCCGCGTCAAACAGCGTTTTGAGCGCCGCGATGTCCTTCTCCTGCATCAGCACCGACTCGGTGATCTCCAGTTCCACCAGCGCGGGATCAACCGCCTGCGCCTTCAGCGTTTCCACGACTGATTCGGCAAAACGCGGCTGTTCCGCCTGCAACACCGAGACGTTCACGGCGACTTTCACTCCGGCGTGCCCGCGCTGCCAGCTTGTGACCGCGCGACAGGCTTCTTCCAGCACCCATTGACCCATCGGCAGGATCAAACCCGTGTCTTCCGCAATCGGGATGAACTCTGTCGGGGAGATCAGCCCCAGTTCCGGGTGCTGCCAGCGCAGCAGCGCTTCAAAGCCCGTGATTGCCTGTGTTCCTACATCGTACTGCGGCTGATAATCCAGCTTGAACTCACCGCGCTCGACCGCGCCACGCAGATCGCGTTCAAGGCGCACGTGCAGCGCCATCTCGGTTTCTACCACGTCACTGGCAAGGCGGTAATGATTACGTCCCAGCGCCTTCGCCTCGTAGAGCGCGGCGTCGGTCTTTTGCAGAAGCTGCTGCACCGTCTGAGCGTCGGACGGGTAAAAGCCAATGCCGATGCTGCTCGTGATCACCGCCGACTGATCGCCAAGCTGAAACGGCTGCTGAAGCGCTGCCAGCATTTCCCTGGCGACCGCCATTGTCTCGCGCGTCTCGGTTACGTGCGGCATCAGCAGCGCGAACTCATCGCCGCCCAACCGCGCCAAGAGCGCATCCGCCGAGATACACGCGCGCAAACGCTGCGCCACCTGCCGCAGCAGCTCGTCGCCTGCGGCATGGCCGAGGGTATCGTTCACCAGCTTGAAGCGATCCAGATCGATGTACAGCACGCTTACCAGACCCGTTCGTGCCCCTTCGAGCGCCCGCTCCAGCCCGTCCTCGAACTGCTGGCGATTGGCGAGGCCGGTCAGATGATCGTGCGCCGCCTGATACGACAGTTCCTCGTAGACCTGTTGAAGCTCGACCAACTGATCACTCGTCACCTGATGCAGACGCTTCATTTCCTCTTCCGAGCGCTTGCGCTGCGTGATGTCACGAATGAACAGGACGCGCCCTTTCTTGCCGTAATAGGTGATCGGACTCCTGAAAATCTCAATCGGAAAGATTTCGCCGTCGATGAAAATGCCACTCGTTTCGAAGAACGTCGAGTCGAGGCTGGTGGCGTATTCGGCGCGCGCATCCGGGGCAATAAGCATCTCCTCGGTCAGCCCTAAAATCGTGTTCCCGGCATAGCCAAAGGTGTTGCGCAGCGTCTGATTGGCGTACACGATCTTCTGATCGACGGTGATGGCGATGCCCTCGAAGGTCGATTCGGTCACGCGCTGTAAGGTATCGCGGCTTTCGCGCAGCGTCTCTTCAGCCCGCTCGCGCTCGCGCACTTCCTCGCTCAATTCCTGCGCGCGCTGTTCGGCGGCACGGGTTCGCTCGCTCACCTGAGCTTCGAGAGTCGCGTTGAGCGCTTCCAGATCGCGGTTGCGGTGGTTCAGCGTGATGATCAGGCTGCCGAGCATCTGCGAAAGCTGGCTTACTTCGTCGCGCCCTCGGAAAACAACGGGCGTAATGTTCTGTTCCCGATCCTGAATCCGGCGCGACATACTTGCCAGTTCGCTGAGCGGCGCGGTCAGGTAGCGAGCCATGAACCAGCCGATGATGGCGAATCCGATGCCCAGCGCGACACCGAGCAGAATGATTTGCCGTTGCAGGCTGTCAGCGGGCAGCAAGGCCGAACTGAGCGACTGGCTGGCACGCACGATCCAGCCCAGCCCCGGATAGGTCTGATACCCTCTCTCGAAAGTGTAGCCAGTCAGATAGGTGTTGCCGTCCGACCAGATTTCAATCTCGTTGCCATTCGCGCTGCTTTGGGCAGTGGACTTGCTGATCGTCGCAGCCGCCGCCTGCTGGCTGGAACTGAGCAGCACATTCCCATTGCTGTCCAGAATCGTCAGCGAAACGTCGCTGTCTGCATGACCGAGCGTATCCGCCATCACGCGGTTCGCCCACGCCCAGTTCAGGTGCGCACCGAGCACGCCTTCGAACGTGCCGTCCGGCGCATAGACCGGAACTGCCAGATCGAGGAACCGCAGTGGTTGATCGCTGTCGGCAGGTTTCGGCAGCAGATTTGCCAGCAGCACGGCCTCGTGAACGTCGCCTGCATATGGCGCTTTGCTGCCCTCGACGAACCAGGGACGCGCCGCCACGCTTTGCCCAACGAGCAGCCCGCCCGTGCTAGCCTGAACGATCCCCTGCGCATCCGCCAGCCCGATCCACGAATAGAACGGGTAGGTCGCCTGAATTTTCTCAAACAGCGCGCGTTTAGCCGCCATTGAGTCGTTCGGGTTGCGCACCGTATCAAGCTGCGCGATCAACTGAACTTCACGCCAATGTTCAAACAGATCGTTGTCAAGCTGCTGCGTGAACTGCTGTGCCAACTGCACAAGCTGCTGTCCCCGGCGGCTGATAGTTTGCGCGCGCGAAATCTCGCTCGCGCCGACGCCGACGATCAGCGCGAGCAGCAGCGCCGAAATAACTACCAGCACGCTGATGCGGCTTCGCAGGCTGTAGAGGAAGCGTCTCGACAGGGTGCGCATCCGTCTGCGCTCGAAACCCACTTTTCTATCGGTACAATCTACGATGCCTGTGTCGATGCAGGCGGCTGATTTCCAGGATCACCACCAGCCCCGCCTGTCCCACCAGTAGCCCCCGTCCCACCGGTAGCGCCCGCGCCACCGTCACCACCGTCACCACCGGTAGGCCCAGTCGGGCCCGTAGGGCCACTATTGTCTTGTGTAGGTGTCGGTTGCGGCACATCCGTATTCGTCGCGGTCGGCTGCGGCGGATCGGTATTCGTCGCCGTTGGCTGCGGCACATCCGTATTGGTCGGTGTTGGCTGCGGCACATCCGTATTCGTCGCGGTCGGCGGTACGTCGGTATGGGTGGCCGTCGGCTGCGGCACATCCGTATTGGTCGCGGTCGGTGGTACGTCGGTATGGGTCGCCGTCGGCGCTGGCACATCACTATTGGTCGGTGTCGGCGGCACACTCGTGAAGGTCGCCGTCGGCGGAACATCTGTAAACGTCCCTGTCAGCGGAATATCTGTAAATGTCGGCGTCGGCGGAAGCTGCTCGCACTCCTGGCCTTCGCACTGAGTTGGCGTTGGCGGAAGCTGCTCGCATCCTTCGCCTGCGCACTCCCTTTGCGTCGCTGTCCACGTCGGCGTCAATTGTGACTGGGACGCCTGATTGGTATTGCTGGGCTGCACCGTCAGCGTCAGCGATGGCGTGATCGTCAGCGTCCCGGTTGGCGTCAGCGTAGGTTCGCTGGTGTCGGTCAGGCTGGCGGTTGCCGTTACTTCGACGGTTGTTTGCGGTTCCGGGGTTTCGGTACTTTCTACCGCTTCGGTCGCACCTGCTGTCGGCGATGGGAACGTGTCGAGCAGCATGTTGACGTTCTCGCCTGCTCCGTTCGCGTTCGCGAGGTTGCGATAATGCTCGATTTGGTCGTCGGTGAGCGGCTCGAAGCTGATCTGCCCGCCCTTCATCATGGCCGTTTGCCCGACCGGGATCGACACCGTAGTCGGCGGATTCCCATCGACGATGTAGGAGCAGGTGCCTTCAAAACACGACGCCATGATCATGTCGGCGACGTAATACACCGACATATACGAGCCGTGTACCGAGAACGAGATATTTGGCGACCCGTTCAGGTGAACCATGACGCCATCGCGATAGCCGCCGCTGTTGATGAAAATGTCGCTGCCTTCAAACAGGGTCGCGGAGACCTGCGCCTGTGTCACCGCGTCGATTTGCACGTGCGTGAACGGCTGCATGAACAACTGCGCGCTCGCGACGTTTTCGTCGTTGCTGGGAATATCAAGGCGCAGCCCGGAACCGGCAGGCGCGTCGATCACGTGCCCTTGCAGCAGTGGGCTAGGATTCGCGCTGTTGCCGCCGGACGTGAGAATCGATCCGATCACGGGCAGGTCTGCGCCATTGTCGCCATTAACGTTAGGACGCACCGTCGGCCCTGCCGTGCCCGCCAGCGCGACCTGAGCCGGACTGGTATCCGTCAGAATCGGGACAGCGGTTGGCTGCGACAGCCGGGGCAGCAGGAAGGTCACGCCAAACACGATCAGCGCGATTAGCGCGACCGACCAGAACATCATCCACTGACGCGGTGTGCCGAAGCCCTGCGTCAAGCGCCGCCGCGTCGGAAGCCGCAAGGTCGCGGCAGCAATTGCCTCATCGGGTTCGCGCGGAACCGCGTTTTCCAGCATCAGCCGCGCGGGGTTCACAGGGCCGCGCGTTTCCAGGCTGCGAATGATCTCGGCGTCGGTCACGAATGCCTCGTCCGTCACCGGCGAAGTTTTGTAGAACGCGCTGCTGCAAACAATTATCGCCTCACCCGGCATGATCGGGAAGCCGCGCGTGCCGATCTGCCCGCCGCTGTCGTTATCGGACGCGCGGTGAAAGCTGGTGTCCGCCTGAACGTCGTCGTTGACGCCCAGCGAGCGCAAAATCGTCTTGGCTTTCGGATGCGCCATCGCCTTGACGTAGGTCATCTGGCGCTGCTGCGTCATGATCTGCACAAAGGTGTGTTCGATGGTCAACTGCTGGAGGCCAGCCTGCGGATCGTAGAGGTAAATGCGCGTCGCGCCGAGATTACCGATAAAGAGCAGGTGATCGTCCACGATCACGGCCAGCGCCATCGAGCAGGTCAGCCGCTCGCCGATTCTTCGCCCCTGCTCGTACAGTTCGCGGTT
>DASZXN010000316.1:0-16128 GCA_035545875.1 Phototrophicaceae bacterium
GTCTCTTAAGGAATTTAGGATATGCTCAAACGAGTTGGTTTTTAGTTGAACTGCTTCATGATGAGGATGATTTTTGTAGGGGCGAGGCATGTCTCGCCCCTACGGAATACAGCTCTCGTCGCTTTCGAGTAGAAATGCTTCGTTTATGCCCCTGAGTTTTTCGCTCGCGCTGATCGCCGGGCTGGTATCCTTCCTATCGCCGTGTGTGCTGCCGCTCGTCCCAGCCTACATCGGCTACATGGGCGGGCGCGTGACCAACACGGCTGCCGCGCAAGTGTCGGGCGGCGCGGCTGTCCTCGTCAAGCCGACCTTGAGCAGCCGCTTCAGTATTTTACTGCACGGTTTCGCCTTCGTCGCCGGGTTTACCTTCGTTTTTGTGACGCTGGGTCTGCTCAGTACCGCCTTTATCAGTCAGATTGGCGGGCAGAATCTCAGCAGTGTGATCGGAGTGATCAGTCGCGCGGGCGGGCTGCTGATCATCCTGTTCGGCCTGCATTTTATGGGTGTGCTGCCCTCGATTTTGAACCGTGTTCTCACACACAATCACTGGCTCAATACCCCGCTGATCGGTCTCGCTGCTATTGTGATTGTCGGTGCGGCGCTGCTCTGGATTCTGGTCGATTGGCTGCTGGCGCTGCCGCTGTTCGTGCTGTTTCTGCTCTGGCTGTTCCTCGGTGGAGCTTTCAGCCAGCCGCAAAGTTTCTGGACAAACGCAATCCTTCAGCTTCAACGCGCGCTCTATACCGATACGCGCCGCCAGATGGTCGCGCAGGGACATCAGAGCTATGCAGGATCGGCCATCATGGGCGTGGTTTTCGCGGCAGGCTGGACACCCTGCATCGGCCCAACCTATGGCGCGATCCTCACGATGTCGGCGGTCACGGGTGACGTGGCGAAGGCGGGTTCACTGCTGCTGGCTTATTCACTCGGACTCGGCATCCCGTTCATCGTCGCTGCCTTCCTGCTCGAAGGCGCGGAGCAGATTTTGCGCCGCCTGCGCCGCGTCCTTCACACGATTGAGCTGGTCAGCGGCGCATTTTTGATCGTGATTGGCGTGCTGGTCGCCAGCGGCGAACTGCAATCGATCAGCCAGTTTTTTGCCAATCAAACTTCCGATCTTTCAAGCAACATCGAATACTGCTATGCCAATCTGACGCAAGGCCAGCTTCCCCTCAGCGGCTTCGTCAACTGTGTGCAAACCTACAAAAGCAATGCGGGGGATACGGTCGTGAACACGGTTCCCGAACCAGCCGCCACCGCCCAGCCGAGCGCGCCTGACAGCCCCAGCGCAACCCAGCAAGCGAGCAGCGCTTCCCTCTCAAGCATCGCGGACGCGCCGAGCATCATGAGCATCGCGTCCAATTCAGCGCAGACCCGTCCAGTCGGGCTGGAAATTGGCGCTGCCGCGCCCGGCTTCAGCAGCACGACGGATCAGGGCGCGAACTTCGCGCTCGCCGACCAGCACGGCGAGGTCGTGCTGCTCAATTTCTGGGCGACCTGGTGCGTCCCCTGCAAAACCGAGATGCCGGAGTTCCAGAAAGCCTATGCCGCCAAAGCGAATCAGGGCTTGCTGATCGTCGGTGTGAACGACAACGAATCCGCCGATCAGATTACCGGCTTCCGCAGTCAATTCGGCCTGACCTTCCCGCTCGTCGTCGATGCTGGCGCGCGCATTCAGCAGATGTACGGCATTCGCAGCTATCCCACGACTTATGTGCTGGATCGGAATGGCACGATTGTCGCGCGCAACTTCGGCGCGCTGACCGTCGATCAGATTGACGCGCTGATTGCCCAGGCGCTCGCCTGACTCCCCATGACTATACGCAAAATTTTTGCAAACGAGCGGCTCTCGCTGGCGGTTGGGGCGGCGGCCTGCCTGCTGATCGCCGTCGCGCTGGTGATCGCGGCGGGGCTGCCCAATCGAGCGGCTTATTCGGGCGAAATACTGGCGAATGGTCAGTCGATTGCCCCGGAGATCGGCTCGTTCGCACCGCCGTTCAGCGCGCCAACGCTGGACAGCACGGTCAGCCTGACCGATCTGCGCGGCACGCCGCTCGTGATCAACTTCTGGGCGACCTGGTGCGTCCCCTGCGGCGTCGAGATGCCGGAACTGCAAGCGTTTCACCTCGCTCACCCCAACACGCGCGTTCTAGCGATCAATCTTGGTGAATCGCGCCCGACGGTTGTAGACTGGGTGACGCACTTGAAGTTGACCTTTGACATCGTGCTTGATCCCACCCAGTCGATTGCGACGCTTTACCGCCTGCGCGGACAGCCATCGACTTACGTGGTCTCGCCCGGCGGCGTGATTACGACGATCTTTTACGGGCCAACCACCCGCCAGTCGCTCGAATCCGCCTTACAACCGTTTCTGAGGGGTTAAATGACCGCTGACGCGCGCCGCAACCGCCGCATTCGCATGAATATCTGGACGCTCAAACTCTCACGCCGCTGGCTGCGAGTCGCGCTGGCGATTATCGGCCTGTATTGCATTCTGCCCTGGGTCGCGCCGACGCTGATGCACTTCGGCCTCGACGAGCCTGCTCACGTGATTTATTTCCTCTACGGGCCGTTCTGCCATCAGTTCGCCTTCCGCTCGTTCTTCCTGTTCGGCGAGCAGCCCGACTACCCGCGCGCCATCAGCGGCACGACGCAGATTCCCTACGAGACGGCTGTCGCCAATTCACCCCAATTCAAGCAGGCGATCTCAAAGTACATCGGCGGGCCGGGCAGCAGCTTCCAGACCGTCGATCAGTTCGACCCCTACGTCTGGTCATTTGAGCTGCAATTCGGTTCGAAGGATTTCTTTGGCGACCCGCAGATGGGTTACAAACTGGCGATCTGCGAGCGCGACATCGCCATCTACTCCGCGATCTTGATCGGTGGGCTGATCTACAGCATCCCCATCGTGCGCAAACGGCTGCGCCCGGTGCCGCTCTGGTTGTACATCATCCTCGGCGTGATGCCGATTGCCATCGACGGCTTCAGCCAGCTTTTTGGCTATCCGCCCTTCAATTTCTGGGCACCGCGCGAGACCTTGCCCATCTTCCGCGTCGTCACCGGCGCGCTCTTTGGCCTGATGAACGCCTGGCTCGCTTTCCCATATCTCGAACTCTCGTTCGGCGATACCCGCCGCCAGTTGATCGAGAAGCTGGCGCGCGCGGGTATTCAGGTCTGAAGTCGCAGCTTGATCGACGCCGCCCCGGTGCGATTGTCATCCGTCACTTGTTATTCCGTGATTAGGGCGGAGGCGCCCCACCCGTTCATCCTCGTAAAGACGGGATAGATCGCGTCCGCGCCTACCGTACTGCTCATCGCACAGCTTCCCCACGACCGAGCGCTTTCGTTTACATCTGAACACGCGGCAGCGACTCCAGAATTCGCTCACACCAGGGGCACGACCTATCGTGCCCCTAATGACGTTTCAGCGCAGACCACCAGTGATCCATAACCAAGCCTGATCAACGCTGTGGATAAAAACAACCGGGACTGTGTTTCAGTCCCGGTTGCTTGAAGATGACTAGCTGAAGTTATGGCCGCCTAGACAGCCCTCCGCCATCGGTTTAGGTGTTGATGCTGCCACCTCCAACCGGCGTCTTGGTCGGCGTCGAGGTCGGCGGGATCGGCGTGAACGTCCTGGTCGGCGGCAGCGGCGTGTACGTGTTCGTCGGCGGCGCTGCGGTGAAGGTCGGCGTGACCGTCGGCGTCAGCGTCTTGGTCGCCGTAGCTGTCTTGGTCGGCGTATTCGACGCCGTTGGCGTGATCGTCGGCGTGGCCGTCTTGGTCGGCGTTTGCGTGATCGTTGGCGTCAGCGTCTTGGTCGGCGTCAGCGTCTTGGTCGGCGTCAGCGTGATCGTCGGCGTCAGCGTCTTGGTCGGCGTGTTCGTCGGCGTCAACGTGTCGGTGTTCGTCGGCGTAAAGGTATTGGTCGGCGTATTCGTCGCCGTCGAGGTCGGAACCGGGGTATCGACCTTGACGGGCGTCGAGTCGCACGGAACGTCGAACGTGAACGTCGAGTTGTTGAAGTCCTGCGCCGTGATCAGCGGGAAGTCCGCCGTCAGCATGTGGATGCCGCCAGAGAACTGGATGTAAATCTGCTTGGTCGTGCCGGCGTCAATGGCGATCTCGTTATCCCAGTGGCCTTCCAGCCCCGTCCCACTCTCGCCGCCAATCGTCGGCCCGGCGTTATCCTGCGACGAGGAACCCGAGTCCCACATTTGCAGGCTGCCCGCGCCCAATCCCGGCCCTGAACCACCGCCCCAGATTTGCGTCAGCAGGAGCGTGGTTGGGTTGACATTGTTGTAGCCGTGCGCGTTCCACTGGATTGTGAAGCCGGTGATGCGCGCTACAGCCGACGGGTAGTTGTTCCTGATATTGAACACGGCAACGTCACCGGCTGGCATGAACGACACGCTGGAAATGTCGATGCCATCCGGGATACAGACCGGCGTATTGGTGTTGGTCGGCGTCTGGTCAGTCGGCGGCGGCACCGGCGTATCCGCGTCCAACACTTGAGCGCAGTCCGTCGTACCGTTGAGATCGTCGAAGTAGAAGGTCGTGTTGTTGAACGTCCACGCGGGCATATTACTTGAGTTCAGGCTCGGCCCATTGACGAACTTCATCGTCCAAATCGTTGTACCGGGCTGCACCAGCAGTTGATCCGGCCCCACGCGGAACGGCGCTTCCGGCGAGCTGGAGCCTTGACCGTTGTTATTACCCACATCGGTCGGTGAGTTGTAGTCCGGCCCATACCAGATCACGGTGCCGCCGAGGTCTTCTTCGGCTGCCGCGATGCTGCCAGAGAAGCCGTTTGGAGCCACCCAGTTCAGGGTGACGCGCGTCAGGGTGGTCGCATAAGACAGCGAGTTGTTAATAGTGAACTGAATCGCATTGTTGCGATATGATAGGCTGTCCATTTCGACCGTCACCTTGTCACACTCGAACACCGGAGTGCTTGTCGCCGTATCCGTCGGCGTTATCGAAGGCGTCGGCGTAATGGTGGGTGATGGCGTGTAGGTGTCCGTGCCAAAGACCGTCGGCGTGTAGGTGTTGGTCGGAATGATCGTCGGTGGGTCAGGCAGCGAATAGCTCGGCGGAACAGCGCGTGGCGCGCGGAAAGCTTCGTTCACGGCCACGCGGCGCGCCTGAAGCGGGATATAGCTCGCCAGACCAAGCGGCGTGATCAGCGGGTGATTGAAAGTGACGACAATCGACACCGTATCGCCGGGGCCGCCCGCATCGAGCCAGGGCGTGTTGAGATTGCTCGTCCAGCCAAAGTCAGTAACATTCTGGGTGCTGGGCTGTTCTTCCAGCAGACAAACTGGCGCAAAGCGATCTGCTCCCGCCGGAATCTGCGGTGTATTCGGGTCAATAATCGTCGGGAAGTGATAACGACCATCGCCGCCAGTCGGATCCTGTGAATTATGCACGCCGACCGGATCGAGCGTCTCGCGCGAGCTGCAAACGGTCACGTCGAACCAGCCCTTCTCGTCCGAGTGAGCGAGGTGATCGTGTTTGCCGTCCGTGCCGAGAATTGGGCGATACCAGACCTGCGACCAGGGAAGCTGCGTCCAGTCGGGGTAATGCGTTCCGGGAGGAAGGTGCAGCACCCAGGTGCTGGGATCATCATCCAGCCATCCGTCGGTATAGCCCGCCGGGAAGCCGACGGGTGCTGTCGGCGGAAGCTGACTTCCGAGTGCCAACCCTGCCGCGCCGATGCGCGCTTCATCATAGATTGACAGCAAACGCGCCAAATCCTTGCGGCGGTTCTGGTCGTCGGGATCAGTCGGGTCACAGTCATCGCCGCCGTACCAGGTGGCGTAGATGCTTTCCGGCCCATCCTCGTAAACCTGGATGGTGTTGCCGTCGCCGTTCGGATCGATAGTCTTGAGCGTGCCGCGCTGTGCCAGGTTTGCCTGCTCGATAGCCAGTTTCTGCGCGTCGGTCATGCTGTCCGTCGCCACCTGATTCTTGATACAGGGGACAATCGAGTCAAGGTCACCGTGCCAGCTTGCAATCGTCGGGTCATACGTATTCAGATCCAACTGATACTTACTGGTGTCGTAGACGCCTGTCGTCGCATAGCGAGCAGCCGCGCGCGCCGCGTTTTGCAGGGTCACCCAGGCCTGAAAGATACGCCCAAACTCGATAATGCCGAACAGGAGCATCAGCAATATCGGCAGGGTGATGGCAAACTCGGCCAGAGTTTGCCCGGTTCGTCGTCGGTTACGCTGAACTTCGCGTTCATCCATGAGTTTCCGTCCGCCCCCTTACTGCGACAACCGCGTAAACATACGAGACGCAATCTGATCAAATACCTGTTCCAATTGTTGGCCGGTCGCAGCAACGTAGTAGTTACCGCACGACTGCTGCGGCGGCAGCGGCATGTATACCGAGCCACGATTATTCGGGTTGGCCGTATCCGTCCAGGCCGCTTCGCAAGCGCCGCGCGGCCCCCAGTTTGGCGAAGGTGAGGTCAGGTCAATCGGGTTGCCGATGCGATTATCGGTGTTGGTCACACCGTCATTGCGGCAGGACTGATGCGTGGCGCTCCCATAAGGAGGAGCGTTCTTCGATTCGCATAACTGCCACCAATCGCTGTCGACCTGGTTGTTGTCGCCCACATCAGCGACGTAGCGCATCAGTTCCTCGCCCAGATAGTCGAGGTTGCGGTCTTCCATCCCGCGTGCCCAGAAGCGCAGTTGATCGACGGTCATACCGGTCGGCTCCGTCTGATTGATGCCGCGCATACAATTGTAGAGCGCATCACCGGACAGCGGCGCGCAGTCGGTCGCGTGATTACCGCTGTCGTCTTCGTCAAAGTTGAAGCCGAAACCAATGGTGAAAATCGTCGGCAGCAGTTGATTACTGACACGTCCACTATTCGGGTTGGAGGTATTCGCCAGCGGCAGACTCGCCAGACCGACCCAATCCGCCCAGTCGCGCGCGTAGTCATCAGTATCGTAAAAATTGAAGCAGTTCGGATCAAGATCGAGAGCAGCGTCCGGCTGCCCCTGCTGCGAGAGGCCGCAAAAATGGCGCGTCTCCGGTTGCAGGTCTTCACAGAACGGCGCATGGTCTGTCCAGCTAAAAATCTGCGACGGCCCGGTGGTGGTGTCGTTCGAACCGACCGTACCGGGAGCAGTTCCATAGGGGCACAACCCAAAAGCGCCATACCCGGCTGCGCTGGGATTGAGCGGATTCGTGCTTGGGCCATTCACGCCGGGCGCGGGATCATAGGCGTCGCCGTTCTTGTTGTAAGGATCAGCGGCAGCCAGAGCGTGGGCTTCATCCGAACCCTGATAGTGGGTAATCGGATTGCTCGCGCCTGCCGCGCCATCGCTCAACATGACCATAACCCAGACCGCGCCTTCACGACGGCCTTCGTTATAGAGCGTGCCGCTGCCCGCTTCCAGCCCCGCGCCGACGTTGCCTCTGCCGCACGAAGCGCGGAATTCGTAACTGCGATTGAGGGCGTTCACACCCGGATCGGTATAGTTATTATGTTGCGCAGCGGTGCCGTTATGCGCCGGATTGGTATCGCCATTTCCGGTCGTGTAGTACCAGCTAGGCACCGTGATAATGCTGCTCAACAAGGGATCGCTGCGCGTTCCGCCCAGGGGCGCATTTTGATAATTCCCCGGCAGATCGTACAACGGCAGCGCGGCGTTGATGAACGGGCATTCGTACTGCACCGGGGTATCTTCCAAATCGCCAACGTTGATGTTGTCCATCAGGTCGGTGTACGTGACCGGCTGGCCGCCGTTCATCAGATGATCCCAGAGGCCATCGCCGTTCGTGTCGGCATAGCCTGTATATTCGGCACGCACGCCCACCGTGTCGTCCAGCGTTTCGTCCGCGCCCTTGCGCAGCAGCCCAGTGCCGCTGGGATTCGGCAGGTCGTTCTGCGTTTCGATCATACTGGCCTGAGGGCCATTGGTTCCGTCGGGGTCAATCACCTGCGCGCGCCGATCAAAGGTGACGAAGGCCACGCGGTCGCCGCGCAGGAAGTCAAGGCGGTCGAGGAACTGGTGCGCCGCATCGCGCGCATCCTTGAAGGGTTGGCAAATCAGGTTATCGAACGTCATGTTTTGAGTGCCGTCCGCCGCAACGTCAACCAGTCCGAGCGGGTCGTTGCAGCAGGCATACGAGTTGTACATCGGCACGAAGCCGCTGAACAGCGCGCTGGAATCGCTGGCGTTGTCGGCCACGTGAGTATCATGACTCGGATCGTAAAAGCCGTGACCAATGAATTGATTCTGATAGGTCTGTGTGAGCTGATTACCGCCCGTCGGCGACGAGAGCCAATCGAAGAAGGTTACATACTGCTCGCGGAGAGTGAGATCAGGGAATGAGTTGCCGATGGCCGAGCCTTGATAGCCGCGCACCTGACAGAACTCACGCGGCGCTGTTCGTCCCTGATCTGACGTTCCCGTGCCTGCGGTATAGAGCTGGTAGCCGCTGGGAGCATCAGGATTCGGCTCGAAGGCAATCGTCCGATCCGCAATATTCGGATCAAGTGGCAGGGAAAAGGTCGGATCCGGGGCAATCAGAGTATTCAGGAACGTCTCGGTATGCTCGCCCATATACTGCCAGGCGCCAGTCGGCTGGTTGGGGACAGTGCCATCTTTGTCGCCGCTCACGTCCTGCTGACCAATATACGGCGGCATGTAAATCACGCCCTGCTTCGGGTTCAGACCTGCGGCGGCAGCACCGGGAATGTTATCCCAGTCAGCATAGGTCGTCTCGTTGACCATCGCGTCGGATACGTCGAAAATCAGCACCACGTCGAGGACGGCGGTCTGCGAAATGGCCGTATCGGTCAGCGTGACGGTCGGATAGCCGAGCAGACGCAGGAAAATCGTCGGCGCGTCGATTTGGGCAGTCACGCGCACCAGCTTGAGTTCGTCCGGCGTGCACAACTGCTGATAGTTCTTAACGACGGTCTGATCCGCCGCGCCGTTCACGCTTCCATCCGAGTTGAACAGCGGCTGACCATTTTCGTCAATCGGATTGCCATTCGGGTCGCGTCCGACCTCCTGAGCGCGGCAGGTCTCGACGATCACGCTCTTGGGGTTCAGCCCGTAAA
Source organism: Phototrophicaceae bacterium (assembly GCA_035545875.1). Classification (GTDB taxonomy): domain Bacteria; phylum Chloroflexota; class Anaerolineae; order Aggregatilineales; family Phototrophicaceae; genus Flexifilum. Next base: position 9,089 of record DASZXN010000316.1, read on the forward strand.
CCTCGATGAACTGCCGCGCCGCGAGGTTCAGGTTCGCTACACTGATCGCTTCGTCGTGTCCCGGCGTTGGATCGGCAACGCGGCGCATCTGCCCGGCAGCGGCAACCGCCGCCGCATCCACCGCGCGGCTGAGGGTGCTGTAGCGGATAAACAGCACGGAAACGTCGGTCACGATGCCGACGAATCCGAGGAGCGCCAGGAAGCCCAGAGCAAGAATGACCAGCGACTGCCCTGACTGTCCTTTTTTTCGTAAATGCTCGAAAAATTTCATAACGTCACTCGCTGCAAAATCCAGGCCAACAATACAAAAAGGTCACGACGCAAAAGCGATGTCCGGCTGTGCCGTTTGCAGCGGGAACGCCGCCCAAACGTAAATCGGGATCGTCCCATCCGGGCGGCCAACTGCCGTAAATACCGGCGAGAGCAGCGGCATTTTCAGCAGCATCGTGTGATCCCAGTACATTTCGACCAGCACCAGACCTTCGCTGGGCAAATAGCTTTTCTGCGAGCGATCATCGGAGCCAACCGCCGAGGACAGGTCGTAATCGGGCAGGTTCATCAACTGCTCGATCCGACTGATCGTCCAGTCCGAGCCAACGCAGAAAGTGTTGGCGATTTTGTGATTGCCGTAGAGCGAGAAGCCAACCTGTTTCTCGGCGTCCGCCTCCCAGTTGCTCGGGTCGTTGGTGGGCGTCTTGCGATCATCATAACCAGGGAGTTCGCTGAACGTAGGGGCAATTTGATTGCCCGCAGAATCGAACGATGCGATGTTCACGGTTCCATCGCCGTTGATGTCGAAGGGATCGCGGTTCTCGTCGCCAGGGCGTGGTGCCGAGATCGCTACGCCTGCATCCTCCTGCACGTCGCATTCATTGGCGTTGGTGGGATAGCGGCCAACAATCTCGACTTCCGGGCTGGTCGCCGTTTCATTTGGATCGCCCGCGTAAGTCGGCGCAAGATACTGGTGCGGAATCAGTTCCAGCGAAAACGCCGACACGATGATGTCGTCGATCCCATCCTCCGGGTTGAGGACGAGCGGATCCATCGACGTGATCATCGTGCAGGTAATTTCGTTGTAGAAATAGCGGGTCGTATAGTTGGTGTTGCAGGGCTGCGCGCCGACATTCCCCGGCGAAGTATCACTGGCAGGCGCCCAGCGATATTCCCAGCGCTGCTCATCCGTGCCATTGATCGCCTTCTGCACGTCGGTCGTGTTCGGCATCTGGTAGCGGGTGTCAGGCAGGAGCGAGTTGGGAACGTAGCTGAATTGGTTTGTCCAGAACAGCGGCGACTGCTGATCCTGAAGCACGGCGCCGCGCCGCGCGCCTGCGCGCGTTACGTCCAGCAGGTTGAGATAGTTATTGGCAAACCAGCCAATCTCGACCAGCCCGGCCAGCAAAATGATCAGCAGTGGGGTGATCAGTGCCAGTTCGACAACGCTTTGCCCGGTTTGGCGCTTGCCATAAATCGCCGGGGTGCCATCGAGGACTTGAATGATTTTGACCAGTAACTTTCGCATGGATCGCTCTCATGGTTAGCGACAATTCTGCCATCTTCGATGATACCATAAGGCTCTCTGCGAAAGCGTTTGCCCTCTGTCAAGAAGTTGATAGAGTATTTTTACATCCTATGCGCGGAAGTTTTCCTCGATCAACACGCGCGCCTTGATCACGTAGCCGCGCCCATGACGCGACTGGATGACTTCCGGGCGTTCGGGGTCGCCCTCGATTTTACGGCGCAGATTGTGAACGTGGTTGCGCACCAGCGCGGCGTCACCCACCCCATCCGGGTACTGCCAGACGTTACTGAGCAGGTCTTCAGTGGAATGCAGTTTGTAGGGCGCGGCGCACAAATACTTGAGGAGATCGAACTCGACGCGAGTCAGGATCACTTCCTGCTCGTTGACAAACACGCGATACTGCCCCGGCACAATGCGAATCTCCGGGACGTTGCTGTCCATGTAGTAAGTCGCGCGGCGGATGTGGGCGCGCACGCGCGCGGCCAGTTCGCGCGGGACGAACGGCTTGCGAATGAAATCGTCGCCGCCGGAATTGAGCGCGTCAACGACGTTCTGCGGTGAGTTGTTGCCTGTCAGAAAGATGATCGGCGTATTGGCCGTCTGCGGCTGCGCGCGCAGCTTGCGGCACAGGCTGATTCCATCCATTTCCGGCATTACCGCGTCGATAACAAACAAATCCGGTCGGGTGGACTCGACCGTTTGCAGCGCGTCATATGCCGAGAAAGCGCGCAGGACAGTGTAACCCTCGCGCTTAAGCACGAGTTCCACCATGTCCAGAATTTGAGCATCGTCATCGACAATCATTATTTCATACATGAGACACCAGCCGCTCTATCGAAATTCCTGTTCACAGTATAGCTTGAGAACGACTGGCTTTAACGGAACTTCCATGAATTATTTATGAAATAGGCTCATGTATAAAACCTTCCCACGCAATCAGGTTGAAATCATGTACCCCACGCCATGAATTGTGCGGATATATTTCCGCCGCGTCCCATGTTCAATTTTGGCGCGCAGGTTACGAACGTGCGCGCGCACCAGATCAGGATCGCCGGTATTGGGCGGATATTCCCACACGGCCTGAAGCAGATGCGACGGCGACAGCGCCTGATTGGGATGCTCCATCAGGTAGCGCAGCAGCCGATGTTCGGTCGAAGTCAGTTGTATCTGCGAATTTTCGACCCACACCTGATAGGTGTCCGAGTCGAGGCGCAGATCGCCCATTTGCAGAATCGCGTCCGATTTTTTCTCGCGTGTGCCGCGCCGCAGCAGTGCCGCAATCCGGGCGCGCAGTTCCGCCAATTCGAACGGCTTAATCACGTAATCGTCCGCTCCCGCGTCGAGGCCGCTCACGATGTCGTCGGTGCTGCCTTTGGCCGTCAGGAACAGAATCGGCAGGGGGATGAAGCGCGAGTCCTTGCGCAGCCGTCGGCAGAGCGTGATTCCGTCCATTTCCGGCATCAGAATGTCTAAAATCAGCAGGTCGGGAATCCGCTTTTCCAGAATCGTGAGCGCCTGTGCAGCGGAGCTTGCCAGCGAAATCTCGTAGGCCTCGTGGCGCAAAACACGACCAACCGTCTCCAAAACTTCGGGGTCGTCGTCAACGGCAAGAATGTGAACCATAATCAGGTACTCCTCATGATTGGAAGGCGAACAGAGAATCGCGTTCCCGATGCAGATGTTTGAACAGTAATGGTTCCGCCCACGCGGTCAACCACCTGACGACAAATGTGCAGTCCCAACCCAGTGCCTTCTCCCTTTGGCTTGGTCGTGAAGAAGGGCTTGAAAATCTCTTCCAGATATTCTTCCGGGATGCCGTGTCCATTATCCCAGACATCGACCTCGACGACCGCGTTCGCCGTGTCATAAGCTGTACTGACGCCGATTTCCGCGTTCGGCTGGCCGATCACCGCGTCGTGCGCGTTCAGGATCAGATTCATCCACACGTCATTCAGTTCACCCGGCACCGCCATCACCGCAGGAAGTTCATCCTCGGAAAGCTGGAGCGTCAGCCGAATCCCTTCCCGCTCGATGTGTGGCTGCACCAGCGTCACAATATCTTCAATCGTGTATATTACATCAATTGGTGCGCGCGTGGCGTCGGGCGCGCTTGGCCCGGACATCGCCAGCAGACGGCGCACCACTGCCGCCGCGCGTTTCCCCGAACGCAAAATGGCGTTCAGGACTTCATATTCTTTGGTATCGGTCGGCTCGTTTTCCAGCAGAAGCTCGGTATCGAGCACGATGGTCGTCAGTGGATTGTTGACCTGATGCGCGACCGCCGCCGCCATTTCGCCCATCGCCGACAGGCGGGCGCTCTGAATCAGCCGATTTTGCGCCTCGCGCAGTTCATCCAGGCTGACTTCAAGGTCGCGCACAAGGTTGACGTTCTCGAAGGCGGTTGCCGCCTGCCCGACAATCGCGCGCCCCAGATCGATCTCGCGCGCGCTGAACGTCCGCGTATGCGCCGCATCGACGAATACCGTCAGGCCAACTGTCTGTCCACGCGCGATCAGCGGCAGCGCCAACAACGCGCGCCCCATCGTCATGTGCAGCAGCGAACGCATGTCGGGGGACAGGTCATCCTCGCCCGAACAGCGATTGATCGGCTGCTGTCGGTTGAGCGCGTCGAAAATTTCGTCCGTATCATCTATCAGGATCACCGGGCGCGGCTCATCGACCCACACGCTGCTTCCCACGCAGTACAACAAATGCAGCGATCCGCCCTCCGCGAGCATCTCCGCGAACTCAATCCAGTCCGCGCCGAGCAGCGCGCGCACATCCTGAAGCGCCCGAAACGCGCGGCTGTCGTCGTCGCTGCTCTTGAGTCCCGCCAGCAGTTCGAGCATCAACCGCTGCGCGCGATAGATTACATCAGCGGGCGGTGTCTGTTCGAGCGTTTCGACGTAATACGCTTCAACAATTCCCAACACCTGCTCGCCTGCGTTGATCGGGATGATCAGCAGCGCGCTCGCACCGACTTCGCCGAGCCGATTCACCGTGCTTCGTTTCTCGTGACGATCATGGCGGATAAAGCTGAAGCGCCGTGATTCCAGCGCCGGACGCAGGTATGGGCGTTCCGCCAGCCGGATGATCGGGTCACGGCTGCCGCGCCAACTGGTTTGTTGATGCCGCGCCAGCAGGTGCAGCGTCCTGTCGTTCGCGTCCCACGAGAACATCGCCGCCTGCTGCACGTTCAGGACGCGGCTCAACTGCTCGCAAATCGTCGGGAGCGTGCGCCCAAATGACAACGAGGCGTTGATCGCCTGACTCGCGTCGATCAGCGCCTTGAGTTCGTGCTGGCGGCGAATGCTCTGGCCGTGAGCGCGCGCGTTCTCAATGGCGATGGCCGCGTATGACGCCAGATTGATCAGCAAATCGCGGTGACGCTCGCTGAATGGGTCGTGCTTGTTCTTGTTGTTAACGCCCAGCACGCCGAGCGTCTGCCCCTTGTGTATGATCGGCACGTAGAGCAGCGAGTTGACGAAATACTCGGTCTTGACCTTCTGCGGCCCACTCTCGCCGAGCAGGAGCGGCTGACCGCTCTCGAATACCGCTCCGGCAATCGTGTCCTGCGTCTTGATGCGGAAGTTGTTCGCTACTTCCTGATCGATGCCGACCTTCGCGCGCAGATACAACTGCCCCGTCTGACCGTCCGGCAGGAGGATCATCCCCTCTTCGGCATCGGTCAGGCTGCGTCCGGCAGCGACGATCCGGTTCAGCACCTCGCTCAGATCGAGCACCTCGGTCAGCGAGCGACCGAGCGCGAACAGCGTTTGCATCTCGTCGTCGCGCCAGAAAATCGAGGTCGGGCTTGGTGTGTCGGATTCCGGCGTCTGCTCAGTGGAAGCCAATTCCGGCTTGATTGGCGCGAGCCGCAGCGTTTGCGCGACGCTGCGATAAAGCGTTTCCGCGTCAAGCGTGGCGATAACTGCTTCTGACGGCCAGCCGTTGCTGCTCCGGGGGGCGTAAATCAGCAGCGGCGGACGCTTTTCCATCTGCATGACCGTTGACGCGGTGCGCTCGCCGCTTTTGTGGCTGACCATCGCCGCATCGACCAGCACCAGTTCAAACGCCTCGAACCTGAGTTGGTAGACTGCATCAACGTGGGAATAGGCGGTATGCACCACGAAATTGCGCCCGTTCAGCGCTTCCTTGACACGCTGGACAACCGCGTAATCTCCCGTGATCACCAACACTTTTCTGGAAGCCATAACGTTCGCTTCGGTGCGTGTCCCGCACGCTTGCTGAATTCAATGACGGCTAACGCTTGCTGAGGCGCTGGCGGCGACTTTCCAAATCAGCGTCCACCTTGCCCGGATCGGGCGCTTCGGTTGGCGGATTAACCTCATTCTGAGCGCCAGCCAGATCGGTCATCGCCGCGATTTTATCGCGCGTTTCGCGCAGGACATTGCTCAAATCGGGCAGATGCGTGGACTCGGCTGGTTCAGGCGTCGAGGAAGCGTCAGCGGTCGTTTGCTGCCGCCGCGCATCGGCTGCCGCCGCATCCAGTTCGTTCACTCGCGCGATCAATTCCTGCGTCACGCGCTGATGTTCGCGCAAGTCGGCCTCGGCCATCGTCACCCGCTGCTGCGCCCGCTGCAAATGCTCGATGGCGTAGCGTGCGTTCACGTCGTCGTCTTGGGCGACTGCTTCGTCCGCCTGCTGATCCCAGCGTGCGGCCTCGTCCTGAAGCTGCCGGATATTCGCCTTGATCTGATCCTCGTATTCCACCGCGTCGTTGACCCGCTCGCGCAGCGTTTTAACGTCATCGTCAACATCCCTGCCCCCAAGCCGAAGGCGCGGAGCGGTATGCTCGCCGATGTCGTTCAGGTTGGCTTTGATGAGGACGTTGAGTTTCTTAAAAAAATCGTTCATAGCTCACATTATACAGGCACGGGAAACGCAGGCGCAATAAAGTATTGCCTTAATTATGCCTCCCTTTGACCGTGCAGGTCGCCTGCCGAATCTCGCCGAGGTGATAGGCCGTATGCACGATCAGCGCCATCGGGATGCCGATGTCGTCCTCACCATCCCATGCCTCGAAGCTCTTGAGCAGCGCCATCACCCGGCGATAGGTCGCTTCGAGCCTGGCTTTGCTCGCTTCCCACTGCTCCGGCGTGACCGTGCTGACCGTCTGCCAGATGTGATCCCAATCCGCCTTGCCGGGGTCTTGATGATGCAGCAGCGTTTCCATGTTTTCCATGTAGAAATTGACGTGCTCAACCTGCGCGGCAATCGAGGCGCAGGTGGCTGACACCGGGCACGAGGCATCTTCAGCGCTGATCGTCGCCAGCGTCTCGAACAGCGACGTATTGCGGTCGAGGTAGATGCCGCGCACGTTCTCGAAGGTTTCTTCGTAAATCTGGAAAAGCGCGTCCTTGTAGCGGAAAAGCACCGTATCCTGAGTCATACCGTCTCCATCCGTCGTGAAAAGCCCTCACCCTATGCGAGCAAAGCTCGCCTTCCTCTCCCTCAGGGCGAGGGACTTAAAAGATAGTCAAGTATTTTCCCCTTCTCC
>DASZXN010000317.1:0-14701 GCA_035545875.1 Phototrophicaceae bacterium
AGAACAGGCTCTCGTAGCGCAGCATCCGCAGAAAGCCGCCCGGCGTTAGCCCGACCGATTTGAGCATGGCGATCTCGCGCCTGCGCAGCTTGATGTTGGTATCCAGCGTGTTGATGATGTTGGTGACCCCGATCAGTGTGATCAGCGTCAGGAATCCGTAGAAGAACAGGTTGATCAGCAGCGCCTGCAAGTTTTGGCTCTTATTGATATCTGCCGTCGAATAGTACGTGAAATTGCCCCCAACCGTAGACTGGTAGACCCGTCGAATGGCTGTCACCGCCGCGTCCGTGTCATTGCTCTGGATGTACATACCTCCAGGGTTAATCGGGCCGAGCTTCAGCATCTGGTCGCTCAAGCCGTCAAAGACGGCATCCGAGACGATCAATTCGGGAACCAGCGTCGTCCCCAGAAAGCCTAGAGGAAGCGTCCGGGTGACCGCGCCTATCTTCCACGTCAGGCTCGCTGTCGCATCGCCTCCGGTTGGGGCGGTAGCCCATTCCGGCATACGGGAGGTGGTCATCGTATCGCCCGGCTTCAGGGTGAACAGGTCGAAATCATACAGCTTACCGGCCTGGCGCAGGTTGGGATGGTCGATCAGGATTGCCAGCGGCGCGGTTGGATCGGAATACTGCTGCACGTCCAGCCCAAGCTGCGCGGCGTAATGAGCAAACTCGGCTGGCCCTACGGCACTTATCTCAAGCACAAACTGGTAAGTATCTCCTGTGGGAGTGGGTAGATTTTCCAGTTGAAGGCCGTTCAGCTCCTGCAAAGCCTGATAAGCCGGGTCGGTGATTATCGAACGCGCAGGGACGTACAGTTGGTAGGCGGAGCGTCGGTAGGTAACCCGCTGCACTTCGGGCAGTTGGCTAACCTCGTCGACAAAATTCTTGGCGTGGCTTTGGTGGTAGTCCAGGTCGACTTGCAGGTCGAAGCTCATCGCTTTGTTCGCCATGCTGTAGGTGGTGTTGGTATACAGCGTCAGGGCATTGAAGGCTACGAACAGGACGATGCTGATCATCAGCGAGAGCACGGTGGTGCGGTAGCGCTTGCGGTCGCGCTGGAGGGATTTGAGCGCCAGCTCGCCCTCGAACCCGAACACGCGCCGAATCAGCGGGCTGGTGCGCAGGTTGATCGGCTTGCCTTCTTCGATCTCACCGCTCTGGCGGATGGCATCGATGGGCGAAACCCGCGAGGCACGTCGGGCGGGGATCCAGGCGGAGAGCAGGATGGTTGCCGCAGAAAACAGCACCGTCAAACCGATGACCAGCGGCGAGACCACCAGCGGCATTCCCTGAACCGCATCCGTGATCAGTTGAGCGACGATCCCCTGCGTGAGCCTCAGCAGGATGCCGACTCCGACGATAGCGCTCACAATGCCCAGCGGGATGCCGATTGCGCCGATCACGCCAGCCTCCACCAGCACCGTGCGGCGGATTTGCGCTGAGGTAGCGCCCACGCTGGCAAACATGCCGAACTGCTTCTTGCGCTCGCCAATCGAGATGGCGAACGCATTGTAGATCACAAAAGCCGAGCCGCACACGATCAGAGTGATGAGGGTGGCGAGGATCACCGGGAAGAAGCGCGCGTAGTTGTTATGGCTGCTAGCGCCCATCCAGGCCAGCAAGTCGTCGTTGTAGACGATGGTTTCCTTGTCCGGCTGGTTGTCCGCATTCGTGATCACTTCCAACCCGACGCTCTGCGCCATCTCCGGCGCGCTGGCGTAAATGCTGCGCGGATCACGGGCCAAAATCGAGATGTCCACTTGATCCGCTGCGGTCAGTTGTGCCGGGTCGAGGTAAGTCAAGGCCGGGAACGCTGCGGGAAAGCTGGTCTCGTCGGACAGCGGCTTCACCAGGCCGACCACCGTGTAGGTTTTGGAATCGGATGGGATAAAGGTTTCCGCATCCTGCACATGGACGTAGTTTTCTCCGCCCCAGTCCTTGACAAGCTCATCGTAATTGGGGAAATTCCGCTTGCCAAAAGTCACCTGCAATGTCGAGCCAAGTTTCAAGTCCAGGCCAGAGTCCCTGATCATCGTCGGGGAGATGAGCAGCTCACTCCCGTTTTGGGGAAAGCGACCGGAGATCAACTGGATGGGGTGGTTTTGGAATGAAAGCGTGTCATAGGCGGTGACGTACACGTAGGGTCTGGCGGCGTTGTGGCTGCCATAGGTAGCGTTCCCGAACTGCTCGCTGAACATCGCCGTCTGAACGGCGCTGTTTTCGGTGATATAGTTCGCCTGTGCATAGGGCACGCCGAGGAACTGGGCGTGCCAATTCCCCGACATGAAGATCTCGTGATTGATCATCACCTGCTGGAAGCTGACGCCCAGCAGGAATACCCCGCAGATCAGGGCAGAGGACAGGATCACCCCCAGGATGGTCACTGCCGTCCGCTTCTTGTTCAGCCGCAGGTACTTCAGTGTATACGTCGTCAGGATGTTCATGCCCGCACCGCCTCGTCGCGCACGATCTGCCCATCGCCGAAGGTAATGATGCGGTCGGCTTGCAGCGCGATGTCCCGGTCGTGGGTCACCAGAATCAGTGTCTGGTGGTAGCGCTGGTTGGAGAGCTTGAGCAGCGCCATGATCTCTTTGGCGTTGCTGCTATCCAGGTTGCCGGTCGGCTCATCGGCCAGCATCAGCGCGGGATTGTTGATCAGCGCGCGTCCGATGGAGACGCGCTGCTGCTGCCCGCCAGAGAGTTGGTTCGGCAGGTGCTTGATCCGATCAGCCAGCCCCAGCGTGGTCACGATTTCCTTGAGGCGCTCCTCGTCCAGGCGACGCCCATCGAGCAGCAGCGGCAGGGTAATGTTTTCCTCCATGTTGAGGATGGGGATCAGGTTGTAGAACTGGTAGATGAGGCCAATCTGTCGGCGGCGGAAGATCGCCAGATTGGTCTGGTCGAGACTGAAGATGTCCGTGCCATCCACCAGCACCTGGCCGGATGTGGGCGTGTCGACCCCGCCGAGAATATGCAGCAGGGTCGATTTGCCTGAACCAGACGAGCCAACGATAGCGACGAACTCGCCTTTTTCCACGCTGAAGCTGACGTCATCCAGTGCCTTGACCTGTGTATCCCCTTTTCCATAGACCTTCGAAAGGTTGTTCACCTTGAGAATTTCCACACCGTGTCTCCAGGATTTTACAGTACCGATAGTCACAGCATACGGATGGCGAGTGACCCTACGGTGACTGTAATTGTGACAATTTATTCACGTAACCCAGCATTGGGGCGTGGGGGTGGGTTTCCGAGCTACTTGAGGATCATCCAGATTTCTTGAAACGCAGCCCGGCGCATAACGGCCAACCAGACCTGTATCCCGGACAGGAACGACCGTTTCCTAAACCACCCCGCGAAAAAGGCGGATCTCGAAGCTCGTCCCGGTACCACGCTGGCTGTGGACAGCGATGTCCCCGCCCTGGGCGTTAAAGATGGCCTGAGCGAGCGCTAACCCGATGCCGACGCTGTTCTCGCCTGCGTTCGCGCCCCGGTAAAAGCGGTTGAAGATATTGGGTAGGTCTGCGCTGGCGATGCCTTCGCCATCGTCGCTGACAGTGATCTCGGTGTACAAGGCGTTCGCAGCGTAAGCGATCTCGATCTTCCCACCTTCCGGGGTGTGCTCTACACAGTTTTTGATCACGTTGGTCAAGGCTTCTGCGCTCCAGTTGAGGTCGCCGGTAAAACTCGCGCTGTCATCCCCGTGCACTTCAAGACGCTGTTTTTTGATCTCCAGCGGAATTTGCAGCGGTTCCAACGCACGTCGCACTAGCTCACGGAGCACCACCGGCTCGCGCTTGAAGGTCGCCGTACCCGCGTCCAGGCGGGCCAGTTTGAGCAGCGCTGCGACCAGCCATTGGATGCGCCCAAGCTGCGCGCGCAGCCGCTCGACGAAGGCGCGCCGGTCTTCTTCAGGCGGGTCTTCGGCCAGCAGGTCAGCCAGCACTCCCAGCGAGGTGAGGGGGGTCTTGATCTGGTGGGAAATATCGGTGATCAGGTTGGAGAGGGCGGTTTTATCCTTTTGCAGCAGTTCGGCCTGCTCGCGCAGACGCACGGTGACCTTGTACACGTCGTTCTTCAGCAGGCTGAAGCTGCCCTCGCCGTTGTCGCGCACGTCCAGAGCATAATCGCCAGCTTCGATCTGGCGCAGGTAGGCTGATAACCCGGCCACCTGCGCGGCGATGGAGCGTCGGTAGCCTGCCAGCAGCAGGGCGAACCCGGCGCAGGCCAGCCCGGTCAGCGCCAACTCGGTTGGCAGCAGGCGCGCCAACAGCCCGGCTCCGATGCCGCGTTGTGCCGCGCCCAGGTCTTGCAGCCCATATTTCCCCAACTCCTGATAGCCCAGGCTGACGGAGAGAGCGTCCGGCGCACTGAGATCTCCGACCACCTGCGCCTCCGCCTGGGGATATTTCTGCGCCACCGTGCCCACGATGCTGGCGTAGGTATCCGCAAGCGCACTGTTCACGTAGGCGGTCATCGCCAGACCGAGGGCGGCAGTCAGGAGGAGTGCGACCAGCGATAAGGCCGCCATGCCAAACAGCAAACGTCGGTCTTCAGTGTAGGTGAGAAGCTCCATATCAGTTGCCTGCCTTATAGCCCAAACCACGCACGGTCTTGATCAGTGCCGGGTTCTGCGGATCGTCCTCAAGCTTCTCGCGCAGGCGCTTGATATAGACGGTCAGGGTGTTGTCGTTAACAAAATCCTCGTCCACATCCCAGATTTGAGCCAGAATCTGGGTTCGGGTGAGCACCCGCCCCTGATTGGCGACCAGTGCGAGCAGCAGGCGGTATTCCAGCGCGGTCAGGAACACGTCGTGCCCGTTCTTGTAGACTTTGGCCTGCTGTGCAACTACGGTCACGTCGCCGCAGGTCAGGGTGCGGTCAGATACCTCGACCGGCCCACGCCGGCGCAGCACGGCTTTCATGCGCGAGATCAGCTCGCGCAGGCGGAAAGGCTTGGTCAGGTAGTCGTCCGCGCCCAGGTCGAGGCCGAGGACGATGCTGGCCTCTTCGTCACGGGCAGAGAGGATGATGATCGGCGTATCCCCGGCGGCGCGGATTTCTTTGCACAGCTCGTAGCCGCTCCCATCCGGCAGACCCAAGTCCAACAGCACCAGGTCAAAGGGGCTGCGCTTGAGTAGATCGCGCGCTTCCTCCAGGCGGTAAGCCAGGCTGACCTGGAAACCGTCCTGCTTGAGCGAGTATTCCACCCCCATAGCAATGGTGGCATCATCTTCGACAAAAAGGATAGCAGGCATGGAACGCTTCCTAAAATTCGAGATCGAATACGAGGTCATTATAGCAACAGTGAGCTTTACTCCCTGGAGTAGAGAGGAAGCTTGTCCTCGCAAAACGGGTGTTCAAACTGCTCGGCACGCCTCGCCCTACAAGAACGTTTTCTCGTAGGCGGGCAAGTGTGTAAACCGCAGGTTTACCCCAAATCTGCCTCGTCACCCTGCGTTTTTCTGTAAAGGAAGTCTCGATGTCGGATGTCAAGTTCGAAAAGTGGCGGGGAATTGGACATTATCATTCAGACGGCCTTCATCTTCTCAAAAGCCGTCTGGCAACCGATGATTGATGCGAAAAGCGGCAGCATAGTCTCTGTATCGTCTGGGTCGCCACTGCGTGTTTCGTCAAGGAGACAGACTATACGGCACACACGCGCAGGAAGGCTTGATGCGAAACCAAGCAACCCTGCTAAGAATGATCAGCAATGTTGGCGTTCCATTCTGCATGGTTCCGGGTATTCGTAACATTCGTTCTTGCCGACTAGCAATCACAGTGAATATTGCAATAGCCATTTCGTGTCTGGACAACCAGCGCACGATACATTCCCCTTATTTGCATGTTGTGGAAGCCAGGGTCAGGCCATAATGTGCCGCTTGGTTGTGGATGGCTGCTGCCGCGTCACAGCGCCCCTCGGTTGTGTAAATCTCGATCAGCGCTTGATAGGTCGTCAGATCGAGCGGGTTCAGTTGATTGGACTGAGCGAACATGCCTTCCGCCACTTCCGGGCGATTCTGAAACAGGAGCGCCTGCCCCAGCCCGCTGTAAATCTGCGCCTGAAAGGTACTGTCATAACTGATCGGATCGGTGCCGAAATGATCGAGCGCGTGAGCGAACGCCGCTTGCGCATCCGTATAGCGCTTCAGACCGAGGTTAGCGTTGCCCATTGTGATATAAAGACGGGCGCTGTAGGGATAGGCGTTGTCGAGCGCGGTCTGCGCGCCGCTCAGAGCGTCACTGTAGCGCCCCAGCCTGAGCAGTGCAGTCGCCAGGCCGTAATTCGCTGCCGCTGACGTGGGATCGGTATCGATGGCCTGCTGATAATACTGGCGCGCGATCTCGGCGTTGCCGGCTTGCAGGTTGATGTCGCCGCGCCACGTCAGCAGGTCGGCGGGCGACTGAATCGTCTCGGCGATCAGGTAATCCGCCAGCGCGATGCCCGTATCCTGCACTGAGATCGGGCCAAAATCAGCCTGCGTCGGCGTGGAAGCGCGCAGATAGAAGCGGAAATTGACCATCCGCATCGGAATTTGCAAACCGCTGATCATGCGAATTTCAGGATCGGGCAGCGGCACGCCCAACTGCTGAATGATCTGCGCGACGTTGAACGAGACCTGCGTCCATTGGTCGCTCGGCGCGTGGATCATGAGGTATGGCTCGCCCGTCGGCAGCTTGCCGGATGTGCTGCTGTCGCCAAAAAGAATGTAGAAGGGCTGGTTATTGACCGTCACAATCGCCTGAATCCCATAGAGCGTGGCGAACTTCGGCGCTTGATTGGACTGCGCAGGCGGCTTGACCCACAACTGAATCGGCGCTTCCGGCAGCATCAGCCAGGTATCGAGCGCCAGATCGGACGGTTGGTTGCCGACAGGCGTGAGGCTCAGGCGCACGGCATGATCGGGATCGCCTACCGCGCTGGGCAGTTTCAGGCTGATCTGCCCGGTTTGCTGGTTGCCGACGAAACCCCAGCCATAGGGAGCGTTCGTCTTCGGCGTCCAGTAGACGTAATCACCATTCGGTGGACGATCTGGGTAGACGACCGCCGCCGCCGGCAGGAACGCTGCCGCGCGCAGATCGTAGCTGTTGGCATCGTTGACGATCACTTCCGCGCCTACGCTGAGATTGAAAAGCTGCGGCGGATAGCTGGTTGCCAATGTGAACACGGCCTGCTGACCGGGCGCGAGCGTCGATGGCCCGTTGATCACATTCCAGAAGAAGGGCTGCTCCGTCCAGCTTTCAATCGAAAAGCGCGGCGTGAGCGTTTGATCGCTGTGGTTCGCCACCTCAACCGTCACGCGCGTGTCCGTGCCGCCGAAGATCACGGGCTGAACCAGCGTCATCTGGATCGGATTGGCGACGATGCTGAAGCCAATCGCGCCGACAACGGCTGCGGCGCTGATCAGCACCGGAATCAGCCACAGGCGCGAGGCAGGCTGTTCTTCTGGCGCAGGGCGAGGCAGGTACTCACGATAGCGCATCAGCAGGGCGGCGAGCAGCGGGAACAGATAGTAGTACCAGTACGACGACAGGCTGCGATGCCCGAACCACAGCACAATCGCCGGGATGATCCACAGCGCTTCCGGCCAGCGCCGATACCAGCGGGCATAGAGCGCCAGCAGGATGATCAGCAGGCCGTAGCTGAACAGGCTGAAGAACCAGTGCGGGAAAAAGACTATCCCGAACAGCGTCAGGCTCGAATAGCCCTGCCCCAGCACAATCATGTTATCTGCGACCGGACGCAGTACGCCCGTAACCCAGGCGTTGAAATTGCCAACCATGTAGGGCGTGTTGACGATCAGGAACACGCCCGACGCAATCAGGCTGAATTGAAGTATCCGTTTGATCCGGGCGCGCACCGGCTGCTCCTCCGCCTCGTACCAGATGCGCACGAGCAGAAACGGCGCGAGAAACCAGGGCTGCTGTTTATAAGCGCAGGCTAGCCCGAACAGGATCGCCCGCCAGCCGAAGCGCTTCCATGCCAGAATCATCAGGCAGAGCAGCAGCGCCCAGCCAATATCATTGACGCCGCCCGCCGAATAGTAGGTGTATTCCGAGTTGACCAGAAAGGGCACAACCGCCAGCGGGCGCAGGGCGCGTGGAGCCATCGCATAGAGGGCCATGAAGGTCGCCAGCAGCATCACTGGGAAGACGAGGGTCGTGCTAATGCCGAGTATCTGAAACGGCACATAGAGCAAAAAGCCGAGCGACGGATAGGACACGCCACCCGTCACGTCGCCATCGATCAGCGGCGTCGAGTAGGTCTGCGAGGCGCGATAGACGCGGAACGAGTCGAGCAGGTCGTAGGCGTAGGGATTTTGACCCTGACGTACCAGATCAGCGGCGTAGTCGGTGAACAGATGCACGTCGGTCGTCAGCACGTCGCCCACCTGCTGGCGGTTCACATAGCTGGTGTAGGTTAGGCTGCCCACCATCACAAACAGCGTCAGCGGGATGAGCAGGCGCGCCCAGCGCGGGATCGGCTGGATCACCGCCATGAAGAGCAGCACTGCCGCCAGAAAATAGTTGATGAACGAGAGCGACAGGCTGATATGGTCAACAATCATGTTGCCCGTTTCCCACAGCCGCGATCCGTCGAACCAGCACAAGGCAACGCTGGTAAGCAGCCCAATCCGTAGTATTGCGTCGTCCCAGGTTTTGAACATTAGTGTGTCAGCCAATAGCCCGCTAGTTCCGTGCGGAGTTGATATGGATGCTCAAGATCGGGCAGTGCGAGTTCAATCGGCGTCCAGCCGCCGCCGCCATTGAGCATACTCGGATCGATCTGATTGCCCACGAACACCACCGAATTTAAGGTCGAGACGTACTGAGCCAGGGTTTTGTCGTCAAACAGAAACAGATTGTAGAGGTGCAGGTCGGGGCGTTCCCCCTCGATGATTTGTAAGTACTGCATCGGCACGAGGTCGAACCAGCCGCCAAAGACGTAGCCTGCTGGCAGCGCGTCCATGATAATTTGCGCCCGCTCGCGCACGTGATCGTCGGTGCGCACGTCGAGCAGCGGCAGGTTGACCGCCAGCATCACCAGCGGCAGCCCCAGCACCAGCGGGATATACAGCCAGCGCTCGACGTGGCGGATCAGCCAGTCCAGCCCATAAGCGATGGCGATGCCCCAGAGCAGCAGCGCCGGGCTGTACATGGTTTCGTTGTCGATTGCGCCGTAGCTGACGAAAAAATAGGCATACGGCACGAAGAAGATCAGCCACGCCCAGCGAACTTTGCGTGGCATGAAGACGATGCCGACGAAGCCGATCAGGATGCCGATGCCGATGAAATTATGCCAGAACTGATAGACGAACTTGCTCAACTGGTCGGCGCTGGGCAGCAGGCCGTTGGTGAAAAAGAGCGACGAGAACTGCTGACCGCGCAGCACCCACAAAATTCCCTGAAGCGTGGTTAGATCGACGCGCTGGAAATTGCCCGCCGCGTCGTACTGTCCTGCCAGATTGAGCATCGGATTAGCGGCATAGCGAATCGGGAAGTAGAGCAGCGGCAGCGCGAACAGGATTAGCGCCAGCGCTCCCGACACGAAGCGATCCCGCCACGTCAGTTTGAGCGCCAGAAACACGATCAGAATCCCCGGCGCGAATAGGATCGAACCGGGATCCATCGCCAGCGCGATCCCGTAAGCCGCGCCCGCGATCAAGGCTGCGCCTGTTGAGGGTTTCTGCGCGGCGCGCACCAGCGCCCAGCCCGTGATCGCCAGCGTCAATAACTGCGGCGTGTAGACCTCGGCGCGAATGGCCGAACTCCAGACCAGGAATGAAAGCACCACGCTCAGGCAGCCGCTTAAGGCAATCCAGCGATCCTTGAGCAGTCGTTTGATCAAGGTGAACAGGATCGGTGCGGTCAGTGCCAGGCAAACGGATGAAAGCAGGTTGACCCGGAAGGGTATATCGCCAATGGGCAGCAGCGTAAACAGGTGCGCGATCAGCAGGTAGAGCGGGTAGCCCGGCGAATGCACGATTCCGAGCGTCACAGCGCCGATGACGAACTCGGCGCTGTCGTAGGTATACAGGCTGGGAGCGGCGGTCGCCGTGAAAATCACCAGACAGAATACAAATAAGCCAATCTGCTGGATTGGCTCACGGCTGAACACCCGCGCCATCAATTTAGCCGATCAACTGCTCACTACCGGGCACGATCTGAACTTCAACCGGCGTCAGGCGCAGGGCGGCGCGCGTGCCTAAATCCATCGAGAGCAGCGCTCCGGCATATTCGACCAGCACGGTGTTGCTCCGCCACGCAATCGAGGCGTTCACAACCGGGCCGTTCGCCGTCGAGATCAACGGCGTCCAGCTATCAAATTTGGGCGCGGTCATGGTGTACAGGCCAATCGAGTTATCGCTGGCCTGCGCCAGCACGACCGCCTGATCCGAGTCGGTCGCCCAGAACGAACTGATGGGCGTCTCGTTGATCATGTGAACGATGTCCCGGTCGCCCGTCGTGACGTTGTAGGCGAACAGATCGACCGGGCTGGCGGCGTTGATCTGCGCGGTGTAGAACATCCATTGATCGTCATATGACCAACTGAGCGGCACGAGGACGAAGCCCGGTTCGCTCAGGGTTTGCTGCGAGCCATCGGCCACGCTGGTGATTACGAGCGTGCCCGTGTCGCCCCGATTGGTGCTGACGACGTAGTGTCCGTGACTGCTCCACTGGGCATCGTTCGTGCCAGCGGGCAGCGCGAACTGTTTCGAACCCGGATTGTCGAAATCGATCAGGTAGATGAAGTGATTGTCGGGCTGGGCAGCGCTGCTGCCGATCAACTGAAGCTGCCCCGCCGCAGGCGACCAGCTTGGCACGGTATAGCCCTTATCGACCAGATCGAACGGGATTTCTTTCAGGTCAGGCAGGCTGAACACGTCGAGCGCGCCCGACGTATTGTAGGCCATCGTCCACTTACCGCCCGCCTGAATCGTCCAGACCGAGTCGGTGCGCTGGGTAGACTGCCGGGCAATTGGCTTGAGGTCGGTACGGTTGAAGGTCATGAGCGTCGCCTTGCCGTCGGAACTGGTCGCCGCCAGTTCAACCGCGCTGTCGGTCAGCACCAGTTGGCTGACCGATTTGGCATTCAGCGGCGCGGTCATGATCGCTTTGGTATTCAGGTCAACGACGTTGAGTGTCAGGTTGCTCGCCGAAACGCCCGCGATGAAGGCGGCGCCGCTGGTATCGGCCTGATACAGTTTCACGCTGCCGGAGGTTGCTTTCGAGAGCGGGGTGATCGCGCCGCTCAGGTCAGCGCGATAGAGCAGCACCGTCCCGTTGGACTTGCCCAAAAACAGCGCGAACTGGCTCGCCTGCGCGCTGGAGGGCGCGGCAATTACACCGATCAGTAGAAGCGCCATCAGAAGGGGTAATTTTTTCAACCGTGAATTCTCCAAATGCCGGACAAACAAAGGGCAGGGGTGATTTTCACCCCTGCCCATACGAGCTAGCGAAGCAAGCGCATTTACGCACCGTGCGAGAGGTTGATCCCAAGCCCTTCGGGCGCAGCGCTGGGGTTGCTCAGCTTGTAGAGGATGATGTTGCCACCTGCGCCCGTGCCGGGGATCATAATCATTCCCGTGACCGGATCGCAGGTGGTCGGCCAGTAGGCGAGCCTGGCATCGTCGGTGATGCGGTAAGCGATGTAGTTATCGCAGGTCAGACCTTCATCCTTGAAGTCGCTCAGGGCGACGTTGTTGGCGTTGAAGGAGACGGTGTAGTAGACGGCCACCATCTGCGCGTCAGGGCTGGGCAGTTGGAACGGCGCAGCGACTTTTTGAGCGGTCACGTCGTCCAGACACTCGAAGAATCTGCTGCACGAAGGACCCGTAGTCGAGCCGTAAACCTGCGCCCAGAGCGCGCTGTAGCTGCTGAAGCTGGCAAACGGCAGCGCGATCAGATTCGCCGCGATGAAGACAACGGCAAAAAGTGCGAGGGCAACACTGACGATACGGCGAATGGTCATTTCATCTCCTTAAGGTCGGTGATGATAATTTTGAAGAAATTACGGGTATTCTTCTAGTATTGTATTGAAAAAATCAAATTGCAACACTGATTTTGATCCTGGCTAACGTCAGTTTGGGGCGATAGAGGCGTTCTTCTTTCCCTCCCGCACGAGACTAATATGGGACTATCACAAATTTCAAACCTGGTTCGTTAGACGCGAAGATTGCTTCTGGCTTGCTGCTCTCAGCGCAAACACGACGATTTCCGGGTGATGCGCAGCCAATCGACCTGAACGCCGAGCGTTCGCTGATCGCTGCTGTTGCCGAGCGAAGCAGGCGAAAGCACCTGATCGACGTGGAAGGTGACCAGCGCTGTGTCCGCGTTGATTGGCGCTACATCCACCCTATAGATAGAGCGGTTATCGCTCTGGTCAATCTGAGGATGTACGGTTGTGCCGTTGATTTCCAGCCGGAACGAGTCCTGTATCTCAGAAATCAAACCCCGGATGATGCCAACTTCAAGCGTGAAGGCTATGCCTCGCGGGACGTGAACGGTCTTGGTAGCGTCGCGCGCGATTGTCCAGCAGAAAGTGGTTGCGTCCGACTGGTCGATCTCCGGCTGCGACCAGCCCTGATCGCTTGTGCAGTCCTGATCGAACTCGTAAAGCGTATTGTTGTCCGGAATCGGGGTCAGCGTGAGCCAGTCGAAGGCGATGCCGAGCGTGCGCGTATCCTTGCTGTTGGAGTCCAGATCGGAAGGGGAAAAGAGCGAGTCCGTATGAAAGTCCAGCATGAGGCTGTCAGGATGAGCGAGTAGTACGGCGGTCGAAATCAGTCCCGTGAATTGATTGCCGTTTCGCTGCAAAGGGATAGCGGTTTGATTGGCGGACAGCCGGAGTCCGTCGATCACCTTGGGGGGGCCGCCCACGATGCTGAAATTGACTGCCAGATTGTCTCTGAGCGAGATGGAGAAATTCAGGGTAGCATCAAGGCTTGATGTCCACGTAAAACTGTTTTTTTCATTCTTTTCAGGGCCGCTCCAGCCAGTGCCCTGATAGGATTTATCAAAATCGAGATGGAAACTCCGCGCACGCGCGGGTGCGGAGGGCGTCAGCAGAACCGAGTAGAGGCCGATGTTCAACAGCAGCAGAACCAGCAGCGCAGTCATCACTGGGTCAAAAAGCTTCAGGGAAGCGGCAGCGTTGATCTTCATACGGCTCAAAGGCTATGGCTTTCCAATCGCCATCTTCCTTGTCTCACGGGTGAGCATGTGGATCGGTCTGTTCCTCGCGCTCGACATCTTTCAGGGCAGTCAGTCATTCGGCGCTGCGTTCTATCAAATCTGGATTCACTGGGACGCAAGCTGGTATCTGTCGGTCGTCACACGCGGCTACTACTACATCCCCAATGCGGAGTCGTCGTCGGTGTTTTTTCCGCTGCTGCCGATTTTAGTGCGGTTGGGCACATTTGTGACGGATCCAGTCACGGCGGGGATGCTGATCGCCAACCTCTGCACTGTATTCGGTTACGTGCTGTTGTACGCGCTGGTGCGTCTTGAATTCCCGAATGATGAGGGAATCGCCAAGCGGACGATATTATATATTGCCTTTTTCCCGACCGCGATCTTCAGCTCGTTGATTTTCACAGAGGGTCTGTTGCTGCTGCTGACCGTCGCGGCGATCTACTTCGCGCGCCGCCGCCTCTGGTCACTGAGCATCGCGGCGGCGATTCTGGCCTGCGCGACGCACGCCAATGGTGTGCTGCTCGTGATCCCGGTTGCGCTGGAGTGGGTACGGTCACATGGACTGACCCTCACGACGGTTTTCAGGCGCGAAGCCTGGCGCAGTTTGTTCTCCGGGCTTCGCGCCGAACCGCTGACAGTCCTCGCCATTCTGTTGATCCCGCTGGGGCTGATCAGCTTTATGTACTATGAGTATGTTACCTTTGGTAACCTGCTGCTATTTTTTCAGGCACAATCCCAATGGGGACGACTGGTCGGCGGGCTGTTCGCGTCAACCACACAGCAGATCAGTCGTGTGTTCAGCGGGATCGTCAGTGGGCAATACGTCAGTCTCGAACAATTATTCAACGTAGCAGGTTTTGTGCTGGCGCTGCCACTCTCTCTGGTAGTTTGGCGTAAGCTGGGTACGACTTACGGTCTGTTCACGTTGGCAAACATCGTGATACCCGTCGCTACAGGGCTGACCAGTTTCGCGCGCTTTACCAGTATCCTCTTTCCCCTGTTTATCGTGCTGGCGCTATGGGGCAAACACTCGGCTGTGCATCAGGTAATTCTCACCTTTTTCTGCGTCATATTGGGGGTTGTTATCGTCGTCTATGCGAATAACATCTTTATCGGTTGAGCGGCGCGTTGGATTTCGTAAATTTGCTGCTGGTCATGACCTTCGCACTAGCGGACGGCATGAATGCCGTCCCTACGAAACCCCGTTCACCTTTTATGACCCAAACAGAAATTTGATGTGATGACCCTGGGGTGTTAGTAAAAGCAAGCGTGAGCAGACTCGCCCAGGTTTTCAAATCAAAGTCGTCATTGATGCGCGTGCAGATGGTGAATACCCATCGCCTCCAATGGACACTTGCGGCAAAGACCTATCCTATCGAGAACTCGGAACTAACTGGAACTCCTGGAATTGCCGATGCTCTGTCTGGATCGACAAGTTCCGAGCCTTACCCGTTCGTTTTGATCCGAAGGGTGCCAATTTCTTGGCTGGGCATCATCTCGCTTTT
>DASZXN010000318.1:0-5319 GCA_035545875.1 Phototrophicaceae bacterium
ATTGTTGGTGTCATCGGTGTTCCTGAATGGTCAGCCGACGGTAAGTACATCGCCTTTGACCGATTTTATTCATGGGGACTTGATAATCGGGAAGCTGGCTATCAACCTCTGGAAGTTTACGTCCTCGATGTGAACACCTTCACCCCCTGCCTACTTAGCACCAATTGGTATGCCAACGATCAAAATGCGAACTGGCTGCCTGAATCGTCGCAGCAGTGAATGAAATCGAGACCCTCGACGTTTCAGCATTGGCCGAAAGACTGCACGGCAAGCACTTTATTAGCGCGGAGTTCATGTATCGCCCACGCCCGACTGAGCCGCGCGCCCGCCGCGTCTTTGATTTCACGCTTGACTCGCGCCTGCGCGAACTCAGCCGCTACGACGGTGCTGCCGTCGTCTTGATCTGCGACAGTCAATCCACCGCCGACTCATTCGCGGACTTGCCCACGCAATACCCGCATTTGACGTTTCTTTCAGTCATCGCCAATCCCGAACCGATTCGCCCTTCATCCCGCGATTTCTACGCGGACACGCCGTCGCGCTGTGAGTGGACGAATCCACCCCATTGGCGGCACTATGCCATGACGGATCGCTGGGCGCGGATTATCTTCGCGCTCGATCTGGCAAGCCGCCTGTCCTACCCCGGCTATTTAATCATGCCCGCGCACGATGCCGTGTGGGGCAGCGATTTGCTCAATACCCTCGTCCGCCTGAGCGAAGCCAACGTCAAAAATGACCTGCCTGCCGCTGTTAGTCCGTACACCCCATTCCAGCATTCGCCCGTTCCCGGCGCGGACATTCCGCAGAGCATCATCGACGCGCTCAACGCCGCGTTCAACCGTGATTCGTCACTACGCTCTCGGCTGAAAGCCGGCGATTACCAGTCATTCTGGGGCAAGATGGGTATGATCCCGTTCGGCATGTGCGGCGCAATCCAGCAGCGGGTTGAAACGATCATCTGGGAGGATGACCTCGAAATCGACCGCGCCATTCGGGAGATGGGCTATGCTGTGCGCGCCGAGTGGATTGATGATCCTTCGATCTATCGCCAAGCGCTGCCTGTGTTTGAGCGCGATGGCTTGCGCAACGTCATCGAGCGGACGCTGCACTATTCGTTGAATATTCCCGGCGACACCAGCATCCTGATGCGACCGCTTGATCACGCCGGTCGGCTCCTGCGCTCGATTAGCCCGCGTTATGCTCAGGCGGTAGCGCTCTCGGAGGCCGTGACCGCTGAGTGTCGGGCGGAGATCGACACGCGCTTGCAGCGGTACGGGCAGTCGTGGGTCGATTGGGGCGCGTATCGTTATGTGGTGCGCGTCGGCGACCCTGCGGTTCAGGTCTGGAAGTATCACATTTGCCTATGATATAATGACTTCATCAAAAAATTGGCGATAACCAGAAGTGGGCGGCATGATTCCAGCAAGCGATATTCGTAAAGGCACGGTTCTCCGTTTAGACGGAAATTTATACCGGGTGGTCAACACGCAGTACAACAACCCCGGTCGTGGCGCGGCCTCGATGCGCGCGCAGTTGATGGACATCGGTACCAGCCAGACGCAGTACCGGGTGTTCTCGGCAGAAGACAGCCTCGATAACATTTACGTTGAAACCGAGGACGTGAAGTTCCTCTACGGCGACAGCGATTTCCTGCACTTCATGAACAATGAGACTTATGATCAGTACGATGTCAACCGCTCGCTCTTCGGCGACGACGCGCTCTACCTTAAGGACGACATGGACTTGCAGCTCATGACGACCGACGGCAGCACCGTCATCGACTACGTGCTGCCGACGAGCATGACCTACAAGGTCGTCGAGGCCGAGGTTGCGGTTCAGGGGAACACGTCGGGCGCAGTGACCAAGAAGGTCAAGACCGACACTGGCCTGAGCGTGACGGTGCCGAACTTCATCAACGAAGGCGAGAACATCAAGGTCGATACCCGCGACGGCTCCTATATCGGTCGTGGCTAATCTATTCATCTGAAATCAAAAGGGCACGACATGTCGTGCCCCTACAGAAATGCTCACGTCCAAGCGGATGTGAGTATTTTTATTTATTCGACGTAAATCGGGTTGGTGAGCGCCCGCACGACTAAATCCTCGTCGCGCTCGACCAACTGCGCGCGGATATACGGCGTATCCTTGACCGGGACGGTGCAGGTGAACGTCTGATCCGGCTCCTCGACGGCGATCTTCTGCACGATGCCGTTCGCGCCGATGATTTGCAACTCTAACCCCGCGCCATCGACGGCGCGCACCTCGAACTCGGCTGATCCGCTTTCCGGTTGCTGGATTACGTCGCCCATCATGGCTGATCCGTATGAAAGGTACAGTTTGGGGCCGTCCACGCCGTCCGAGATGAAGGCATGACCGGATTTCAACCCGCTGAGAATAGCTTCGGAAGTTGGAGCGCCGGGGCAGTAAATCCACATCGTCGGGGTGGCGAGCCGGGCTTCCTCATGCTCGGTATGGAGGCGGTGCATGTCGCTGCCGCCGACCGCGACCAGCCGCTCACCCTGCCGAATCCGATCCTCCCAGAAGTTGAGCGCCGTCTCGTTGAACAGGAACCAGGGGCCGTTCCAGACCTCGATACACTGGTTGCCGCGCGTTTGCGGATATTCCCAGGGCGGGCCATACGGTCGCGGGTGGTTGAGTGAGACGAGAAAGACGTGCTGACGGGCGTAATCGACGGCGTGCTGCATGTCTTCCGGCGACTCGACGCGGAAATCGACCCACGAATCTGCGCCCCAGACGTTCCAGTGACCGCGATAGGTCGTCACTTCGTAGCCGGGGATCAGGATGATCTGCTGAACGCCGAGCGCTGCCAGTTCCATCAGATGCGTGACGTTGTTGTGATCGGTGATCGCCAGAAAATCCAGCCCCAGCGCCTCAGCAGCGGCGATCACCTCGGCGGCAGTCGAATCACCGTCGCTGTGGATGGTGTGACAGTGAAGCTCGCCCTTGTACCAGCCATCGGCGTGCGGCGTCGGCTGATAATTCGGGCTGGCGAGCGTCAGCATCGGCGGAAATTCGGTCACGGCAGCGTCGCCGTACTCGAACGTAACTTCGACGGTGTAATGGCAGCCATTTGGCCCAACTTTGTAGAAGCCAAGCGCGACGTGCCACGTTCCCGGCGTGAGCGGCCCCGGCATGTAACCGGGCGTCGCGTCGGTCGGCGTGACGAAAAACTCGCTGCGCTCGCTGCCCGACCAGCCGCGAAAGCCCGCTGCCGGAAAATCGTCGCCGCGCCAGTCGAACAGACCGAGATCGACCGTATTGCCGCCGCTCAGAGTCGGGTCGGAACTGATCTGCTCACTGTAGCGATAGCGCACTTCCAGCCGCGCGACTCCCGGCGGCATCGTGAAGGGCACGCCGCGATAGAATTTCTCGCGCCCCGCCGGGACAAAATCCTCAATCGTGATCGTTTCGCGTGTCATTGGTTTCCTCGTGGATACGCGCTGAGGATAGCTTTCGAGCGATAACTTGTCAATTGAGCGAACACCGCGTATCGCTCTAGGGCAGGTCTTAGACCTGCCCCTACGAATAAATTCAGGCTCATATGGGCATTTCATAGTGAACTGAGCGATACTCGGTACAGATTTGCTCAGGAGAAAAGATTTATGAACCGGATCATGATTAACCCATCTTTTTCGCTGGCAAGCATCGACAGGAACATCTTCGGCGGCTTCGCGGAACATCTGGAGCGCTGCATCTATGGCGGAATCTACGACCCCAAATCGACTTACGCCGACGAGCGCGGCCTGCGCACCGACGTGATCGGCGCGCTGCGCCGCTTACAAATGCCGCTGATCCGCTACCCCGGCGGCAACTTTGCTTCCGGCTATCGCTGGCGCGATGGCGTCGGCCAGCGTTACAAGCGACCCGCGCGGCAGGAACTGGCATGGCACACCGTCGAAAGCAACGAGTTTGGTACGAATGAATTTATCGAGTTCTGCCGCGCGCTCGACACCGAGCCATACCTGTGCGTCAACTGCGGCGATGGCGACATGCGCGAGGCGCGTGATTGGGTTGAATACTGCAACGGCACGGCGCAAACCGAACTGGCTGATCTGCGGCGGCATCACGGCTACGGCGCGCCGCACAACGTCAAATACTGGGGCATTGGCAACGAGGTCGATGGCTCGTGGCAGATTGGTTACAAGACGGCGCAGGAATACGCTCGCGCCGCCACCGAGTTCGGCAAGGTGATGAAGTGGGTCGATCCGTCGATCAAGCTGATCGCCAGCGCCGTCTCGAACTGGAACACAACCGATTGGGTCGAGCGGGCGCAGTTGCTCATGGAACAGGCGGGCGACCTGATCGATTACGTCGCGCTGCACTGGTACGTCGATAACGAGAAGAACGATTTCGCCAGCTACATGGCGCTCTCGGAGTTGTTCGACGCGCGCCTCAGCGCCATCGAGGGACTGATCCGGGCCGTCCAGCTTCAGCGCGGCTCGAAGCATCCGGTTTACATCTCGGTCGATGAATGGAACGTCTGGCACAAGAGCGCGACCGGCGTTCAGGCGGAGACGATCTACAACCTCGAAGACGTGCTGGTGATCGCCATGCACTTCAATGCGTTTATCCGCCATGCCAGCAGCGTCAAGATGGCGAACATCGCCCAGATTGTCAACGTGCTTGCGCCCGTTTTTACGCGCGAGAACGAATTGTTCCTGCAAACGATCTTCTTCCCGTTCGAACTGTACAGCCGCTTTACCGGATCAACCGCGCTCAACGTCTACTGGGACGGCGATACCTTCGGCGGCCTGCGCACGCTCGACGTGACCGCGACGTTGAGCGAAGATCACAAGCAGTTAGCGGTGTTCGTCGTCAATCGCTCGGAGCGCGATGGCGCGGAGACGACCGTTTCGCTCGGTGAGGGACAGTTTTCCGGCGCGGTCAAGGTTTACACGATCAACGGGGCGGGACTCAAGACGACCAACTCGTTCGAGCAGCCGGGGCAGGTGCTCACCCGTGAAAATCAGCTTGCGCCGAGCGGCAGCAGCCTGCGCGTGGCCTTCGAGCCACATTCGGTCACGGCGCTGGTATGCCAAGTAACATAAAAACTAAGAGACTTCAACGCAAAGGCGCAAAGACGCAAAGACGCAAAGGTAGAAGATTTTGGCGGGTCACAGACCTGCCCCATGCGCATCAAGTTAAGCCCTCACTCTAAATCTCTCTCCCTCAGGGCGAGAGACTTAAAATCCTGCTGACCCGTTGTTCTCCCTTCTCCCTGAGGGAGAAGGGAGAACAACGGGTCAGCAGGATTTTAAGTCTCTCGCCCTGAGGGAGAGAGATTTAGAGTGAGGGCTT
>DASZXN010000319.1:0-4078 GCA_035545875.1 Phototrophicaceae bacterium
TTTCGACGTGAGCGACAAGCTCAACTTCGATGGCGACAACTTGCTTGCCGTTGTGATCGAGCCTGCGCCGCACGAACAGCCGCAAATCGGGCGGACGAGCAAGGTCACGACATTTAAGAGCCGGATGACCTACTGGTGGGATTTCTGTCCGCGCATCGTGCATCTTGGCATCTGGGATGATGTGTACCTCGAAGTCACCGATAATGTGCGCATCACCGATGTGCTTGTCCGTCAGCAGTTAAGCGACGATTTGCAGCACGTGACGCTCAACATCACCGCCCAGATCGACACGCTGGAAGCCGTCAACGCCCAGTTCCATGCGTCCATATATTTTGGACATAAAAATTTTATCACCAGCCGAGAGATCAAAATGGAACTCACGTCGGGGCAGAGAACGGTCAGCACACAGATCGAACTCGATCAGCCTCAATTGTGGTGGCCGAATGGCTATGGCGATCAACCGCTTTACACGGTTGGTGTAAGCGTTGATACTGGCTGGCATCGACTCGCTGAACGCGAATATGCTATTGGCATCCGCAAAATTGAGCTTGTGCCGAACGAGGACACCGATCCGCTGGCGCTGCCGTACACCTTCGTCGTCAATGGGCGCAAAATTTACGCGAAGGGCTGGAACTGGGTTCCGCTCGACGTGATGTACGGCGTCGAGCGACCGGACAAGCTCGAACACCTCTTCGGGCTGGCGAAAAATGCCAACGTCAATCTGCTGCGCGTGTGGGGCGGCGGGCTGATCGAGAAGGAAGCGTTCTACAACCTCGCGGATCGGCTCGGCATCCTGATCTGGCAGGAGTTCATCCTGTCGAGTTCGGGCATCGACAATTTCCCGTCCGAGTCGCCGGAATACGTCGCCATGCTAACGCACGAGGCCGAGCAGATTATCCCGCGCAAGCGCAATCATCCGTCGCTGGCGCTGTGGTGCGGCGGCAACGAACTCACCGCCGACGAAAATGTGCCGCTGGACGATCAGCACGCGGCGCTGGCAGCGCTGAAAGCGGTAGTTGCTCGGCTTGACCCGGATCGGCTCTGGTTGCCGACTTCACCAAGTGGCCCGGTGTTTGGCAACGACCTCGCCAACATTGTCCGCGATCCGACCTCGCTCCATGACGTACACGGCCCCTGGGAATTTCAGGGCGTGAGCCAGCAGCAGGAACTCTACAATGCGGGCGCGTCACTCTTTCACAGCGAGTTCGGCGTCGAAGGCATGACCAACCGCAAAGCGCTCGACGCGACGCTTGCGCCGGAGCAGCAAGCGCCCGTCTCGCTCGATAACGCCTACTGGCAGCACCTCGGCGCGTGGTGGGTCAAAGAGAAAGTCTGGCGCGAGACGTTTGGCGAGGTCGCGGACGTGGAGACGCTGCGCAAGGCGACTCAGTTGATGCAGGCCGAAGGTTTGCGCTATGCCCTTGAAGCAGATCGGCGGCGGCAGTTTCACAACAGCGGCACACTGCCCTGGCAGTTCAACGAGCCGTTTCCGATGGCGGCCTGCACTTCCGCCGTTGATTACTACGGGCAGGCGAAACCGGCTTACTATGCCGTTGCGCGGGCTTACGCGCCGATCTCGGTCACGGCGAAGTTTGCGACATTAGCCTGGGGCAAGCGCGAAGCGTTCGCGGCGGAACTCTGGGCGGTGCAGGATAGCCTATCCGCGCTTGAGGCGAGCATAAGCGCACGACTGATCAGCATGAGCGGGCAGGTCTATCAGGAATGGACGCGAACGGCAAGTATTCCCGCCAACCGCGCCGCTTCCATTGCCTCGATTCAGCATCCGCTGGCTGCTGTAGACGACGTTTTCTTCCTCGATCTTGAATGGTCGAGCGGCGATCAGCCGCTAGCGGTCAATCGCTATCTATTTACGCGCGGGGAGAACCTGATGCCGCTCCTGCACGTCCTGGCGACGACCGTGCGGGTCGAGCGCGATGCTCAAGGCGAGACGCTCACGATCACCAACACGGGCGATCAGGCCGCGTTATGCGTCTGGCTGGAAGATGCGCGCGAAATCGGTGCGCCGGGGTTCGCTGAATTCAGCGACAACCATTTCTGCCTTTTGCCCGGCGAAACCCGTCTAATTGTTGTTTCGTGGCAGAACGTTTCTCCGCAGGATCGCCGGATTGACGTTCATGGCTGGAACACGAATCATTTGAGCGTGTAGAGGTAGGCCGCGATGTCGCGGGCGGCGGCTTCGGTGACGCCGAGATCGGGCATATCGACGCCCGGCTCAACTTCCTGCGGAAAGCGAATCCACTGAACGAGGTTGTCGGGCGTGTTTTGCAGCTTCCCGGCGATGTAAGCGCGCTGCGCCAGATTATTCAGCGCTGGGCCGACCGTTCCGGTCGCGCCGCTCACCCCGGCGATCACGTGGCACGCGCCACAGCCGTAGTCCGCGAGCGCCTGAACGCCCTGCGCCGCATCGCTGCCGCTGACGGTTGTCGGTTGTGTCGAGGGCGGTCTGTAAGCGGCGGTCGCAAGCACGGCGATCAACGCAATGGCGAACGGGATCAGCAGCACGTACAGGCCAACATATTCTTTGCGCAGCATCGGCTTTTCCTTTAAGCTCGCGCGGGGCGGCTCTGCATTGAGCGCTCGACGGCGTTCAGCCAGGCGATGAAATAGGCCGAGGCCAGCAGCACGAACAGCACGCCACCCGGCAGCCACATGATCAGTCCTGCAAGCTGCTGGTCGCTGAGTGCGGTCAACCCCGGCAGATTGCCATAGTTCGTATACCACACCTGCGTCGAGAAGGTCAGCAGCGCGCCGAGCGCTCCGCTTTGCAGCGCCGCTGTGAACAGGTAGAGCACGTTCAGGCCGTACTGCACCTGCTTGCGCCCGCTCGGTCGAATCAGCACCCACCAGAACAGCGCCGCCGCCGCGAAAAAACACACGTGCTCGAAAAAATGAATCGTGTTGTTCTTCAGCGCCGCGTCGTAGAAGCGCGGCACGTGCCACAGCCAGAGGATCGCCGTGAAGATTGTCCAGGTGACCAGCGGCTGTGTGATCCCGCGCCAGATCGCTTGCAGGCGATGGAGGCGGCGGGCGGATCGGTGTGCCCAGCGACGCGGCAGCGCCCAGAACAACGCCACCGGATAGCCGCTCAACACAAGCAGCGGCGCGGCGATCAGGATCAGGATCATGTGCTGGGTCATATGCGCTGCGAACGACTCGGCGGCGAGTGTGTCGAGCGGCGAGATCAGCGCGATGGCGAGCGCGAGGAGGCAGCCCGCGAATGCCCCGACCCGCCAGCCGTTGATCCCGTGTCCACGCCCCGCTTGCAGCCAGAGCCGAAACAGTCCGAGCGCGTAAATCCCGGTCAGGACTTCGAGACCCAACAGCGTCGCGCCATCCCACGCCCACGTCAGTGGGATCATGGCAGAATCATCGAGATCGGCGGGCAGGCGGCGAGCGCCGCGCCGTACAGCGCGGTTCCCACGATCAGAACCAGGAAGATCACCGCCAGCAGCACGCCGACGACCGCCACGAACTCATCCGCGTTGGGCGTGACCTCCAGTTCTGCGATCCCGCGATGATGCCAGGAGAGAAATGAAGTCACGCCGGAAACAATCGTGATCAATGCGACGATCAGCGACAGCCCTTCAAAGGCGATCTTCGTCCCGCTCAGGCAGGCGACTGTCACCAGCCCGTAGCCAATCAGCAGTTGCAGCCCCCACGCGGCAGGCGGCGCGAAAAACATGAAGGCCAGCCGCCGACCGCCGTAGCGCTTGCCGTTGATGGTCATCGCGGCCTCCTAGAAATAGGGCGAAATGTACAGCACCGCCACGATAAACAGCCAGACGACATCGACGAAATGCCAGTAGAGCGTCACATTCTCGATGCCCTGATAGCGGCGCGCGCTGAAATGCCCGAATCGCGCCCGTACTTGCAGATAGCCGTTCATCAGCACCGCCATCAGCACGTGAATGCCGTGAATGCCGGTGATGGCGAAGAACAGCGAGCCATAGGTGTTGTCGCCGGGCAGCACGTCGGAATGGGTGTATTCCCAGGCCTGCATCGCCAGAAAGACGACTGCCAGCCCGAAGGCGATCAGCAGGCCAATTCGCAGCCGCCC
>DASZXN010000320.1:0-16982 GCA_035545875.1 Phototrophicaceae bacterium
CGGCAGCAGGGTTGGCGCTCGGCGTGCTTGGGCTGGCGCGGCTGTCGCGCTGGCATCCGCCGGTCGGCGTCGTGACGATGATCGCCTTCGGCATGTACGCGGCCTTCGGCTTAATCTATTACGGCGCGGACAGCCCGGTGCTGCTCCTGCCCCTGCTCATGATTCAGCTTCTATGGATGACCTACGCGATGTATACCTTCGGTCAGTGGTTGCAGCGCAGCGTCAAGCCCGCGCGCGTGATTGCCACTGCCGCTTTCACGCTGCTGCCGCTGTTCATGCTGCTGCACATCGTCGGCATGGTATGACGGAAGTCGTAGTGAGCAATTGTGGCGTTAAGGTAGCGCCTTTTGACGATCCAATATAGTATATGAATGGTTAAAATTACTTCGCGAATTGGGCAGTGGCGCAATGCAAACAGTGGCAATCAAAGGGGTTAAAGACGGCCTGTTGATTTCGCTTGAGGAATCCGAGGAATGGCAGGCGGTCATGGCCGACCTTGCCGCGCGTATCGATCAGCAGAGTTCGTTTTTTGCAGGCGCACGCATCACGCTCGACGTTGGAGCACGCCCGGTTCGCAAGGATGAGTTAGGTTCAGCCAAAGCGTTACTTGATCGGCGCGGGCTAACCCTGTACGCCGTCCTGAGCGAGAGCAAAACCACGATTGACTCGGCCAGCGCGCTCGATCTGCGCGCGAACCTGATCACACCCGCACCCACTGACGGTACAGCGCCCAGCCCAACCGAAGAAGACGGCACCTTCGGCGTGATGATTCGCCGCACGATGCGTTCCGGGCGTACCGTGCGCAGTCAGGGGCACGTCGTCGTCTTTGGCGACGTGAACCCCGGCGCGGAGA
The DNA here is from genome assembly GCA_035545875.1 of Phototrophicaceae bacterium. GTDB lineage: Bacteria > Chloroflexota > Anaerolineae > Aggregatilineales > Phototrophicaceae > Flexifilum. The sequence goes on from DASZXN010000320.1 coordinate 854, forward strand.
TCATCGCCAACGGCGATGTGATTGTCTGGGGGCGACTGCGCGGCAACGTTCACGCCGGAGCCAACGGTGACGAAAGCGCCTTCGTCTGCGCGCTCGATATGATCCCGACGCAGTTGCGGATTGCCGGGTTTATCAGCATCTCGCCGCAGGACAAGCACCATAAGCCGAAGCCGGAAATGGCGCTGATCCGCGATGGGCGCATCATCGTCGAAGCCTGGCACTAACAAGAGAGGGACAGACGTGGGGGGAAGAATCATCACCGTGACATCGGGGAAAGGCGGCGTCGGCAAGACGACGACCACCTCGAACCTGAGCGTCGCGCTGGCGAAGCTGAATAAGAAAGTCCTGATGATCGACGCCGACATCGGTCTGCGCAACCTCGATATTGTCATGGGGCTGGAGAACCGCATTGTCTACGATTTGGTCGATATTGTCGAAGGCCGCTGCAAGCCGCGTCAGGCGATGATTCGTCACAAGATGCTCCCCGAACTCTACCTGATCCCGGCAGCGCAGACCCGCGACAAGACCGCCGTCAGCCCGGCAGACATGATTCAACTGACCGACTCGCTTCGTGAGGAATTCGATTTCATCATGATCGACTCGCCCGCCGGAATCGAGCGCGGCTTCCGTAACGCGGTCGCGCCCGCCGACGAAGTGCTGATCGTCACCAACCCCGAAGTTTCCGCCGTCCGCGATGCCGACCGTGTGATTGGCCTGCTCGAAACCGAGAACAAAGCGCCGGGCAAACTGATCCTCAACCGCGTCAACCCGGAGATGGTGCGCCGGGGCGAAATGCTCTCCGCCGACGACGTGACCGACCTGCTGGCGATTCAGTTGATTGGCATCGTCCCCGAAGACGAGAATGTAGTCCCATCGACCAACAGCGGTATCCCGGTTACGCTTAATGAAAATTCACGCGCAGGCGTAGCTTACCGCAATATCGCACGGCGGCTCATGGGCGAGAAAGTGCCGTTCATGCAGCTTGACGAATCGACCGGGTTCTTCAAGCGGCTGTCTCGATTGTTCGGCGGCAAATGAAATATGAGGAGTCGATGATGCCCGAATTCCTGGATCGCATCTTGGGACGAACGCCGACCAAAAAATCTGGCAGTATGGCGAAGGAGCGCTTGCAGTTCGTGCTGGTTCACGACCGGATCAACCTGCCGCCCGATAAACTGGAAGCGATGAAGCAGGAAATTCTGGCGGTCATCTCGAAGTATGTCTCGGTTGACAGCGAAAACGTCGATATTGCGCTGCAAAACCGTGACCGCGCCAGCCTGCTGGTCGCTGAAATCCCCTTCCTCAAAACCCTCGAAGGCATTGAAAAGGACGACCCGGACTACGAAGCCCCGTCCAAAGACGACGCCTAAGCGAGTTCATAGGCTTCAATTCATCTCCGCCGATTGTTATAATGACAGCATCGTCTCTTGCAGGGGTTTGTTTTCATGAGTCGTTCCGGGAGCATGTGGCGTCACTTCGACTACATCCTCGTGATTACGGCAGTGATTCTCACCGTTTTCGGCGTGCTGATGATCCGCAGCGCTACACTCGGCGCTATCGACCCTGACCTGATCAACCGCGTCCCTGACCAAATCCGCTTCGGTATTCTCGGCATTTTCGTGATGTTCGGCCTGGCGGCAATTGATTATCGTCTGCTCGGTGGGCTGCACTACTGGCTCTACCTGATCATGGTCATTCTGCTGATCATGGTGTTCTTTTTCGGGGTCGAGGGCGACGCGGGCGCGCGCAGTTGGATCAATATCGGCATTCGCATCCAGCCGTCCGAGATGGCGAAGGTGATGATTATCATCACGCTCGGTCAGTTTCTCGCCAACAACATCGACAAGATGAACCGCCTGACGACGATCTTTAAGTCGCTGATTCACATCGGCGTTCCCACCGCGATCATCTTCATCCAGCCTGATTTGGGCATGGCAATTGTCTTTGGCGTGATGTGGCTGGCGATGGTTTTCGCGGCGGGCTTACGGATGAAGCACGTCGCCATGTTTGCGATTGTGCTGATGATCTCGCTGCCAATCACGCTGCCAATCGCGTGGGCGCACATGCAGGATTACCAGAAACAGCGCATCACCTCGTTCATCTTCCCGGAAAGCGATCCTGACGCCTACTATAATATTCTTCAGGCGCGCATCAGCATCGGCTCCGGTGGATTACTCGGCAAAGGCTACGAGCAAGGCCCGCAGAACACCGGGCGTTTCCTGCGCGTGCGCCAGACCGACTTCATTTTCGCGGTCATCGCGGAAGAGTTCGGCTTTGTCGGCGGTGTGTTCGTGATGGTCTTCATCGGTATTGTTATCTTGCGCATCCTGCATGGCGCACGCATTGCCGCCGATCCCTTAGGCAGCCTGATCTGTTATGGCGTGGCTACCTTCATTTTCTTTCAAACCGTCGTTTCGATTGGCATGAACCTCAGCCTGATGCCCGTCACGGGACTCACGCTGCCATTCATCAGTTCCGGCGGTACGTCGCTGGTTTCGACGCTGGCGGGCATTGGCCTTGCCGAGAGCGTGATTATGCGCGCTCGCCATACCTAACTTGTGTACCTGCCCTCTGAAAGGGTTTAATAACATATGTCTGATTTCCACACTGAACTCGCGCAGCTTGTCTTTCCGCACGTCGCCAGGACGCCGGAGGACTTCTATCGCCAGTACCCGCCGCGCGATCTCCCGCCGGGCGCAAAAGTCACGCGCTTCGCCCCCAGCCCCACCGGATTCGTTCACATCGGCAGTCTGATGACGACGCTGGTGGACAGCCGCGTCGCTCGACAGAGCGGCGGCGTCTACTTCCTGCGTATCGAGGATACCGACAAGAAGCGTGAGCAGGATCGCAGCGTCGAGCAAATCGTCCAGAACCTCAACAACTTCGGTCTCACGCCGGATGAGGGCGTCGTCCAGATTGACCCGATTGGCGAAGTCGGCGCGTATGGGCCGTATACGCAAAGCGAGCGTGTCGAAATCTACGAGACGTTCGCCAAATTCATGATCGCGCAGGGCAAGGCGTATCCCTGCTTCTGCACCGAAGATGAACTTGACCGCCTGCGCAAAGATCAGGAGGCGCAGGGCGCGAAGCCGGGCTATTACGGCCCCTGGGCGAAATGGCGTAATGCCTCGCTCGCTCAGGTCAAGGCAGAACTCGACGCGGGCAACCGCCCAGTGATTCGCATTCGCGCGCCCTACCCCAACGAGTCGCGCGTGCGTTTCCACGACATCATCAAGGGCGATCTCGACATGCCTGCCAACGATCAGGATGTGGTGCTGGTCAAGTCGAACAGCCTGCCGACCTATCACTTTGCTCACATCGTCGATGATCGGCTGATGCACGTCACGACCGTGATTCGCGGCGAGGAATGGCTGCCCTCCGCGCCGCTGCACCTCCAGACGCTCGAATTTCTCGGTTTTCCCATGCCGGATTACGCCCACGTCGCGCCGATTGCCAAGATGGAAGGCAGTTCCAAGCGCAAACTGAGCAAGCGCAAGGACTCGGAAGCCAACGTCATGTACTACTACGAAGCGGGCTATCCGGCGCAGTCGGTCATGGAGTACCTGCTCAACCTCGCCAATTCCGCTTTCTACGACTGGCGCAAGGCCAATCCAGATCAGCCCTACAGCGAGTTTCCCTTCGTGCTCGAAGATATGGGCGTTGCCATGCCGCTGTTCGATCTGGTCAAGCTGAACGACATCAGCAAGGACATCATCGCCACTTACAACGCCGAGCGCGTCTATCAGGAGGGTCTCGCCTGGGCGGAGCAGTACGATCACAAGCTGGCGAGCCTGATGAAAGCCGAGCCGGGTTACAGCATCGCCGTGTTCAACGTCGAGCGCAATACGCCCGCCCCGCGCAAGGATATTGCCACGTGGTCAGACATCGAGCGCGCCTGCGGCTTCTATTTTGACGAACTGTTCAATCAGAGCATCGCTGTGGATGGCTACCCGATGCCGAAATTCGCCGCCGCCGACATTGCGGGCATTCTCGATCACGTGCGCAGCTTCGACCCTGCCACGCCGAAGGATGCCTGGCTCGACGACATGCGTGGCCTCGCGGAACGGCTGGGCTTTGCTCGTGACGCCAAAACCTTCAAGAAGAATCCTGGCGTTTATAAGGGTCACTTCGGCGACGTGATGATGGTGGTGCGCGTCGCGCTGACCGGTCGCACCAACACGCCTGACCTCTACGAAATTCTGCAAACCTACGGCAATGTGCGGATCAATCAGCGGATCGATAAAGCCATCGATGACGGTCAGAATGAGGCTTGATCGAACCTGAGGCTTATGCTACACTTTCCCCGTCATTGATGGGGGATAGTTCAATGGCAGAACAGTGGCCTCTGGAGTCATTAATCTTGGTTCGAATCCAGGTCCCCCAGCTTACTTGGAGCTGATTCGAACGTGCTCCACGAGAAACGGCAGGCATAATCCTGCCGTTTTTGTTTCCCAAGCGAGCGCCGTTGCAGAGTTGTGCTGACGCTACGACCAATCGATGCGCTCGAACAGCGGCATCACGGCCTTGTCGGGCTGGCTGATTTCCGTCGCCAGCAGCGCGACGCCCACCTCGCCCTTATACAGACCTTCCGGGCGCAAATCGAGCGCCGTGATCTGATCCAGCGGTTGTCGTCGGAGTTCCAGCACCGCCAGCGCCGCTTTTTCGGCCAGCGTGCGCGCCTGACTCAGCCATTCGTGATCGCCTGTTTGCCGATGCAGCTTGAGCAGCGCGTAAGCCTGTCCCGCGAGGCCGCAGCACAGATTTCCACTGCCGCTCCGCGTTTCAATGATGTTCCGGGCTGCTTTTTGCGCCAGTTCCAGATGTTGCTTCTCGCCAACCATCTCATAAGCGAGCGTCCAGAGATGAACGTGTCCGGCGCTGCCGTTGCACCAACCGGGCATAGTGCTGCCGGGGTGAGCGAGGCTCCACGCCCAGCGCGCTCCCTGCCCAACCGGTTCCGCGAGATCGGCAAGCTCGGTCAGGCGCTGTGCTGTGCTGTTTGGCAATGTCCAGCCACTCGCCTGTGACCAGCGCAGCGCGGCGTAGAGTATGCCCGCCCAGCCGTGTGCGATGCCCAAATAGGCAATCGGATTGCCTGCGCCAATCGGCGCATAACCTTCGACCTCCGACCAGATTCTTTCGGCGGCAGCGCTGCCAAGCGAGAGCAGCGCGGTCACATCGACCGCTGGCAGCGTGCGCGCCAGATCGAGCAGCAGGCCGCAGGTCAGCGCAACGCCTGACCGTCCCAGTGTCAGATCGAGGCTTTCACAGTCAGCCTGCGCCACCGCGACGAAACTCTGGATCGCGGCTTGCAGCCCCGCCAGATCGCCGAGCGCATGGGCAATGTACGCGGACACCGCATGAACCCCGGCAGCGCTGTGATACGGCGAGACGCGCCCAACTGTCTCCGGCGTGAGGCTCATCGCGCTGTTATAGAATGCGTCGTCATCCGCCATTTTCTGTTTAGCGACGGCCAGCCAGTGGACGGCCAGCGCGAGCAAATCAGCGTCACTTTTCGCGCACGCCATCCGATAACAGGCGTAGGCGATCCCCGCCGCGCCATAATTGAACGAGGTCGTCGGCGCTGTTCCCAGGCCATGCGCGACCAAATCGCCGTCGAAACTCAGGCGCTTGAGCACGTCCTGTTCAAGCTGGGGCAGCACCAGAAGCGGCTGTTTGGTGCGTGGCAATCGGGTCATGTCGGTCTGCGCGCGCTGGAGCGCTGCCGCGAACGCCGCCGCCGATGCAAACCGAGCCGACGGCTCCTTACTGAGTGCTTGCCTGACCAGCGGCTCAACTTCCGTCCACGACGGCAGCCCGCGCTGCGCAAACGACAGCGGCTCATCCTCGACGATTTGCTTCAGCATCGGCTCGCGTTCCAGCGAGAAATTGAGGTAAGGCATCCCGGTCAGCACCATGTAGACGAGTGCGCCCAGCGCGTAAACCTCGCCGATCATCGTCGATTGGGGCGGGGGCGTATTCTGAAGCAGTGCCGCCGCATATTCCGGCTCGAAGAACGAAGGCATCCCGCCCCTGAAGACGGCACCAGCAGCGCCGTTGATCGGCTGCGCCAACCCGAAATCGATGATCCTGAGCTTTGCCTCGGCGTCAACGATCACGTTGCGCGGGTGAATGTCGCCGTGCAACACGCCCTGTTCATGCAGATGCGCATAGGCGCTGACCAACTGCACCACCAGCGCCAGCAGCTTTTTTGGCGCCTCATCAGACCCAATTTCGCGGTACTGCTGTGCGGCGCTCAGGATGTCCGTCCCGCCGCACCATTCCATTACCAGGTAACTGCGCCCGTCGATCTCGCCCGCTTCAAGCAGACACGGATTCACGCTGCCGTCCAAGTGGCGCAGAGCGTTCAATTCCCGATCAAAAGTTGGCTGGCGCGAACGCATCAGCTTGACGGCAACGTTCCGCCCGTCGCCATCGACAGCTTCGTACACTTCCGTGTCGTCCAAAAACTGAACCAGTCGCGTGACTTGATAATCAGCGATCTGATCTCCAACCGCGTAGGTTGGCTGAACGGCGGTCTGCGGCGCATCGGCAGAAACGAGAAACTGCTCAAGAATTGCCTGCTGTAACCAGGGAAAGGCATCGTTCAGGCAGGTTTGCGGCTCAAGCTTGTTCAGGCGGCTGAAGGTCAGGACGGCTTCCGAGATTGTCTTGGGAGCCTGAAATTCCTGAAATAAGCGCGCCGCCTGTTCATCGATAATTTGTGACAGAGCGCGGGAATGCGCGCGCGTCAGGGCGTAATCCCCCGGCTCATACTCGAACTGCGCGCGAAACCACTCCGGCAATTCAGCGACTTCGATCAGCTTCACATCGGACGCAATGATAAAACGGTCGGTAATCTTCATGAGATTGGCTCCAATTTGTCTGCACGAGCGGACACGGCGGGTTCCCACAGGCTGTCAATCGGCGTCCAGGTCGCTGGATCGACACCATCCAGACGCAAACGCTCCAGCGCGAACCGCCAGGCGGCGAGCGTCGGCGCGGGTTGCAGACGCGCTTCGCCGAGCGCGCTGGCAAGACGATTGGAAATCCACAGCCGCCAGCTTTCGCGCTGTTTCCAGGCGGTCGATTGCTCGGTTGACGGCGGATCGATTCCCCACGAAAGCAAGCCATTCAGCCCCAATTCAGCCGTGAAGGGCACGCCATGAGCCGGAATCCCGCTGAGGCGCTGACGCAGGTCTTCAGCGACCGCCTGAAGCGCGTCCATCGTGTCCACGTAAGCGATCAATTTATCGGGGCGCAGCAGCCCGTAAGCGTCTTTGCCCACCTTGAAATGCGCTACGTCATGCGCTGTAAATACCTCGACCGCCGCGCTGAACACTTCCGGTAAATGCGTCGGAAGTGGGCTGACATACAGCTTATAGGTCGGTCGCTCAGTCTCGGTATAGGAATGAAAGGAACGTCGTGTCCAGAAGCGCCAACCGCTCTCAGAAGCGGCATTGTCGCCCGGAGACTGCACCCAGAATTGATGTAGTTTCCGCCCGGTCGCGGACTGGGATTCCAGCCCCAGATACGCGGCGGCAGCATCCGTCGAGGGCAAGCGCCTGCTCCAATACAGCGACAGCGGCAGGCGGTTGTAATTATAAAGATAGAGCGACAGGGCTGCCGGGTTTTGCGCTGGCAGAAGCTCGGCATGTTGCAGCGCCTGAAGCGAAAGTGTCGCCAGCGTTCCGCGTGCGGTCGGCGTCGATGCGGAACGGTAAATCACGTGGTAAGCGGCAGCGCCAGAGACAAAGCCCTCCTCGGCGCTGATTTCGAGCACACCGTCCAGCACCAGTTCAGCCAACGAGCGATTGGGATCGCGTTCGCGTGCCAGTTGTTCCCGTGCGGCAAACGGCAGTGTGCCGGGCTGTTGCAGGGTGTTGAAAACCTGCGCTGCTTCGGAGCTGACCGTCTTGATCATCCGACTCTCGCCCCGGCGCGGGCGCAGCAGGCCAAAGACATCGGGCTGTTCCGTCAACATGCTCAGATAGGTCTGCTGCTTCGGGGAAAGCTGGTCGAGCGTAACCAGTTCATACTCCGGGTTCGCCCGAAAAACCGCGCCCCGAATATCCTTCAGAATAGCTTGTGACATGGCGACTTTCTCCAATCGACCGGTGCTGCCCGCGACGGCCCATACCGTCGCGGGCGGGCGTGATCCGAAAACGGGTCTTACTTGCTGGGCTTGCTGCGGCGCAGAGATTCCTTGGTAGCCTTGACCTCGTTGAGCGCGTCGGTCAGGTGCTTTTCCAGCATTTCCGCTTCTTCGACAGTCTGCGGCGCCTGCTTCGCTTGCAGCGCGCTCAACTGCGCCTGCGTCGCGTCCTGAAGCTGCGCCAACTGCGTCTGAAGCGCCTTCAGCGATTCTTCAGAGCTGAACTGGATGGTCTGCTGGACAGGGGTCGTGGTGACGATGGGGGAAAGATCGGTGATCGTCCCGGCCAGACACAGGGTTCCCGGAGGGCAAAGCTGCGAGGCGTTCGGGCAGATCGGCGTATAGGTCGGGCAGATCGGCGTGAAGGCATGGCAGGAATACAGCCAGCACGTCCAGATGGTCGAATGGAGCGGACACTGCACGACGATGTTCTGCGGCGTGGCAAGCGGCTGCGCCTGCGGCTCCTGCGGCAGAACGGTGACCATGAGGCTTTTGGTACGGAAAGACATGATTCTCACTCCTCAATAGATACTCTGAAAATTCGTTCGCCCTTCTTTCCGGTTGAGAAGGTGGAGTACGTACTCGTAACTACTAAAATGCTGTTGACGAAAAAAATGTCACAGCGACTTGAGTTTTGGGTTGTGAAACGTTGGGCGGAAAATCAGCAGCGCGGCTAGCAGACCATCTTCGTTGAAAGTATAATAAGGCTCAATAAAGATATAAGTTCATTACTTAAACGAATACCGCTGCGGTTTGCAGTCATCCTTGTCCGTCAAAGCAGAGTCAGCGCGCCGAAATTGCGCTGATGCTCATGAACCCGGATACATCGAAGCGGCTTGGGAATGGGTTTCAAAGGGCTGGCGAGCAGCCGCTCGCTCCCCGTTATTTTCTGCGTTTGAACGTCTCGTTCATGCCCGACCTAATGGTGAATTCGATGACTATGGAACTCGATCTCGTGCCACCCGCTCAACTGGCACAACGCTGCGCCGAAGAATCATCCCGGCGTAACCCGCAGCAGCGCGACGACCGCTTTTGTTACGAGTTGATCCGGCGCGCGTTCGGCCTAGAGGATGAATTCGCGCTCGGCTTCGTCTTCGATATTTATATGACGGTCTGGAGCAAATTCTGGATTCGGGATGCGCAGTCGTTCGAGGCGCAGATGGTCACGGCGGACGATTTCAAAAGCATCACGTTTCAGAAAGTCTATCGCCAGCTCAAAGGAGCGCCGTTCAGTTCCTTTACTTCCTTAAATGCGGTTCTAGCCTACCTGCGTAAAACGCTGGCGCGCACCATCGCGGAATATAACCGCTCGCTGGCGGCGCGGCAGCCGATTGCGCGCGTGCGCTCAGCCGACGCCGAAGATCAGCCGGACAGCGAGGAGATTATTCCTTCGGCTGAAAACGTCAGCGAGGACGCCGAGAAGAAACTCATCTGGGAAAAAATTGAAGGCCGGGTGTATTTTCTGCTGCCCGACGAACACGATCAGGTTTTGTTCGACTGCTGGGCAAAGCAGCAGTTGAGCCGCGCTGAGATCGTCAGCGAATATGGGCACATGTGGCCGGACGAAAATGCTGTGCGTGTCGCGCTCCAGCGCATCCGCCGTCACCTGCTCAAAGACGTAATCCTGCGCGCCTTGCTGAAAGACATTCAGTAAATCGGTTTGGATCGGCTCTGATAAACCGTTGTGACGAAACTCGATTGGAACGCATTCTTATGGATAGAGGGAAAATGAGCACTCCTGAGAACGACAACTCAGCGGAGTGTATAGCACCGCCCGCATTGAGCGATGAAGTCTTGTTGGCCGTACTGGATGGCGATCCGCATTCACGACAGATCGACGAGCATCTCGATCAATGCGCTTACTGCCGGGCAAGATTGGAAAGTATGCGCATGGATGAACAAGCGCTCCTCAATGGCCTGTACCGGGTAGACTGCCCGCCTGCGGATCGTCTGGCCGATTACGTGATGGGCAGCCTGATGACAAGCGAGCGCATGGAGCTTGAAGCGCATCTTCAGCGCTGCGCTTTATGTCAAAGCGAAGTCGCCAGCCTGAGAGCGATGCTTCAGGTCGATACAGAACCATCTGCCGAGCAATCGCCTCAGGAACCTGTCTGGGGGCAGATGAAAGACTTCTTCCATGCGCTGGAAGACCAGCTTGTGCGTGTCCTCGCGCCGCTGCCCAAGACGGCTTACGGTCAGTTGAAAGGCAGCGCCCATAACCGCCTGTTGAGCTATGGGGGTGACGCGCTCTCGGTCATGCTTTCCGTCGAAAAAGTGATCGATGGCCTCAAGATCAACGGCAGCATCATCGATACGGAAGGACAGAACGACTGGAATGAGGGATTGGTCGAACTCAAGGGCATCGACGCGAATCAGGCGCGCTACATCGCAGTGATTGACGAAGATGAGACGTTTACATTTGAGAACGTGAAACCCGGATCGTTCCACCTCAGTATCTTTGCGACCAACCGAGAGATACTGCGTTTGCCGCAAATTGAACTGATGCCTTGAAAGCCAGCATCCAAGGGCGCTGCCGTGATCATCAACGACGCTTACACCATCGACTGTTTACGACCGTATTTCCCTGAAGCCGTTCAGCCTCAGATAGTTGCCCCCTGCGAAATCAGCGCCGAGCAGATCATCAGCCTGGCCACCGCGTCTGCGGAAACCAGCGCCGAAGGCATCGCCAACGCCCTCAAGATTGGCGTCGAACACAGTTCCAATAACAATCCCGAACTCGCCTTTCAGTTGGCCGACATGATCGTCGGCATTGGCGCAGCGGTCGAAAATGGCAGTCTGATCGGACTGGGAACGATGGCGCAGGGCGACATTCTCTCACATACCGGACGTTACCTGGAAGCGTGGGACAAACTCCATCAGGCAGGCGAAATTTATCTTCAGACCGGGGATGAGTTCGGTTGGGCGCGGACGCGCATCGGTCGGCTTCAGATTAGCCCGGAACTTGACGCGGCCCACGTCGAAGCCGCCTTCGATGATGCGCGGCGCGCCGAAGCGATCTTCCTGAAGGTGCAGCGCCATGACCGTTTGCTGCGGCTGTATCACGCCTGGGCGAGCGGGTACGACCTGATGGGGCACTACGAAGAAGCGATTGCTTATTATCAGAAAGCGGTCGAGATCGCCGAGCAGCACGGCGACTCCAATTCCGAGATCATGATCGCCTATCTGCACAGCGACATGGGAACTTCCTATAACAATCTGGGCGAACTGCGCGCCGCGATGGATCACCTGACGCGGGCGCGGCGTGTCCTGCTCGACGCACATCTGGATCACACCGCCGCGATGACAGAATTCAGCATGGCGAACAACCACGTCATTCGGGGTGAATACCGTCAGGCGCTGCATCTGCTCCTGAACAGTGTGCTGCCCAACCTGCACGGCCATCGCGCCGACTCCGCCCAACTCACGGTCATCGACTGTTATCTGGCGCTCAACCGGGATCAGGAGGCGTATGAACTGGCACGCGAGATCGTCAGCGCTTCGCAGCACAACCCGGATCGCGCGCATCAAACCGCTTTGAGCGCCTTATTTCTGGCGACCGCGCAAACCCGGCTCGGACAGTTCAGCGAGGCGCAGCAGTCGCTCGATCTGGCGGAAGCCAATTTCGCGGCCTACGAGAACATGGTGACGCTCATTCAACTCCGGCGCGGTCAGGTCGCGCTGCGGCAGGGCGACTTTGAAGCGGCGCGCGCGCTGGCTCATGGCATCGCTCCCCAGTTTTGGAACCGCCAGCAGTCGATGAACTGGATTAACGCAACGCTGCTGGAAGCCGAAGCAGCGCTCTCGGCAGGCGCTTTGAACGACGCCCAAAATCTCAGCTATCGCGCATTGAAGCACGCCCGCGATCAGGAACTTCCACCCGCCTGCTATCGCTGCTGCGTCGTCCTCGGTCAAATTCTGGAGCGCCAGGGCAAGCGTCACAGCAGCGCGCGCCTGTATCAGGCGGCATTGAACACGCTGCGCGACATCCAGCGCTCCCTGACGATTTCGCTGCGTCCCGACTTTCTGGAAGACAAGCTGCTCCCGTTCCGCCGCCTGATGGAGTTGTATTTGAGCGACGGCAAAGTCGAAATCGCTTTTCGCACGCTCGAACAGTTGAAATCGCAGGTCTTTCAGGATTACCTGACCCAGCGCGAGCGCCTGCATTGGGTCGAAAACGAGCAGACGCGCCCGCTGCTCGATGAGCTGCGCGGGCTGCGAGATCGTTACCACTGGCTCACGCATCGCCAAAGCGAGCCGCCTGTTGATGAAGCGGAAGGACATTCAGGAACGGCTTCGGAACTGAACGTTCAGGCGGCGCTGGCGGACTGTCAGAAGCGCATTCGGCAAATCACCGAGAAGCTCTACCTGTTTTCGGCGCTGGAGCCGCGTGCCGCCGCTGAAACCCCGGCGCTGAGTGAGATTCAGAGACGCCTCGACGACGACACCTGCCTGCTCGAATTCTACGCCGACCGCGAACATATGTGGTGCATCGCGGCGACCCGCGACAGCGCTTGCGCCTATCCCCTGAGCGCCTCTGCCACTGAAATTCAGGAATTGATCGAGGATAAATGGATCAGCAACCTCGAATTCGCGCTTGAAGCTGGCCCCGACGACCGCCGCACGCAGGTACTCACGGCAAAGGCGCATAAACTGAGCGAGCGTCTCTATCGCCTGCTGCTGGAACCGATGGCGCATCACTTTCAGCAGAAACGCCGTCTGGTGATCATCCCTTACGGCTTCCTACACCAGCTTCCGTTCAATATCCTGCGCCACGACGAGCGCTATCTGATTGAAACACACGAACTGCTCCTGCTGCCGAGCGCCAGTTTGCTGCTGCGCCTGCCGCCGATGCCGGCAGAGGGTGCAACCGTGATGGCGCATTCGTGGGGCGGACGCCTGTCGTTTTCGCTGGCCGAGGCCGAGATGGTGCATCAATTCGTCGGCGGCGCAGTCTTTGTGGAACAGGCTGCTAACCACGAGTTGCTCCACAGACCGCCGTCCAAAGTGCTGCATATTTCGGCGCATGGCGAACACCGCATCGATCAGCCGGATTTCGCCTACCTTGAGCTTGGCGATGGGCCAATCTACACCGACGATCTGTTGCAGTACAACCTGAGTTACGAATTAGTGGTTCTCAGCGCCTGCGAAATCGGACGAGCGAAAGTGACCGCAGGCGATGAATTGATCGGTTTGGGGCGTGGCTTCCTGTATGCCGGAGCAGGAGCGCTTATTACCAGTCTGTGGCGGGTGAACGAGCAGCACACCTACCAGTTGATGGAGTCTTTATACCGGGCACTCGGTCGCGGCGCTTCGAAAGCCGAAGCGCTTCGGGCGGCACAGTGCGACTTACTCGCGCAGAATGCCAACCTGCATCCCGCGTTCTGGGCGGCCTTCCAGCTTATCTGTAATGCAGACCCATTCGTCGCAGCTTAAGGAGAAAACACCATGTCGCAACCGCAGAATCAGGAACCCGCTCCGCAGTATTTGTACTATGCGCCTAATGAAGTCCTGCTCTATCTGGAACACAGCGCGCCGTTCGCGGAAAGCCCCGACACGCCAGTCAGGTCAGGACTGTTGGGCAACCTGTTTGCCGAGAATGATCGACTTCGTGGGCTGCTGCCCGGCAATTTCAACGGAGACCTGGAAGCGCTGGGCTTTGCATTGCCGAATACAAAGCAGGATTTCCCGTTTTTCACCCTGTTCATCGTGCGCGCAGACAACTTGCCCGCAGCCGCCTATCTCACACATTTCAACGAAGTTGTTGGTGAACAATTTGCTTTTAACGTGAGTGGCATCAAAATCCGGCTCTACAAAGCCGCTTTGAACTGGTATTCGGGTGCGGCGACGCACACGGCGATTGGCACGTCCGGGTCGGGAAAACATGCGCGCCCGGTTAATAACCCCGATGTGCTGAAGCACGCGAATTACGTCTTTGCAGACGACTTTGAACACGCGCTGCACGGCGAGAAGATCGGCTGTGGGGATCACGACGTTGATGTCTACCTCCTCGATACGCTGCCACCGCACGACAGAATTAGTCAGGCCTGGGCGAAGTGGGGCACATCCGGTACTGGTACCCTGACGGATTACACCGCCATCCTGCAAGGCGACTACGATCCCGCTACTCGAATCTACCAGACAGAACAGGCGACCTATTGCTATGCCGAAGATCACGCCTTTGATCAGGTCAACGAGCCGCAGAACGACCCGGATGGAACCACCTGCGCTCACGAGTTTGTGATCCATGATCGGCGCAAAGACCCGCCGGTCACTGCGCAGACAGTCGATGGTCACGAGCCAGCCTGCTTCGATCCCGACGAAGCAAAAGAATACACGACCTTTGACGTTTCGGATCACGGCCTGTTCATCGCGGGCATCGTTCACAAGATCGCGCCAGCAGCCCAAATCACCGTGATTGAATCCATGAATCAATACGGCGTCGGCACGCTCTGGAATATTCTTCAGGGGTTCCGGCAGGTGCAGAAGTTCCGCCAAGCTGCGGCACGCAAAGGAAACTATGCCATCATCAATTGCAGCCTGACGCTGGCCTTTCCGACGAAAGGTCACGATGGCTACAGCCCCAGCCCCTACGACAAGGGCATCTTTGAGCTGAATGGCGTGCCCACGCCCGACGGCGTTCAGAACGCCAGAGGGATGGTGCAGAATGTGACCGGAAATCAGCAGATGCTGCAAGCCCTCCAGGTCAGCATCGACGAGACAGCCGCGTTATCGTCGGCGCTGTTTGAACAGGTGCGCAACGCGGTTCAGGGAAGCGCGCGCATCCTGTGTGCCTCAGGCAACGACTCCGACCGCCCCAACGATGTCCGACCCGCGCGTTATCTCGCCGCCACGCTCGATCCAATTGGCGTCGGCGCGCTTCAGAAGGACAACCTGACTCCGGCCTCTTACTCGAACGACGCGGACACGCCGATCAACAATGGCTATATGGTCTTTGGCGGCGATTACGACGATTCGGCCAAGCCCTGCCCCCCAAGCAACGGAGCGCCCGTAGATTATCCCGACAGCGGCGCTGGCGTGATCAGCATCTATACGAGTGATTTCAATGTGCTCGACGATCAGGATCAGGTGTGTACAATCCCAAATCTGAACGGTTTTGCGGAATGGGCAGGGACTTCGTTCGCGTCGCCCACATTGGCAGGGACGATGGCGCAGGTTTGCCGGGTACAGGGCGTCACTCCCGACGACGCGCTCGCCCTGTTCGTCAACCCCTTCTGCCCCAATGATGGGGTTGGAACCGCGCGCCGCTTTCCTATCAACCGACAATAACCTGTAAGCACGTTTCGCTCATCCTTATCCCATAACAGATCAGGCTGAAGCGCCTAATAAAAGAGCGGCAGACGAAAATGTCTGCCGCTCCTGTGTTAGTTCAATCTCACACCGATTTATGAATAGTGATAGCGCCCACGCTGACTCCGAGGCACTACTGCTCCCGCTGCCAGAACCGCTACGATCAAAAGGAGCGTCCAAATCTGGACGCTCCTGAGACTTCTGCTCAATGGGTTGTGCGGGTCAGGTCGCGCTGACCGAGCGACTGCGTTCCGTTGCCGCTGCCGCTTCTGGCTCGGCTTTCGTGGCGCGCCAGGGCGTCCCCAGCTTCGCCAGCAGCCAGCGATCCGCTCCGTAGTACCCCGCCGTCTTCCACGCCAGAATGAGCGCGATAGCCCCGATCAGCAGCAGCGGATTGGTGCTCGTTGACCCCGCCATCATGTAGCTCCAGTTCATCAGCGCCGCGAAGAACGCCGCGATCCCGACGAACCCACCGACAATCAGCGCCACTCCCACGAAGAATTCCCCGAAGGCGATCAGCTTGGCGAACCACACATACGAGCCGCTGTCCAGCATCCCCTGAATGAATGCCCGGTACCAGTCGAAGGTGATCGCCGGATGTCCAGTGGCGGGGATGGCGACCGCGCTGCTCCAGTAGCCTTGCAGCGCCGCTCCGGTCTGCATCCA
>DASZXN010000321.1:0-4338 GCA_035545875.1 Phototrophicaceae bacterium
GGCTTGGTGATGTCCCGGATGGTCAGGTCGCCCGTGATCTGGAACTCGAACTGCTGATTGATCGTCACAGCATCGGGCAGCCCACTGATCGAGGTTGGCTTGAAGCTGATGAACTCGAACTGATCTTCGGACGACTGCAAAATCTGGCCGCGAATGGCGCGGTTGCGCAGTTCGTTATCGGTGGCGAAGGTACGTGCATCGACCTTGATCACGCCGACCTGCGAATTCTGCGGCGTGCTGAAATCGACGCCAAGCTGTCCGGCGATGTCGCGCGTACAGCCATCGACCGTGTTGGGCGAGCCGCGCAGGACTTCATGGGTGATGAAATGCACCTCGGATTGATCCGGCACAATATTCATGACGGTCAACTGTGCCGCACTGACGGCAGCCGTCGCTGCTGAGGCAGCGGTCGTCGCGGACGCGCTGGTCGCCTGCGTTGCTTCCGAAGTCGCCAACGCTTCGGTTGCCGCAGTTTCGGCAGTCACCGCCTGCGTCACGGCAGCGGTTGAGGCGAGCGTCGGCGCGGTGGTCGGCAGGCGGTTGGAGAGATCGAGCGTCGGCGCGAAGAGGGTAGCGCTGGGGGTAGCTGATCCACCGCTAATCCAGATGTAGCCGAGGACAACGACGACGACGACCAACACCACGACGATCAGGGCGATTATGGTGCGTGCGCTTCGAGACATAAGTCGCAACTTTCTTTGAGCAGTATGAACCTATAACCCTAAACGGATTGCGCTTCGGTCATGGTTTTTGCGCTCATGAAATTCTTAAGGGCTGTTCGCCTGAGCGCTGTACGCTGCTGAATGATACCATGATCGTGCAGGCGAACAGACGCTTAGGAATCGAAAGCGCCGACATCGTTTTGATGTCGGCGCTCGTGATATGCTGATTCGCTCGCTTAATCGTAGGACTGAGCGACCGGCTCCTCGTCAAGCGACTGCAACTGCTCTTCGCGCTCGCCCAGCCAGTTGACCGCCATCAACGCCGCCGACGCGCCCTGCCCTGACGCCGTGATCGCCTGCCGGAACAGATCATCGTGAATCTCGCCGCCCGCGAACACGCCTTCGACGTTGGTGCGCATGTGATTATCGACGATGGCGTAACCATGCTCGTCGGTGTGCAGTTGATCGCCAAAGACCGCGCTGTTGGGGTCGTAGCCGATGAAGATAAACACGCCGTCAATCGGACGATCTTCGACCGCGCCCGTCTTGAGGTTGCGCAGCACCGCGCTCTTGACCGACATGCCGTCGCCCTTGACCTCATCCACGACGGTATCGTAGACGAAGTGAATCTTCGGGTTGCTGAAAGCGCGCGTTTGCAGCGCGACGCTGGCGCGTAGTTCCTCACGGCGGTGCACAATCGTCACCGAACTGGCGAACTTGGTCAGGAAGATCGCCTCCTGAAGCGCCGAGTCGCCGCCGCCAACGACGATGATGTTCTTCTGCTTGAAGAACCAGCCGTCGCAGGTCGCGCACCAACTCACGCCGCGCCCGGTGTACTCGTTCTCGCCGGGGATGTTCAGCTTACGCGGACTCGCGCCGATGGTGACGATGACCGAATCAGCAAGGTATTCACTGTTCTGCGTCCTGACGTAAAATGGCGTGCCCTTACTGAAATCAACCTCAGTCACGAGGTCATAGTCGAACTCCGCGCCGAAGCGCTCGGCCTGCTGCTGCATCCGTCCGGCCAGTTCCGGCCCGGTGATGCCATCAGGGAAGCCGGGGAAATTATCGACATCGTGCGTCGTGGCAATCTGTCCACCCAACTGGCTGCCAGTGATAACGACGGTACTCAACTGCGCGCGGGACGTGTACAGCGCTGCCGTGAGGCCGGCAGGCCCTGACCCGATGACAACCACACGTACTTTCTTCATTCCGTCTCATTCCTCGTCTGCGACAACAAACCCTGATTCTCGGCAGTGACAATCGACAACAACGCCTGATATTCTTCGCGGCAGTCCCGGCAGCAGGAAATGTGCTGCTCGACCGCCGGGAGCAATTGACTGAGCTCCGCGCCGTTGGCGACCAATTCCACCAGGCAGTTGAACTGCTTACAGCATTCTTCGCAGTCAATCCCGCCGTCGGAATGGATCTCAAAGATGTGTTTTATCAATTTATTCAGGTTATTGTCGTCCACAATTGCACCTGTTGCGTCACTGAATGATTGGACGGATGGACACCCATCAATCTTACCCCGATGTTGGCTTCGCCGGAATACTTTACCGCATTGGGGGTGGTGAAGATCGCGGGCATGGTTCATTTCGGCTTCGGCGTTGGGAGGATGAGCGGAATTCTGACCTGCGCCATAGACCAACCGCCGTCCAGCGTGGTCGGTTCTCGCTTCACGATCCAATTCGTCGGCCCACAGCTATCATCCGGTTTCGAGGTGTAGGTAAACGCATCCGTGACCAACACTTCGAGCGAGTAGATCGATTCAATCTGCTCAGGAGGGACATAGATCGTATAGACATAAAATGTTCCATCCGAGCAATAGCCATAATCGACATCGCTGATGCGGTTGGCTCCCAGACCGAGACTGGTCGATGGCAGGTCGTGATCGCCCGGACTTTTGTCGGCCTGCCACTGGGCGAGGTGCGGTTCGATGGCGGCGCGCGCGGCGGCGAAGTCTGCCGTCTCCGTACTGGCAGACTGCGCGTTCTGGACGAGATTGACTACGCTCAGGGCGATGAAGATGGCAAGTGGAATCAACAGGAGCGTGCCGATCATCAGGAGGGTCAGTGAGCTGCTGGTATCGGCATAAGCGCCGACGAGGTGCGCCGTCTCCTGCGGGTTGGAGGGTAGATAGCGAATCGGAACTTTTATGCCTTCATTCACCTTCTGGTACTGCTGCAAGGTGACGGATTGGCGCGCGGTGACCGACTTCGCGTCGCCTGTCGGCTGTTCGATTTCGAACTGATAGGTCGCAAAATAGCGGGCAGCACTTCTCTTCGGCTTCTCGATTTCGCGCCCCGTGACAATGGCTTGCGCCGCCGTGCCCAACCTGTTGGCCTGGATTCTCGACCCGCGCAGCCGAAAATAGAACCAGAAGCAGCTCAGCGCGAGAATAGTCGGAATCAGCGCAATCCCGGCAAAACGCCCTGCATCCATGAAAGTCCTCTACGTCTATACCTCAACAACAAGTCTAGTCGTTTTTGGCGTTTTTGCTGGATTGCAGCGGTGGGTAGCGTCGCGGCCAGCGCTGGCGCAGGCTGCTCAGTTTGCGGTTGGCGCGCAGCAGCGAAGAATGCCCGAATTTTCCATAGAACGTGCGCATTATTGGTCATATCGCGGTCTGACCTATCATAAAAGTGACATTAGTCACGAGTTTTCATTCCGCTTTTTGCCCCATAGCAGGAATGGGTATAATCGTTGCAGTTGTAGATACTAAGGCAGTTCTAATTTTCCAAAAGGATCAAATTTAGATGCGTCCACTTGATTCAACCGAAAATGCACTTCTCTACATCGTTTTAGGTATTGCCATCGCCGGTATCCTGTACGCCGGATTCCTGGTGCGGCAAATCCTGAGCGAGAGCAAAGGCTCGCCAAAGATGCAGCAGGTGTGGGGCTATATCCGCACAGGCGCGAACGCCTACCTCAGTTCGCAGTTCCGTATTATCGCCATCCTGATCGTTGTGCTGGCCGTCGTGCTGTTCTTCAGCGTCTACGTCGTCAACCCGACGCCCTACGCGATTGAGCGCTTCTGCCCGACTGTCGCGGAAGCAGCACGCAGCTCGGTCGATGCCAACGCCGACGCCATCCGCGCGCAGATCGCCGCCGCCAACCCGAACCTCTCGCCCGCTGAGCTGACGCTTCAGCAGGAAAACGCGGTCGTCTATCAGGAAGAAGCCGCGATTGTCCAGCAGGGCGTCTCCCAGTGTGACGCGGCGCGCATCAACATCGCGCTCGGTCGCGCAGGCGCGTTCCTGCTCGGCGCGATCTTCTCCGCTTCGGTCGGCTTCGTTGGCATGAACATGGCCGTGCAGGGCAACGTCCGCGTGGCTGCCGCAGCGGTTGATCCGAAACGCGGTTACGCCGACGCGCTGCGCATCGCCTACCGATCCGGCACGATCACGGGGATGCTCACCGACGGCTTAGGTTTATTTGGCGGTACTATCATCTTTCTGATCTTCGGCATTGCCTCGCCGGACGCGCTGCTGGGCTTCGGCTTCGGCGGGACGCTGCTGGCGCTGTTCATGCGCGTGGGCGGCGGTATCTACACCAAAGCCGCTGACGTGGGCGCTGACCTCGTGGGTAAAGTCGAGGCTGACCTGCCCGAAGACGATCCGCGCAACGCCGCCGTGATCGCTGACCTCGTGGGCGACAACGTGGGCGACTGCGC
>DASZXN010000322.1:0-8046 GCA_035545875.1 Phototrophicaceae bacterium
CCATCTTTTCCAGCGACTCAACCATTCTGCTGGGCGAAACCGAAGCAATCAAGCGCAGCGTCGAAGTCGGCCTCGGCGTCGCCCTGATTCAAGGGATTGCGGTCGAGCGCGAAGTCGCCGCCGGAAACCTCTGTAAACTCAGGCTAGTCGGCGGCGATGACAGCCGCACCTACGCCTTCGCCCAGCAGCGCCGACGCAAGCTGTCGTCCGCCGCCGATCATCTGGTTACGCTGCTGCGCGAATTCGAACATTAGTTCGTTTCCGCCACCGTTTTTGCGCTATAATAAGATTTGTCGGCAAACCGATTGCTTTGCAGTGTTTGACGCGAGATCAAGGATACGAATGGGTTCTAATCAGCGCACATCCTATTTTCAGGACAGCAAATAAGCTGATTCACGATGAAAAGAGTTTGATGTGACTCAATACATTGGAGTTTTGACCGCTGGCGGCGATAGTCCCGGTTTGAATGCAGCGATTCGCGGTGTTGGGAAAACCGGGATGAACGCTTATGGGATGCAGATCATCGGTTTTCGGGACGGCTTCCGAGGACTGATGGAAAACCGCACGGTAACGCTGGATAGCTCGGCGCTTTCAGGAATCCTGACACTTGGCGGGACAATTCTTGGAACGAGCCGCGACAAACCGCAGAAAATGCCCATCGGCAGCAAGACGATGGACATGACCGACGTGATGATCGAAACCTATCACAACCATCATCTCGACGTGCTGGTATGTCTCGGTGGGGGCGGAACCGTGAAGAACGCTTTTCACCTGATGCAGAATGGCCTCAACATCATCACGCTGCCCAAAACCATCGACAATGACGTGGCGATGACGGACGTCACTTTCGGCTTCGACACCGCGCTGACGATTGCTACCGAGGCGATTGACCGTCTTCACAGCACGGCGCACAGCCATCATCGCATTATTGTGGTCGAAGTGATGGGACATAATACCGGATGGCTCGCGTTAGGCGCAGGGATCGCTGGCGGTGCTGATGTGATCCTCATCCCTGAAATTCCCTACAACGCTGAAAAAGTCGCGGAATCAATTCTTCAGCGTGTACGGGACGGCAAAGGCTTCAGCATCGTCGCCGTTTCAGAAGGTGCTATGCCGCAGGATTTGTCCGAGCGAATTCGGCTGGCAAATGAAAATCTGAAAAGCAAAAAGGCTAAAGCGGAATTGGCAGCTCTGGAAGCCGAACGACTGACCAGCACGCAAAAGCTCACGCAGCAGCTTGAATCGCTGACGGGCTTGGAGTCGCGTGTGACAATCCTCGGTCACGTACAGCGTGGCGGAACCCCTTCACCTGCGGATCGACTCCTGGCGACCCGTCTCGGTTCGGCTTGCGCGCGTTACATCCATGAGGGCATATTCGGCGTGATGGTCGCAGCACGCGGCGATTCCACCGAGGCCGTGCCCCTGGAACAGGTCGTTGGCAAGCGCAAAACAGTCCCGGTTGACCATCCCTGGGTTGAAACGGCGCGCAGCCTCGGCGTCAGTCTGGGCGACTGATTCACCTGCGTCAACAGCCCCGGTTTACACGTGGAATAGAGCGAAATATACAGTGAGCAATCTACCAACAGCCCTGCCGGAAATGTTCGTTTTTGACCAATCCAAATTGCAGGATTTCGTCGATTGCCCGCGCCGCTTTTACCTGAAATACGTCCGCCAACTGCGCTATCCCGCTCCAGAGTCCGCGCCGCTGCGTGAGTTTGAACAGCAGATGGAACGCGGCTCACAGTTCCACCATCTCGTCCATCAGCATTTGGTCGGCATCCCGGCGGACATGCTTGAGGACACTATCTCCGACGATGCGGTCGGCGCGTGGTGGGACAATTATCTCGCCTACGGCCTGGCCGATTTACCTCCCACGCGCTTGCCCGAAACGATTCTAACCGTGCCGCTGGCAGGCAAGCGCCTCGTCGCCCGGTTTGATTTACTGGCAACCGACGAGCAGCGCGCCGTCATTGTCGATTGGAAAACCGCGCTCCATCGACCGAAGCGCGCGCATCTGGAACACCGCCTGCAAACGATTGTCTATCGCTACGTGCTGGCAAGGGCTAAAGCGCTCGCGCCCGAAGCGATTACCATGATCTACTGGTTCGCAGAGTTTCCCCGGCAGCCGGAAATCTTCGCCTACAGCGCCGAGCAATTCGCGCGTGACGAGGCATACCTGAACACGCTTGCCACCGATATTCTGGCGCGTGCCGAAACTGATTTCCCCCTCACCGAAAACCTCGATTTCTGCCGCTTCTGCTCCTATCGCTCGCTGAATGAGCGCGGCGCGAAAGCGGGCAATCTGCTCGCCGCCGCTGATGAGAATACCGACTCGTTCGACATCGATCTCGACCTCGACCAGATCGCTGAGATTGAATTCTAGCCTTGCCAACCCGCTGGCTCGATCCCATTCCGATTGACGTGCCTGACGATCTGCGGGCTGGCGTCGGCGGTCATCCGCTGATCGCCGAAACGCTGGCGCAGCGCGGTATCGTCACGTCCGAGGCTGCCCGCGCCTTCCTCGATCTCACGGTCTATCGCCCTGCTAACCCGTTTGATCTTCCCGGCATGGCGCACGCCATCGAGCGGGTACGCTGGGCGATCCGCCAGCGGGAGCCAATCTGCGTCTGGGGCGATTTCGACGTGGACGGCCAAACCTCGACCACTCTGCTCTACTCCGCCCTGCGCGACCTCGGCGCTCAGGTCGATTACCACATTCCCAATCGGCGCGGCGAGGGACACGGCGTCAATCTCCCCGTGCTGGAACGCCTCATCGACGCGGGCGCGAAGCTGATTGTCACCTGCGATACCGGCGTTGTTGCGCATGAGGCAGTTGACTATGCGAACTCGCGCGAGATCGATGTGGTGATCACCGATCATCACCATCTGCCGCCGAGCCTGCCGCGTGCTTACGCCGTCGTCAATCCGCAGCGCCTCGCCGCTGACCATCCGCTGCACGAACTCCCCGGTGTCGGCGTCGCTTACAAGCTGATCGAAGCGCTCAGCGGTGATCTTGCCCCGCTGCTCGATCTGGTCGCGCTCGGCATCGTTGCCGACGTTGCCACGCAAACGGGCGATACGCGCTATCTGCTTCAGCGCGGCTTGCAGGCGCTTCGCTCAACGGAACGGCTCGGCTTGCAGGCGCTGATCGAACTGGCCGAACTCGATCCCGCCTATCTCACCGAAGAACACGTCGCTTTCACGCTTGCGCCGCGTCTGAACGCCCTCGGCAGGCTCGATGATGCCTCGTTTGCCGTTGAACTCCTGACCACGCACGACCTCGAACGTGCGCGCATTCTGGCGCAGCGGCTCGAAGGCTTGAATGCCCAGCGCAAGCTGCTGGTTGAGCAGGTTTACGGCGCGGCGCAGGCGCAGATCGAGCAGAATACCTCTCTGCTTGAGTCAAACGTACTGATTTTGGGTCATCCTCAATGGCACGCGGGCGTACTGGGCATTGTCGCCACGCGCCTCGTCGAGCAGTATCATCGCCCCGTGATTTTGCTGGTCACGTCGCCGGGAGAAAACGCGCACGGCTCGGCGCGCTCGGTCGCAGGCGTGGACATCACCGCCGCGCTCACTGCCAACGCCAACCTGCTGACAAGCTTTGGCGGTCACGCGCTTGCCGCCGGATTAAGTCTGCCTGCCGACCATATCTCAGCGCTGCGGCGCGGCCTTTCCCGCGTGATCACGCTGCCGACGACCGAAACGACGCTGCAAATTGATCATTACCTTGAATTGAGTGACATCACGCCCGAATTTGTCGCGGATTTGGAGCGTCTCGCCCCGTTCGGAGCGGGCAATCCGCCGCCGATCTTCGCCGCCCGCGATTTGACGATTCGCAGTCACAGCGCCGTCGGGCGCGGCGACGAGCATCACCGGGTTACGGTACAGGATCAGCAGGGGAACAAGCAGCAGGTCATCTGGTGGCGCAGTGGAAGCCTGCCTGCCGGACGTTTCGATCTGGCCTTCACGGTTCGCGCCGTTAACGATCAGGGTGAGCCGAAGCCACAAATCGAATGGATCGATGCCCGCCCCGCGCAGGGCGCGATCTGGGTCAGCGCACCCACGCTCCAAATCGTCGATTACCGCGCCGCGTCCGATCCGCAGGCGAAGCTGCGCAGCTTAACCAATGTGCTGGTCTGGCGCGAAGCCGATTCGAGCGTCGAAGGCAGCACGCGCAGCGATCTCGCTCCGTCCCAAGCGCTGGCGATCTGGACGATCCCGCCGAGCAGCGCTGAACTGCACGAAGCAATTCAGCGGGTCGATCCGGCTGTGATCTATCTGTTCGCCGCCGATTCCAGCCTCGACACGCTCCCGGCTTTTGCCAACCGACTTGCCGGATTGGTCAAATATGCCTTAGCCAACCGAGGCGGCCAATTCACGCTGGCGGCGCTCGCCGCTGCCACCACGCAGCGCGAGATCACGGTGCGGACAGGCTTGGAATGGCTGGTGGCGCGCGGACAAATCACGTTCGTCAGCGCATCGACGCTCGCGCAGGGAAGTGGACAGCCTTCGCCCGATTTGGCGCGGATCACTGACCGTCTCAATGCCCTGCTGCGCGAAACCGCCGCCTATCGCGCCTTCTACCGCCGCGCCGATTCCGCCCGTCTACTCGCCAACGACCTTTAGGCAGCCCACTCTAGCAACCACGTTTCTCCCCTCCTTGAAGTCAGGGAGCGGCAGGAGTGGGGTCAAGCCTTTAGTTTTTGCTGGTCGTATTCACGTTGCCGTCGAGCAGGTTAAAAATCGTGTCACGGAGGGCGTGCGGATTGGCAATGTGCAGCCCGATGATCTCCGCGCTCGCCGAGCCTGCTTCGCCATGCGGCGCGAAATCCTTATTGCCGCGCTGCAAGGCCATCATTTCCGCGCCGGCGCTGCCCGCCGTCTGGATCGACACGTCGCCGTAGTTGAAAATTCGCCCCAGCAGCCCAATGTTAATGTCTACGTCGGTGACGTGTTCAATCGCCAGCGACACTTCGTTCGAGTTGATCGCGTTGCCGAGCTTCTGCGTCACGCGGCGGTGCGTCACGGTGATATTGTTATGCTTGTAGACCAGCCAGTAGTACAGCGAGAGCGTCACAATGCACATCAGCCAGAAACGCGCATGGGCTTTGCTCTCGTGCCAAACGCCGAGCACGGCTTCACCGCTGGAATTGGTTGTCACCTTGTTGGTTGCCATCACCGAGTCCTTTCGTGTATAGTCCACAACCAGTATGCTCGATTGTAGCCGAAAACCTCAAATTAGGAGGCTTATTTCATGAGTGAACCGTTTATTCTCGGCGTGAATTACTGGCCGCGCCGCAAAGCGATGTACTGGTGGTCGAATTTCGACGCCGCCGAAGTGCGCGAGGAGTTCGCCGTCATCCGCGACCTCGGCATGACGGTCGTGCGCATCTTTTTGCTCTGGGACGACTGGCAGCCCACGCCGGATAGCGTCTCTGCCGAGTGTCTGCGCAATCTCGGCGTCGTCCTCGACACTGCCGCCGAATTCGGCCTCGCGCTCGACGTGACCTTCTTCACCGGGCATATGAGCGGCCCTAACTGGACTCCCGGCTGGCTGCGCGCTGCTAACGTACCGCGCATACCGGGGCGCGAACTGGTCAGCGGCGGCCAGATTGTCGATGGCTGGTATCGCAACTACTTCACGGATCCGCTTGCGCACTCGGCGCAGCGTTTGTTGATCAGCACGATTGTCGCTGAATATCACAATCACCCCGGCGTCTGGATGTGGAACCTCGGCAACGAGCCGGATTTATTCGCCATTGCCCCGACGCAGGAGATCGGCGCGGCGTGGGTGCGTGAAATGGTCGATCTGATCAAATCGCTCGACCCGGTGCATCCGGTGACGGTCGGCCTGCACGTTGCCAGTCTGTTCGGGACGCAGGCCATGCGCATCGACAAAGCTTTCAACATCACCGACGTGGCCGTGATGCACTCCTACCCGATGTACGTCCCCTGGACGCACAGCCCGCTCGATCCGCAGTATGTCCCCTTCACCTGCGCGCTCACGACTGCGCTCTGCGGCAAACCGACACTGATGGAGGAATTCGGCGGCTGCACCTCGCTCAAAGGCCAGCCGTCGGAGACGTGGGAATGGATGCAGCTTGGCAAGCCGCACACACAGTTCATGGCCTCCGAGGACGATTTCGCCGTCTATATCCACGATACGCTGCCCAACCTGATCGACGCGGGCGCGACGGGCGCGATGCTCTGGTGCTACGCCGACTACAGCGAGGATTTATGGGATAAGCCGCCGCTCGTCAACTACAAGCACGAGCGCCATTTCGGGTTGGTGCGCCCTGATGGATCGATCAAGCCGCACGCGCAGGTCATCAAGGATTTCGCCGCCACCCAGCCGACCGTCCAACCGGCGAGGCGCACCGTTCACATCAACGCCGACGAGTATTACGCCGACCCGAACGGTCACGTCCAGCGGCTCTATCAGGACTATATCCGCTAAATCTCCACGTGACTGATTTCCGCAGGGGCGAGGTATGCCTCGCCCTCTTTTCTTTGCGTCTTTGCGCCTTTGCGTTGAATCTTTTTCTGTTTTGAACTTGATCTCACTTTGGCGGCTCCCCGACATAGCGCGCACGCGGACGAATCAGCACACCGGATTGATACTGCTCAATCGCGTGACCGATCCAGCCAACGGTTCGCCCCAGCGCGAACAGCGCCAGCGCTGATCCCGGCGGCAGATGCGCCACGTAAGCCAACCCTGCCAGCGCGAAATCGACATTCGGGTAATGATCGATCATCTGCCTGACCTGCCCCGACGTTTCGCGCACAAACTCGACTTCCGGCGCGTCAGGATAAGCCGTGTCGAGCAAATTGAGCAGCGTTTTCGCGCGCACGTCCCCCTGTGGATAGAGCGAATGCCCAAAGCCGGGGATGCGCTCGCCGCGCCTCAGTCGTGCCGCCGTAACGCTGGCAATCCGCTCCACTGAGCCGATCTCGCGTAAGAACGCCTCGACCTGCTCGCTGATGCCGCCGTGTTTCAGTCCTTGCAGTGCTGCTAGCCCTGCTGTGACGACGGCATACGGCGTCGCGTCCGCTGATGCCACCACTCGCGCCGTGAATGACGACACGTTCAACTCGTGATCCGCGCACAGGATCAGCGCCGCCTCGATCAGGCGATCCAGTCTCAGGTCATCCGGCTGCCAGCCGTGCCGCAGATGCTCCGCGATGCTTTCTCCAGCAAGTGGTTGCAGCGTCAGCGCCTCCGCGACCAGCGTGAGAATCCGCGCGCCCGTGTGGGTGACGGCTTCCGGTTGCAGGTTGTAGGCCGCCAGATCGTTCACGCCCGCCAGCGTCAGCGCCACCGTGATCCGCTGCATCGCCGTCAACTTCGGATCAATCCGCTCCAAAACCGCCGTTGATGTCCGCGTATCGAACAGCCCATCAGTGTCTTGTTCCTGCCCTGTCCAGAACAGCGCCGCGACCTGCTCAATCGTGCGTGTCCGCGCGAGTTCGGTCGCATCGCGCCCGCGATAGTACAGCCCATCGTCGTTGATCAGCGTCAGCGCTGAGTCGAGCAGCGGTGTGCCCCAATGCAGGGCATCCTGCGCGACCTGCGCCGGATTGCGCCGATACGCTTTGCGTTCCTCAAGCTTGCGCACGTCCTCCGCCAGATAGCGCCGCACTCGGCTGTCGCTGCCCATTTCCTCCGAACGAATCAACCCCCGGCTGACGTAGGCATACAGTGTCGCCTTGCTCACGCCGAGCATCTCAGCCGCTTGATTAGCCGATAGATATTTTTTCATGGCAGGCCGTTCAATATATTGATTTATCAATCAAGATTGACAGTATATCCACAAAAATCTACTATGCAAGGGTAAAGGAGAGAACATGATGATCCCTGAACCGCAGAATCCTGAATATTTTCTCGATGCCTTCCCGCGCGATGACTACCCGCGCTATCAGTGGACGGATCGCCCTGCTTCCCTGCCTGCCTCCGCCTGGACGACGGAAACGACGCACCGCGACGGTCAGCAGGGCGGCCTGCCCCTGACCGTCGAGCAGAGCCTCGCCATTTACGACATCCTC
>DASZXN010000323.1:0-15684 GCA_035545875.1 Phototrophicaceae bacterium
ACAAGTACAGTATATCTTTAATAAGATATGTGTTGTTTGACAGCATATATGAGTTATATTTGCAATGTCTTGTTTCTTGCGTGAAGAGAATTTTTGTTCTATATTTGGAGTTAGATAAATGCCTGACCATTATCAACTAGCGAACTTCGAAGTACAAGATGCGGGAGGAAGTAATCTCGTAGTTTTAGTCTCAGGATCAAGGAAATATTATGATATATTACGTCACGCATTCAGCCGTTATCGGTTTAGCCGAGCATTCAACGATCATAAAAATCGATTTGACTGGGGAACTTATATTTACAATATAAATGATCCTGAACCATCAAAACTCGTCAAGTTGCTGACGAAATTCAAAGAGTATGTTTGTATTGACGACATCATGGATCAAACTTTTGCCTTAGATTATCACAGCTATGCTAATTTTGATGGTATAGGGAAAACCGACATAGGAAAGCTGGTTTACGCGGCAAAGCCATATCACCAAATTCCGAGCGACAGGCATAGAGCAAAAGCGCATATACTTGCAAAGCATTTCGTCGAGTTCATCGATTGCCATCCTTCCTATAAGCGTTCTGATTATTTGATAGCTGTTCCTCCAAATCCAGGAAAGACTTATGATCTGCCCACAATTCTTGTGGAAGAAATATGTACCAAGCTAAAAATGAGTAACGGCAGTCGATATATACGTAAAGCGCGTGAAACTAAGATGAAGGATCGCAAGACACTGAAAGAAAAAACAGACGAAATAAACGGAGCTTTTGAAATTGTTGGTAGTCCTTCTTTTGAAGGGAAAAATGTAACTATAATTGATGATATTTATCAAACGGGTGTGACCCTTCATGAGGTTGCTTTGGTTCTACAAAGCAAAGGTGCTACAGTACAAGGATTAGTGGCAACTAAAACCCTGAGAGACCTTGATTAGGGAAAACTCCAAATGAGTGAGTCAAATCAAACTCGTCTCAAAAACGTTCGAGGAGTAGGATCGACACGATTCTCCCATGTCATGAGCACTCTTTCCCAAGCAAATGAGCCGCTTGACATGCTTTTTAACATGTCTGCTGAAGAAATTAAGAAAAAATTCAATCTCCCTAAAAATGTAGCTGAAGCAGTTGCATCCGCATTTAAGATTACGCCAGAGCAAGCGGAAGCCGAAAAACTTGCCTCCAGAGGTATTAAGACCCTGCGACGTGGATCGGAGAATTACCCACAGCATTTAGAACAAATACTGGGCGATAAAGCACCAGCAGTTCTCTATGCTTGGGGTAATATGGATTTACTCAAAAAACCTTCAGTAGGTTTTTGTGGCTCACGCTCGGCAACTGACAAGGGAATCGCAATAACAGAAGACACTGCTCGACAAATCGCAGAGTTGGGATGGGTAGTCGTTAGCGGTCATGCTCGTGGTGTCGATTCGAAAGCTCACGAAATGGCCCTAGCCTATGGAATAGGCACAATTATTGTTGCTCCTGAGGGCATACTTGATTTCAAGTTGCGCAAAGAACTTAAGTTGATTGCCAAATCAGAACAAGTATTGATCATTTCCGAGTTTCCGCCTAATGCAAAGTGGAATGTTGGTTATGCTATGACACGCAATAAAACGATTATCGGATTATCCGATGCGATGATTCTCATTGAGGCTAGAAACGAAGGGGGAACGTTCGAAGCAGGAAAAGAAGCACTTCGATTGAAGGTTCCTCTCTATGTCGCACAATATCTAACCACAGAAGAAAGTTCTGCTGGAAATTTATATTTCCTTAAACGTGGGGCAAAGCCATTGCGCAAGAATAAAGATACTGAGCGAGCGAATATAGAGTCCTTGAAAGAAGAAGTCGCCAAAATGACTAAGGATATTGGCGATGATATGCTCATTTCAGTCGAGCGACCTCAACAGATTATGTTACTCTGATGAGTTCGAATTGATGATGTGAGAGGCGCAGCTTAAAGCTGCGCCTCTTTTTGTTTTTTATTACGCGAATTTCCAGTCCTTGAGGATGCCCGCGATGAGGGTCGCGCGGCGCGGCAGGCTGGCGATCACGACCTGCTCGTGGAGCGCGTGCAGACCGTCTCCCTGCGGGCCGAGGCCGTCGAGCACCGGGATGCCGAGCGCCGCGACCGTGTTGCCGTCCGAGCCGCCGCCGCTGCCGTCCTCGGTGATGGTCAGGCCGTAGCTCTCGCCAATTTGCTTGCACTGGGCGAAGCTGCGCACCATCGTCTCGTCGTGTTCCATCGGCTTGTTGCCGTTGATTTGCGTGACCTTGATCTTCGCGCCGGGGACGAACGGCTCCAGCGCCATCATCGTGTCGTAGGTGTCCTGCCACGCCGCCATCGTCAGAGCGCGCGTATCGACGTGGGCGGTGACGTGCGCGGGGATCACGTTGGTGGCGCTGCCGCCTTCGACCATCGTCACCGAGACGGACGTGCCGCGCTTGTAGTCATTCAGTTGATTGAGCTTGAGCACCTGCTGGGCGAAGTCGGTGATGGCGTTGATGCCCTTCTCCGGCGCGTTGCCCGCGTGCGAAGGCAGCCCTTCAATGTCGAGGCGATAGGTGGCGATACCCTTGCGCCACGTCTTGAGCGCTTCGGTCTGCGTGGCGGGTTCCATCACCAGCGCGATACCGGACTGCTTGGCGGCTTCCTCGATGTGGTCATGCGAGTAGACGCTGCCGACTTCCTCGTCGCTGGTCATCATGACCCAGATCGGGCGATTGGGCAGCTCGCCGCGCTCCTTGAGGCCGCGCAGCGCCGTCAGCACAATCGTGATCCCGGCCTTCATATCGACCGCGCCGGGGCCATAGATTTTGCCGTCATCCTTGATGGTCGGCGGGCGTTCCGCCAGCGTGCCAATCGGCCAAACGGTGTCGATGTGGATCAGGAACAGGATCGGCTTGCCGGGGGCAGTTTCGTTCCACTTCGCCAGCAGCATATCGCCGACCTCGGTCTGCGGGATGCGCGTCACCGACGACGCGCCGAGGTTGTGAAACTGCGTTTCCATGAACGCGCCCATCTTATCGACGTAGGCTTTGTCGCGGGTGGGCGTCTCGAAGTTGATCAGCGTGGTCAGCAAATCGACCATCGCCTGCTGCTGACCCTGAAAATACGTGAGTAAATCGGACATAAGGTTCCTCGAAGATGATCAGATAAAACCGCTGTAACTAACGCTGGTTTACCGAGCGAAAAGTCGCTCCATTGTACCAACTTTGGCTGACTTGCCCACCATTGCGACGGCGATGGCTTTATGCGGCCTTAACATTATTTTTTTGTTACTCCGTTCAGCCTTAAAATGAGATCGTGCAGCGTTTTTTATAGAAATCAGGTTTCTTATGTCCAGCCCAAGCAGAATTACTTTACGTGAGATTGCCCTTTCTTTGGATCTACCGCTCGCTCAGGTGACGAAAGTCGTGCTCGGTCAACCCGGCGTCAGCGACGACGTGCGCCACCGGGTTTTCGCGGCGCTGCAAGACGCGGGTCTGGTGCGCCTGACCGAAGAGACAACGGAAGGCACGCTTGGCGTGGTCGTACCGGGGATCGTCGATAACTACGTTGGCGAGGTCGTCCGGGGTATTCAGGACGCGGCGAAAGCGCAGCATTATACGCTCCTGTTCAACGTCCAGTACGAGACGCAGGAGGATGATCTCGTGCAGCTACTCAAACCGGGCGGCTGCGACGGCGTGATCAGCGTGGTTCCTTCCAATCTGGAGCGCCTGATCGAGTTATGTCATCTCTACGAGCGCGAGTACGTGCTGGTGGAACGGCAGGATGACAGCAGCGCTCCTGACGCGCTCAATATCGAGGTCAACAATCACGCCGGTATTCTGGCGATCATGCAGCATTTATTCGATCTCGGCCATCGGCGGATCGCCTTTATCACCGGGGCGCTGCGCCTGGTCAGCGCCCGTGAGCGTCTGCAAGGCTATCGAGATGCGCTCGGCGCGGCGGGCATCGCCTACGATACGGCGCTGGTCGGCGAAGGCGACTGGGGACATCCGAGCGGTTATGCTTTCGCTAAGCGCGTGCTTCAGCGTGATCCGCCGCCGACGGCGATTGTCGCTTCCAACGATCAAATGGCCTTCGGCGTGATTCAGGCGGCGCGCCAGTTGGATTTGGAAATCCCGCGCGACCTGTCGATCAGCGGCTTTGACGATATTCCGATGGCGGCGACGATCATCCCGGCGCTGACGACTGTACGCCAGCCAATGTATCAAATCGGACAGACGGCGGTCGATCTGCTGATAAAGCGTTTGAAAGGCGAACCTATCGCGCAGACACAGGTTCGCCTTGATACGGAATTGGTGATCCGCGACTCGACCGGGCCAGCACGTCACTGAACGCTTCGCCCTCCATTGATGCTGTGCGTCAGGGCGCGCCCCCGTGTGCGTCCTGACCAAACCATCGCTTTCCTTCATCGCCGCGCTCTAACGACTGCCCGCTTACGCCCGCCGAAGCTGCTCTGATTTATCAACTTCATATTCCTAATCTAAAATAAATAAAGACTTGATTTTTTACGGAGTTAATGGCGAATCTATATAACTAAATCAATGCTTGGCGTACAATTCATTTAATTGTTCTCACGTCAAATGGAATCCGATTCCTGATCTATCCAATTGGACGAAACCGCAGGGATTGCGCTTCTCATTCTTATTTATCAGGCGCAGTTCTGTTTCGAATACGCCCGGATCGATGATGAACGGTTCATTTGGGGGTCAAGTCTGATTAACGCAGTACCCGCACTCGCTCATTGGCTCTACCGTATTCATAGGAAGTGGACGTGCCTACCATCGGCGTTGTTATCTCAGGGATCATCAGTCACGACTATCTCGGCGAAGTATTCAGAGGAGTTGCCGATACCGCCAAACAGCATCGCTATACCCTCATCACCAGCATTCAGAATCTCACCCGTCAGGACGACCTGACGCACCTGTTTGGGCGCGGCGGCTGCGATGGCGCGGTGATGGTCATTCCGCATAACTACGAGCATATGGTCGAAGTCTGCCGCCGCAGCGGGCGCGACTGTGTGCTGATCGATTATCCGCGCCCGCAGGAGGTAGACGATCTGCCCACCGTCGGCGTGACCAATCGCGCGGCGATTCAGGGAGTCGTGCGCCATCTCGTCGGGTTGGGACATCGGCGTATCGGCATGATCACGGGCGGGATGGTGCACTCGGCGGGGCTTCAGCGCCTGCTCGGTTATCAGGATGGGCTGGCGGAGGCAGGCATCCCGTTCGACCCAGAGCTGACGGCGGGCGGTGAATGGTCGCAGCCGGTCGTTTACGCCGCCGCCAAAGAACTGCTGCAACTGTCACCACGACCGAGCGCGATTGTCGCTTCCAGCGATTTGGGAGCATTCGCAGTCTATCGCGCCGCGCGCGAACGCGGCCTGGAAATCAGCCGCGATTTGTCGGTGACGGGTTTTGACGACAATCGGCTGGCGAGCGCCGTCGCGCCGCCGCTGACGACGGTGCGCCAGCCCACGTATGAACTCGGCAAGACGGCGGTCGAGATGCTGATCGCGCGGCTGGAAGGCCAACCGCTCCCCGAACTGCACGTGCGCCTCAACACCGAATTGATCATCCGGCAGTCCACCGGGCCTGCCACTACTCCATAACGCATCTAAAGAAGGGGATCACGAAGGGTTCTTCCCCTGTAGGGGCGAGGCATGCCTCGCCCCTACACAGTCCTCCTCGTAAAAGTTTTAAGGCGGAGGCCGAGTTAAAAACATCCCCAGACCTCGCCTCTACCTATCTTTGTCTCAGCCTTTGTCTTTCTCAGCACTCGGTACTCAGCGCTTCGCCTAGAAGGGGCACAAATCGTTGGCGCTGTAGGTTGGGTTGCGCGTGCCGTAGCGATTGAGCAGCGTCAGCGCTTCCGGTCGCGCGATGATGTCCTGCTGCGCCTTGAGACAGGCGCTGTGCAGATTATTGGTGATCTGATCGGCTGTCCAGAAATCGAGCGCCATTTGCGCATACGGTGGCGCGGCGGTCAGGTCGGGATAGGTCGTCTGGATGGTCTGATAGGTGTCCAGCCCGCGCTTGTCCTCGGTGTCGGCATACGAGATCAGCAGGCGATAGAGCGTATACGCCTTGAGCGTGGTCGCGTCGTCGTTGTACCAGTTCTGCAAACTGGGGCTGGACAGCGCCAGATTGTAGAGGTTGATCGCGTCGTCGATGTTCTGCGCGTTGAAAGCGGAATCAGCCTGCTGCACGACCTGAATCAGGAAGCGCGGCGGATCCAACTGCGTCACCGACTGGACGTAGCTGGTGCCGTTCCAGTCGTAGACGGTGTAACCCGTGCGCAGCGGCCCGGTGGTCGCGTCGCCGCTGTTGCTGAACTTGTCGATCAATTCGAGCACCTGATCGTTATCGACATCCTGCGCCGTCGGCGGCTGATCGCTGGTGAGCGCGCCGCCGAGCAGGTTGATGAAGCGTCCGTAATCGGGACTCCACGTCACGATCTGCGTGTGATAGACGCACTCGCTGCTGCAATCCTTGCTGCTGAACAGTACGTCGGGGATGCCGTTGTGATTCAGATCGACGGTGCTCAGGATTTGCGGCACGTCGCCGCCGAGCGCTACCTGATAACGCGTCAGATAGTGCCCATCGATGCAGCCTTCGATCATCAGGATGCCGCCCTCGTCGGGCGTGTTGAAGGTCAGGATGACTTCGGGCGTGCCTTCGCCCGTCAAATCGAGATCGCCGCGCACAACGCCGTTAGCGCCGAGAACTTTCCACTGGTCGCGCAGGGTCGCTTCGAGGTTGACGACCGTGCCGCCATTCGAGAGGAAGCGGGCAATCGCGTCGTTCATGGCCTGCGCGCTGCCGGGAGCGGTCGCGTCGAGCGTGACCGAGTTGCTCGGATCGGGGCAGGCACGCAGGTCAGGCGTAGCCGTCGGCTTATTGGCGAGCGCAATCGCCGTCGCCGGGTTCGCCAGGCCGGAGCCATCGAGCGGGACGGCCAAAGCGGGCTGAAGCGCTCCTTCGACCACGCTTCCGGCAGTCATGGTCGGGAAGACGACCTGCGTCGGCGCGGTGCTGGTCGGCGCAGTCGATTGGCAGGCAGCGATTATCAGCAAAAGGATCGGCAGCAGCAGTCGTTTCCACATACGAGCAAGTATAATCGCCGCGCGGATTGGCGCAAAAAGACAAGGATTCAACGCCAAGGCGCAGGCGAAACGAAGTTTCGCACGACGCAAAGGAAAGAAACTCAAAAACGTGAATTATGGATAAGCCGCAGCAGGAACTGGTTTTTCCCTGGTAGGGGCACGACATGTCGTGCCCCTACGATCAAATGCTTCGCTCAAAATCGTTATCCATAACTGGCGTTAAAAAGGGCAACCTGACAGGTTACCCTACGAGATTCCATCAGCGGAGGCGCTAGGCAACCGAAGGTTGCACCGCGTCCCTACGCAGCGATGAGCGGATTATTGTTCGTTATTCATCTGCTCGATCAGGGCTTCGTCGCGGCGCAGGTTGCGCGAACGAACCGCCATCGTCGCCAGAAAGACGACGAGAATCAGGAAGAACACGCCGAGCGCGAGCCAGAGAAAGTTGGTCGTGTCCGGCGGCGCGGGAACAGTTTGGGCGAGGGCAAGCAGCAGCATTTATTTCTCCAGCAGGTGCGCGCGAAGTTCCTGCACGCGCGTGTTGATATTTTCGAGACGGATGCGCCACCAGATCAGCACTAGCGGCACGAAAATGCTCCAGACGGTCATGTTGTAGCCGAAAATCGCCGCCATATTCGGGTCGAGGCCAAAACTGCCTTCGGCGTTCGGGTTACTGCCGAACAGGATGACCGGGTGAATGGTGTCAGGCCGAATGCGCGTGATCACGAAGGTGATAATGGCGGTCGAGAAGGCGAGAATGCCATAGACCGAGGCGAAGCGATAGCGCGTATCCGGGTTCTCGATGCCCTGACGGAGCATCAGATAGGCGACGTAGGTCAGCACCATAATCGCGTCGGACGTGAGGCGCGGATCCCACGTCCACCAGGTATTCCAGGTCGGGTAGGTCCAGATCGAACCGGTGACGAGGTTCATCAGGCCGAGCGTCAGGCCAACTTCGACGCCCGCCAGACCGAGCGTATCCCATTTGGGATTGCGCGTGCGCAGATAGGCAAGCCCGGCGAACACGGTCGCGCCGAAGGCGACGAACGCCCCGGCGAAGGCCGAGACGTGCAGATAGAAAATGCGCTGCACATCGCCCTGAATCACGTCCTCCCCTGCGACGTAGAGCAGTTGATAAACGCCAATCGCAATCAGAATCGGCGTGAGGATGGTCAGAATCGTCAGCAGGCGCGGGCGAGGTCGCACGGTGGGCTTCGCGGCGGGCAGCGGGGATGGCATTGAGCGGACGGCGCTCATGGAATTTCTCCTGTTCCTAACGGGATTGTGAAAATCTTAGCATATCTGCATAAATCTACCAAATGAATCGTGATTTTGCTTATGTGCGGATTGCTCATTTTGCCTATTCCTCGACCACATACTCAAAGAGCAGAAAGCACATCACGAAGTAGATCACGTCGAGGACGGCGACGATCTGCACCCACTGAACCCAGTCGCTTTGCGGCGCGCTGCCGAGAATACTGGTCGAGGCGCGCACGCCGGAAAGCAGCAGCGGCAGGACGACCGGCATCATGACGATGGGCAGCAGAGCTTCGCGCGCGCGCGTCTGCACCGTCATAGCGGCGAGCAGCGTGCCGAGCGTCGTGAAGCCGAACGTGCCCATGATCAACACCAGCACCAGCCAACCATCGATGATACGCACATTATACAGGATGGTCATGAGCGGCAGCAGAATCAACGCAATGATGATCGTGAAAATGAAGTTGCCGATCAGCTTGCCGACGTAGATCGCGGCGCGGCTGACCGGGGCGATCAGCAGCGCATCGAGGTTGCCCTGATCGCGCTCCATCGCCATGCTGCGGTTGAGGCCGAGGATGCTCGAAAAGACCACCGTCACCCACAGCACGCCGCTGATCGAGTCGGTGCGGGCATTTTTGTCGAGTTCGAGCGCGAAGCTGAACACCAATACGCTCAGGATGGCGAACATGCCCATCGCGCCGACCAGTTCGCGGCTGCGCAGTTCGGCCTGAAAATCCTTGCGTAAAATCGAGAGGACGGTACTGAAAAACGAGGTTCTCATTGCGCGCTGGCCGCCCCGGTGATCTCGAAGTAGCGCGCGGCGATGTCGGCGCTCATCGGCGCGTCGTAGCCGATCACGCCGCGCGAGAGAATAATGGCGCGTTCGGTCAGCGTGGCGGCACGATCCAGTTCGTGTGTCGTCATGATAATGGTGTGGCCTTCGCTGTGAGCATCGCGCATGAGATTGTCGAGCGTGGCAGCGGCATCCACGTCCAGCCCGGTATACGGTTCGTCCATCAAGAGCACGTGTGGATCGTGAATCAAGGCGCGGGCGATGCTCAGACGCTGCAACATCCCGCGCGAATAGGTGCGCACCAAATCGTGACCGC
Organism: Phototrophicaceae bacterium; assembly: GCA_035545875.1. GTDB lineage: Bacteria > Chloroflexota > Anaerolineae > Aggregatilineales > Phototrophicaceae > Flexifilum. The sequence continues at coordinate 9,463 of DASZXN010000323.1, forward strand.
GCCGCGTCAGACCGACGCGCTCCAACCCACGCTTGATGTGGTCTTCGGGGTCGCTGACGTTGTACAGGCGGCAGAAAAAGAGCAGATTCTCGCGGGCGGTCAGGTTTTCGTAGAGCAGCGCTTTATGGCTGACCAGCCCAATCTGCGCGCGCACGGCGGCGGCTTCGCGCGGCAGTTCCCAGCCGCCCACGCGGATCGTACCGCTGGTCGGCTTGCTCAACCCCGTGAGCAGGCGCAGCAGGGTCGATTTGCCGCTCCCGTTGGGGCCGAGCAGCGCGACGAACTGGCCGCGCTCGATACTCAGATCGAGCTTGCGCAGGACGGGCTGCCAGCCATAGGCTTTGGTCAAGGCTTGCGTTTCAACGATTGGCGGCATGGGGTCTTTCTAGGGTCTATTCTGTACCCTAGCCCTCCCCCTAAATCCCTCTCCCTGAGGGAGAGGGACTTTGGAAAGCCACTGGCTTTTCCCCTTCTCTCTGAGGGAGAAGGGGGAGGGGATGAGGGCGGTTACAGAGCGAGAAAAGTTCATAAACATTCAAATGTCGAGTATCTTCGCGATTAAATTTTGCGAAGTCAGCCGGGAATACTTCGATAATTCAAGCGAACGCTGCGCCAGTTGTTCATCGAGGCGACCGAGTTCGCGTTCGAGACTGCCGACCTCTTTTTGCTGCCTGACGTACTCCCCGGTCGTGGGCGCACTCAGCCATGATCCGCGTTCGAGCGCGGCGAGCTGCTGCTTTTTGTCGGCCTGCGCACGGAGAAGCTTTTGGCGCTGATCCTCATAGCGCGTCTCGATCTGCCGCCGCTCGACCAACGCTTGCGGGCTGCCCTTCCAGGCATTTTCGAGGCTGACGCGCCAGTCCATCAAGAGCTGCCAATCATTCGCGGGAACACCACCGTGAATCCCGCGCAGAGCGTTGAGGGCGCGCGCCTGATTCGCGGACATGATGTCGGCGGCGCTGCGGATACCAATCGCGGCCAATCGGGAGACGCGCACCCCGCCAATCCCCGCGACCACGCCCGGCTTGAGGCTGATCTGTTTGAGCCACAGGGCGATGCGTGTAGCAATTTCTTCGCGCTGCTGGCGATCCAAATCGGCGAGGTACGCGGGCAGCGCGTCCAGTTCCCATTTCAGGCTGGCGATTTCCTGCTGCGCGTCCTGATCGCGGCGCTGCCGCTTCTCAATCGCGCTCATCTCCTGCTGAAGCGCCGAGATGCGATACATCAGCGCGTGTTTGCGCGTCTCTAACTGCTTGATTTTGCTTTCCACGCCCTGCTTTTTCTGGGCGAAGCCGAAATCATTATAGTGACGATTGACGCACTCCGGGACGTAATTCTGCCATTGAAGGCCGAAGCGCAAGCGTTCCAGCCAGGGCAGGTTTTTGAACTCGGACTGAATGTCACGACGGACGGAGACGACGAATTTGTCCGGGAAGTCGATTTGACCCGCCACCTGACTCGCCTGCACGTGATCGGCGATCCAGCCGGGCGCGCCGCTGACCATCCGTACCGCCGCGTCGCTGATGCTCGGATCGAGCGGCGGCACGTCGAGAAAAAATGGCGTCTGGCAAACCTCGGCAAAGCGGTGCGCCAGGTCGCGGACGCGGCGCTCGGAATGGCTGGTCAGCAGTTTCCACGTTTCGGTGCGGTAGGGCTGCTGGAAATCGGCGGCGCGAAAGAGCAGGTTTTCGTCGCCTGCCTGCGTGCTTTTCCAGAGCGATGGATCGATGCAGACCAGCGCTATCGAGACGCCGATCACCCAGTTGGAGAAGTTGTCGATGTTGAGGTAGTTCTGCGCGGTTACGCCGCTGTTATTGACGCGCGAGGGATGCTGATAGTTGCGCTGACCGATCTCATCGCTGGTCTGCGCGATATTCTCGGCAATAACCATGCCGTCGTAATCGATCAGTTTCAACTGGCCGCTGTTGCTGATGATGATGTTGCCGTGCTGAAGGTCGCCATGCGCGATGCCCTGAGCGCGCAGCCTGGTCGTCAGCGCGATCCAGCCTGCGAGCAGGTTCTTCAGCGCCGCCGGGCTGTACAGATGATCGCGCAGGTAGAAATCGAGGCCGCTGCCCTGAATCCACTCCATTTTGACGAGCGGATACCAACTCCCTTTGAGACGAATCCCCTGTGTCAGAAACTCGAAGCCGACCGTGCTGTCGAGCCTGGCTTCGCTCAGACGTTTGGAGACGCCGCGATAACGCGAGTCCTGGCCGGGAACGTTGCGGCTGAAGCAGCGCACCGCCCATTTCTTCTGCCCGCTGCTGACCTCAAAGACGATGGCATAGTTGCCCGTGATCCGCTTGGGAATGCCGAAGCGATCCAGCGCCACGTCACCGCTTTTCAGGTCAGGATCAGTAAATGATAGGCGGGGATTCTGAAACCCCTCGACGTAATTATTGAGCGCGGGCCAGTCCAACGCGCGTCCCCCTACCCCCTAGCCCCAATCAACCCTCATCGTTATCTTAGGGCATTATCCCATACCAACACGGGCGCGGCATATCTCGTCCCTACAAGGGAAAAGTGTTTCTGCTGCGGTTCATCCATTACTGACGTTATTCTACTGCTTCTTTCGCTCCATGAGGGAGGTGAGCCGCGCCTTGAGCGCCGCGCGCTGCTGCTCGTAAGCTGTATCCGCGATTTTCCCCGCGTCGTGATCAGCGTCCAGTTCGGCGATCTGACGCACCAGAATGTTGATCACCTGCTGATCGCCGGAACGGTTGCGCGACGTGACGACGTAAATGCCGCCACCCAGCAGCGCGATCAGGATCATCGCGCCGACGAGCAGCGGCAGCAGGTTGTTGGCCGAGACGAAGCTCGTATTCGGGTTGACCGCCGTCGCCAGCCCCGTGCCGCTGATCTCGTAGCGGATCACGTCGCTGGCCGCGAGGTTCACCTGGCCGCCGTAGCTCTGGTAGCTCGTGTCGCCGACCGTCTGCGCGCCCATCGGTGGAAGCTGCTGGCTCGTCACCTGCATGTTGGTCGGGCTGACCAGCAGGCGCACCTGCCCGTTGAGCACGTAATTCAACTGCTGCTCAATGATCGCGTCGTTGCTGCTGTAGGGAATGAGGTAAACAAGCTGAACAATGTGCTGCTCTTTGGGCAGCACGGGCAGGGTGTCGAAAACCGTGCCGTGATCCTGATCGACGATGTAGCGATTCTGATCGCTGCCTGTGAAGCCCGCGATCACCGCACCGGGCGGCAGTGTGATCAGCAGCGAAACGGGTTCGCCGTTGCTGGCCGTCTGCGAAGTGATAAAGGCGCGGTCGGACGTGTTGGTGAAGTTGAACACCTGCGCGACCTGCATACTGTCGCCAACGACGCTGACCTGCGTTACCAGCCCGCTGATCTGCACTACGTCCGAGTCTTCGGTCAATTCGTAGATCGTGATCGGCAGATTGAGCGTGCCGTCAGCAGCATCGGCGGCGAGCGCGTCGCCGCTCAGGAGCGCGCTGGCAAAGACCTGATTGCGATAGCTGGTCGTAGCGACGTAGGTGCTGTTCGGGTCGAAGGGAACGCTGCTGAACGTGAAGCTGCCATCGGCGCTGGCAGTGGCGGCGTACTGCTTCTGCGCCAGATTCGCGTCGAAAGTGAACAGCGTCAGCTTGAGATCGGCGGGAATCGTACTGCCTGCCGTGCCGTTGGTCACTTTGCCGACGACGTTGACGCTGGTGATATTCGGCGCAGCGACGCTGGTCGAGGCGGCGCTGCCGACTTCAGCGGTGCTGTTTGGCGCTTGAAGCGCGCCCACTTCCTCGGTGGCGTTCGGCACTGGCACGGTCGCCTGTGCCGCGCCGATGTGATCGGCGTTGGCGAGCGCGAGCGTGCGCACGTAGGCCGCGACCACCTGCTGATCGGCGGCGCTCAGGGACTTGAACGGCGTCATCTGCGCGATCTGCTGCACCAGCGCATCCTGACTGGTCGTCGCCAGCTTACTCAGGTCGGTGAAAGCGCTGGTGTCGCACACGGCGCAGTCCGTCGTGAACACCTGCTTCCCCTGCGCGATTTGCTGCTGTGTCTCCGCGAGCGTGTAGGTGTAATAAGCCACGTCCCAGCGCTGCTCCTCACTGAGCGCGTTGCCCCAGGGCGGCATCAGCGCGGCGACGTTGCCGTTGGTGATCGTGGTGAACCACTCGTCCGGGCGCTGACCGCCCATCGTCGCGGGGTTAGTGAAATCGGGCGGCGCTTTGACCTGCCCGCTCTGCACCAGCGTGCCGTCGCCTTTGCCCGCCGCGCCGTGACACTGCACGCAGTTCTGCGCGAACAACGCCGCGCCCGCCGCGATGTCCGGCGGCGTGAGCGGGTGACCCACGTCCGTTGGCGCGGGCGTCGCAGGCGGCAGCGATGAGACGATGCGCGGTTCTCCGGCGAGACCGCCGCAGCCCGCCAGAACCAGACCAGCGGCGAGGAGCAACAGAAATCTCACCACCAACGCCTGCTTGAGTCCACCGCTCGACCCTCTCTCCGAATTCAGAGAGGGGGAGAAAAGCAAACGCGGTATTGGCTTGCTTGTGGAGCGTGGTGAGGTTAACTTGCGTAGATTCATTGCGGATTCCGTTGGCGGTAGCGGCGAATGGCGGCCTCAATCGCGTCGTCAATCGCGTGATCGACGGCGGTATCCTCGGCGGGCGTTGGCGCGATTACCTCGCGCTCCTTGAGCGTATCGAGCGCCTGAAGCACCTGCACGCCGCGCTCTGACCAGTCCGTGCGCTCACGGGTGTACTCGGCTTCATCCAGCTTGCCGAGCGCGTGATCTTCGTCGAGGTCGCGGATATTGCGCAGGACGCGCTCATAGTAGACAAGCAGGCGTTCGCGCTGCTTGTCAAGCAGCGGGTCTTCCTGTGATGGCGGCGCTTCGCGCTGGAACAGCGGTAGGATGATCCAGGCGAGCAGGAACAGGGCGAGCAGCAGCGCGAACAGCAGACCTTGAATACTCATGATTGCGCGAGCAGTTGGTCGATCAGCTTCGCCAGATCGCCTTTGGAGACGACGTAATCCGCCGGGTCAGAGGTGGTATCGTCGGAAACCGAATAAAAGAAGCTCTGAATGTTGCCCTGCTTGTCGATCACGAAGGTTTCCGGCACACCCTGAATACGATACAGTCCCTTGCTGACATCCGAGTGACCATCCTCCGCGACCGGGTAAGTCATGCCGTACTGCTGCATGAACGCCTGCGAATCTTTGGGATCGTCAGCGTAGGTGACGCCGAGGAACTCTACGCCCTTATCTTGGTACTGCTCGTAGAGCGATTCGAGCGCCGGGGCTTCCTCTTTGCACGGCTCGCACCAGCTTGCCCAGAAGTTGATCACGACGACCTTGCCCTTTTCGGCGGCCAGATGAAAGGTGCTGCCGTCGAAGGTCTGGAGCGAGAAATCCGGGGCGGGGCCAGCGGTCGGGCGACCCTGCTGCTGGCGCACCAGCGCGATCCCCATGACCAGCACAGTCAGCGTCACGCCGATCAGCAGGACGTAGGCCGCCAGACTCAAGCCGTGTCGAGGCGGCGGCTCGTCCTGCTCAAGCTGCTGTAGAATGTCGATGTCGGTCATTCGTATTTTGCCTTGCTGCCCGATCCCATCACCGAGACAGGGACATCGGGCGATTCAACCCGTTGATACGCGGGTGATTCCCAGATAAGGGCGGGTTTAAAACCCGCCCCTACAGATTCGCTTAATCTCTTAAATCCTGTTCCAGTTGATCGCGGTAGGCTTCGCTGCCCGGCGATGGCGCAGGGGACGGCGCGAGTTCGGAGCGCGGTCGTCCCCGCCAGCGTAAAAAGGTGTAGACGCCGATCAATAAGCCCAATCCGGCTATCAGAAACGGTGTCGCCAGTGATAAGGTGCGCAGCGTCGGGTCTTGCGGCGTGCCCAAAACGCGATCCCCGTAGCGCTTGACAAAGCTGTCGATGATCTGCTGCTCGCTCTGCCCCTGCGCCAGTTGATCGCCAATTTCAGCGCGCCACTGGGCGCAGGCCTGCGTCTGGCACACGTCGAGCGTCTCGTTCGGGCAGACCGGGCAGTACAGTTCGTGCGCGATCTTGTTGATCTGGTCGAAGGTGACCGGTTGAGTCGCTGCCTGCGCGAAGGACGGCAGCGCGGCGAGGAAGATCGCGCCGAGCAGCGCCATCATCGCCCACGTCAACATGCGGTGATAATCCGCGAGCGGATCAATGTGTAGGGGCCCGACATGTCGTGCCCCTACGGAGTCCACAATATCGCGGTC